>NZ_JASHFS010000052.1:0-525 GCF_047460685.1 Streptococcus infantis | reverse complement strand
CCGGAAGTAGTTGGGGGTTGCCCCCTGTGAGATAAGGAAGTCGCTTAGCTAAAGGGAGTTTAGCTCAGCTGGGAGAGCATCTGCCTTACAAGCAGAGGGTCAGCGGTTCGATCCCGTTAACTCCCATTTTAGCGGGTGTAGTTTAGTGGTAAAACTACAGCCTTCCAAGCTGTTGTCGCGAGTTCGATTCTCGTCACCCGCTTTGAACATTTCGTTCATTTACCAAGTTTTTTAACTTGGGCGCGTAGCTCAGGTGGTTAGAGCGCACGCCTGATAAGCGTGAGGTCGGTGGTTCGAGTCCACTCGTGCCCATTGAAATATGGTCCGTTGGTCAAGGGGTTAAGACACCGCCTTTTCACGGCGGTAACACGGGTTCGAATCCCGTACGGACTATTTATTGGAGGATTACCCAAGTCCGGCTGAAGGGAACGGTCTTGAAAACCGTCAGGCGTGTAAAAGCGTGCGTGGGTTCGAATCCCACATCCTCCTTTATTATTAACGCGGGATGGAGCAGCTCGGTAGCTC
>NZ_JASHFS010000051.1:0-584 GCF_047460685.1 Streptococcus infantis | reverse complement strand
TTGGATCTTTTACAGTTACTTTAACTGGTACTTCATCCTTAGAACCATCTGGGTAAGTCACAACGACTGTAGTTCCTTTATCACCTGGTGTAGTTGTGTCTACTGGTGTCTTGAACTCTACTGTTGTGCCCTTAGGAAGATCTCCGACATTACCGATTGAATCTTTAGCAGATGGTTTATCTCCTGGTTTAACAGTTTGATCTTTCGCTGTTGGAGTGTTCTTGTCTGCATCTGTAGCTGGTGCACTTGGATCTTTTACAGTTACTTTAACTGGTACTTCATCCTTAGAACCATCTGGGTAAGTCACAACGACTGTAGTTCCTTTATCACCTGGTGTAGTTGTGTCTACTGGTGTCTTGAACTCTACTGTTGTGCCCTTAGGAAGATCTCCGACATTACCGATTGAATCTTTAGCAGATGGTTTATCTCCTGGTTTAACAGTTTGATCTTTCGCTGTTGGAGTGTTCTTGTCTGCATCTGTAGCTGGTGCACTTGGATCTTTTACAGTTACTTTAACTGGTACTTCATCCTTAGAACCATCTGGGTAAGTCACAACGACTGTAGTTCCTTTATCACCTGGTGTA
>NZ_JASHFS010000050.1:0-624 GCF_047460685.1 Streptococcus infantis | reverse complement strand
AGGTCGATGCACTTGTTGATGCTGATTCAGATGCTGATATGCTTGCACTTGTTGACGCTGATTCAGACGCTGATGTGCTTGCACTTGTTGACGCTGATTCAGATGCTGAGGTCGATGCACTTGTTGACGCTGATTCAGACGCTGATGTGCTTGCACTTGTTGACGCTGATTCAGATGCTGAGGTCGATGCACTTGTTGATGCTGACTCAGATGCTGAGGTCGATGCACTGGTTGACGCTGACTCAGATGCTGAGGTCGACGCACTTGTGCTTGCTGACTCAGATGCTGAGGTCGATGCACTGGTTGACGCTGATTCAGATGCTGATGTCGATGCACTTGTTGACGCGCTTGTGCTTGCTGATTCAGACGCTGATGCCGATGCACTTGTTGACGCTGACTCAGATGCTGATGTCGATGCACTTGTTGATGCTGATTCAGATGCTGATGTGCTTGCACTTGTGCTTGCTGATTCAGATGCTGATGTCGATGCACTTGTTGACGCTGAGGTCGATGCACTTGTTGACGCTGATTCAGATGCTGAAGTACTTGCACTTGTTGATGCTGACTCAGATGCTGATGTCGATGCACTTGTTGACGCTGACTCAGATGCTGATGTTGATGCGC
>NZ_JASHFS010000049.1:0-672 GCF_047460685.1 Streptococcus infantis | reverse complement strand
TTTCTTCACATCATTTACGATTGGTACGTAGATGATTGGTGTGTCGTCACCTGGGTTTGTTGGAAGGTTTGGAAGCTCCTTACCTGGTTCTACTGGTTGACCTGGTTTGCTTGGATCTTTTGGATCTGGCAAGTATGGGTTGTAGCCTGGTACGTCTGGAACGATTGGTTTACCTGGTTTACCTGGATCTGTTGGATCATTTGGATATTTCACATCTGGTGTTGATGGGAATTTCGGATCATCAGATTTCGGAACCAAGCTACCAAGCGGTTTGTAAGTAACTGTATCTATTGCTTCAGGATTTTCTGGAGTAACTGTCTTACCACCGGCTTCTGACTTATCAGCGTAGTAACCTGGAATTACTGGAACAGATACCTTACCGTAAGTATGGCTCTTCTCATTCCATGTTGTAGTTCCAGAAGCTTTGTTTTCTTTACCAGTGAAGGTGAAGTCATCTTGGACATTGTCAGCTGGAGTCTTATCACCTGCTCCTTCAAACTTAACTGTTTGTTTAGTTGATTTCTTCACATCATTTACGATTGGTACGTAGATGATTGGTGTGTCGTCACCTGGGTTTGTTGGAAGGTTTGGAAGCTCCTTACCTGGTTCTACTGGTTGACCTGGTTTGCTTGGATCTTTTGGATCTGGCAAGTATGGTTTGTAGCCTGGTAC
>NZ_JASHFS010000048.1:0-874 GCF_047460685.1 Streptococcus infantis | reverse complement strand
CACCTGAGTACAATCCTATTGAGAAAACATGGGCCCATATCAAAAAGCATCTCAAAAAGGTATTGCCAAGTTGTAGTACTTTTTTCGAGGCTCTTTTGTCTTGTTCTTGTTTCAATTGACTATAAAACAGTATCTGTAACAGCGACAGATGACGCAGGTAACACATCAGATGCGACAACAGCAACCGTAGCGAAAGCCGATGATAAGACAGCTCCAGCAGCCCCAGTTGTGAACCCAGTTAAAGCAGGTGACACAGCAGTAACAGGTACAGCTGAAGCAGGTTCAACCGTCGAAGTCACTCTTCCAAATGGTGATAAAGTATCAGCTAAAGCTGACCAAGATGGCAACTTCAGTGTTCCAGTTAGCGGTTTGGAAGAAGGTAAGACAGTCTCAGTAACAGCGACAGATGACGCAGGTAACACATCAGATGCGACAACAGTAACCGTAGCGAAAGCCGATGATAAGACAGCACCAGCAGCCCCAGTTGTGAACGATGTTAAAGAAGGTGATAAAGCTGTTTCAGGAACAGCAGAACCAGGAACAATCGTTGAAATCACTCTTCCAAATAGTGAAACAGTTACTGTTACTACAAATGAAGCTGGTCTCTTCTATCTTCCAGTTATGGGCTTGAAAGCTGGTGATAAAGTGACTGCCGTAGCAAAAGATGCATCAGGCAATACATCAACTCCAACAGAGAAAACAGTTGGTAAAGGTGATGGTAAGGATGCGGATAATGTTAAAGTACCAGCTCTTACTCCAGTAGTAGATCCTAACAACTTGACAGATGCAGAAAAAGCTAAAGTAGCTGAAGAAGTTAAGAAAGCTAACCCAACTGCGACAGATGTTAAAGTTAACAATGACGGATCAGTATCTG
>NZ_JASHFS010000047.1:0-893 GCF_047460685.1 Streptococcus infantis | reverse complement strand
TATAGTCACTTAGTTTATAAAATACATGTTATAATAAAGCCATGGCATATAGTACAGATTTTAAACAACGAGCATTAGATTACATCAAAGAGGGACACAGCCATGTCGAGGCGGCCAAAGTTTTTGATGTTGGCGTCAGAACTCTCTTCACATGGGAAAAGAAATTACGTGAACAAGGACACTTAGAGCGGAAAAAGCGAGTCGCCAAAAGCCGAAAGATTCCTTTGGAGGAGTTGAAGGCCTTTGTAGAGGCTCATCCAGATGCTTTTTTACGGGAAATTGCGACACATTTTGATTGTGCTGTTCCTTCAGTATGGGCAGCTTTAAAGCAGATTAAGGTCACTTTAAAAAAAGACGACTAGCTTTAAGGAACAAGATCCTGAGAAAGTCGCTGAGTTTCTTGATATTTTGAATAGCCTAAAAGATTTACCAGTCGTATATATTGACGAAACAGGAATCGACCGCTACCTCTATCGTCCTTATGCACGGGCTCCTAGAGGGGAGAAAGTCTATGAAAAGATTAGTGGACGGCGTTTTGAGCGGACTTCAATTGTTGCAGGACAAGTAGACGGAGAGTTTATAGCTCCTATGATTTACAAGGAAAATATGGCGAGCGATTTCTTTGTGGAGTGGTTCAAAACGCAACTTCTACCTGCTTTGAAGACCCCTCATGTCATTGTCATGGACAATGCTAGTTTTCATCCCAAGAACATCTTGGATGAGCTTTGCATTCAAGATAAACACTTTTTCTTACCTCTACCACCGTATTCACCAGATTTGAATCCTATTGAGCAGGCTTGGGCTATCTTGAAAAAGAAAGTGACAGATTTATTAAGGGAAGTCCCCAATATCTTTGAATCATTAGAGTGCTTTTTTAAAACTAAATAACTATA
>NZ_JASHFS010000046.1:0-901 GCF_047460685.1 Streptococcus infantis | reverse complement strand
TATAGTAAAATGAACCTAAAACAGTACATAATGTGGTATAATCTTCTTATGGCATATTCAATAGATTTTCGTAAAAAAGTTCTCTCCTATTGTGAGCGAACAGGTAGTATAACAGAAGCATCACACATTTTCCAAATCTCACGTAATACCATTTATGGCTGGTTAAAGCTAAAAGAGAAAACAGGAGAATTAAACCATCAAGTAAAAGGAACAAAACCAAGAAAAGTTGATAGAGATAGACTCAAAAACTATCTTACTGACAATCCAGATGCTTATTTGACTGAGATAGCTGCTAAATTTGACTGTCATCCAACTACTATCCACTATGCTCTTAAAGCTATGGGCTACACTCGAAAAAAAAGAACCACACCTACTTTGAACAAGACCCAGGAAAAGTAGCCTTATTTCTTAAAAATTTTAATAGTTTAAAGCATCTAGCACCTGTTTATATTGATGAAACAGGATTCGATACTTATTTTTATCGAGAATATGGTCGCTCATTAAAAGGTCAGTTAATAAGAGGTAAAGTATATGGAAGAAGATATCAGAGGATTTCTTTGGTTGCAGGGCTAACAAATGGTGAGTTAATCGCTCCAATGACTTACGAAGAAACAATGACGAGCGACTTTTTTGAAGCTTGGTTTCAGAAGTTTCTCTTACCAACATTAAACACACCATCAGTTATTATTATGGATAATGCAAGATTCCATAGAATGGGTAAGCTAGAGCTCTTATGTGAAGAATTTGGGCATAAACTTTTACCACTGCCTCCCTACTCACCTGAGTACAATCCTATTGAGAAAACATGGGCCCATATCAAAAAGCATCTCAAAAAGGTATTGCCAAGTTGTAGTACTTTTTTCGAGGCTCTTTTGTCTTGTTCTTGTTTCAATTGACTATA
>NZ_JASHFS010000045.1:0-1032 GCF_047460685.1 Streptococcus infantis | reverse complement strand
TAAGACAGTTACTCCAGATCAACCAGAAGTTACGGATAAGGTTACTTATAAACCACTTGGTAAGATCATTCCAGTTGATCCAGAAGGAAACCCAATTCCTAAAGCACCAACTCCACAGTACAACAATGATCCACAAGATCCAACTAAGGGTGGCGAGACTCCAACTCCAGTTATCCCAGGTTATGTGACAGATACACCAAGTGTAACACCTAATGACCCAGGATCTGATACACCTGTTGTCTACCGTAAGGCGGAACAAAAAGCTATTATCAAGTACGTTGACCAAACAACAGGTCAAACCCTTGCCAATGATCAAGTCGGTGGTAAATCAGGTGAGGCAATCAACTACTCAACTGCGGACAAGATCAAGTATTATGAAGATCGTGGCTATGTTCTTGTAAGCGATGAATTCCCAGCAGGAGTTCACTTCGATACCGATGCATCAGTAGATCAAACCTGGACAGTAACCTTGAAACATGGTGAAACTCCAGTTGGACCAAACGATCCACATAATCCAACAGATCCAATCAATCCAAATGATCCAAACAGTCCTAAATACCCAGCGACAGATCAATGGAAGAAAGATGTAATGTCAACTGTTCATTATGTAGGTGCAGGTAGTCAAACACCAGCAGACAATGTTCAAAATGCACAATGGACACGTACCTTAAAACTTGATAAAGTTACAGGTAAAGTTCTTAACCCTGATGAAGCATGGACAACTAATAAGACTAACTATGATGCAGTTCCAACGCCAAGTGTTACTGGATACTATGCGGATAAAGCAAGTGTTGCTTCTAAGACAGTCACTCAAGAAAATCTCGAAGAAACTGTAACTTACAAACCACTTGGAAACTTGGTTCCAAAACCAGAGACACCAAACGATCCAAACTTCCCATCAACACCAGAAGTGAAGTATCCAAATGATCCAACGGATCCAACGAAACCAGGTCAACCAGTTGTTCCTAATGTACCAGGCTACAAACCATACTTGCCAGATCCAAAAGATCCAAGCAAACCAGGTAAACCAGT
>NZ_JASHFS010000044.1:0-1089 GCF_047460685.1 Streptococcus infantis | reverse complement strand
CTCCAACAGCGAAAGATCAAACTGTTAAACCAGGAGATAAACCATCTGCTAAAGATTCAATCGGTAATGTCGGCGATCTTCCTAAGGGCACAACAGTAGAGTTCAAGACACCAGTAGACACAACTACCCCAGGTGACAAAGACGCTACAGTCGTTGTAACATACCCAGATGGATCTAAGGATGAAGTACCAGTTAAAGTAACTGTAAAAGATCCAGAGAAGACATCTGATGCAGACAAGAATACTCCAACAGCGAAAGATCAAACTGTTAAACCAGGAGATAAACCATCTGCTAAAGATTCAATCGGTAATGTCGGCGATCTTCCTAAGGGCACAACAGTAGAGTTCAAGACACCAGTAGACACAACTACACCAGGTGATAAAGACGCTACAGTCGTTGTAACATACCCAGATGGATCTAAGGATGAAGTACCAGTTAAAGTAACTGTAAAAGATCCAAGTGCACCAGCTACAGATGCAGACAAGAATACTCCAACAGCGAAAGATCAAACTGTTAAACCAGGAGATAAACCATCTGCTAAAGATTCAATCGGTAATGTCGGCGATCTTCCTAAGGGCACAACAGTAGAGTTCAAGACACCAGTAGACACAACTACACCAGGTGATAAAGACGCTACAGTCGTTGTAACATACCCAGATGGATCTAAGGATGAAGTACCAGTTAAAGTAACTGTAAAAGATCCAAGTGCACCAGCTACAGATGCAGACAAGAATACTCCAACAGCGAAAGATCAAACTGTTAAACCAGGAGATAAACCATCTGCTAAAGATTCAATCGGTAATGTCGGCGATCTTCCTAAGGGCACAACAGTAGAGTTCAAGACACCAGTAGACACAACTACCCCAGGTGACAAAGACGCTACAGTCGTTGTAACATACCCAGATGGATCTAAGGATGAAGTACCAGTTAAAGTAACTGTAAAAGATCCAGAGAAGACATCTGATGCAGACAAGAATACTCCAACAGCGAAAGATCAAACTGTTAAACCAGGAGATAAACCATCTGCTAAAGATTCAATCGGTAATGTCGGCGATCTTCCTAAGGGCACAACAGTAGAGTTCAAGACAC
>NZ_JASHFS010000043.1:0-1192 GCF_047460685.1 Streptococcus infantis | reverse complement strand
ATGGCTCAACATATCCACCAGGAACTAAGGTAGAAATCCCAGGTAAAGATGGTAACCCAATCACAGTCACAATCGGTGAAGACGGTAAAGGTAAAGTACCAAACAGTGAATTACCAGACGGTAAAGTCCCAGGAACAGGTAAGATTACAGAACCAGGTCAACCAGCAGTTGAAGTTCCAGTAGAAACTCCAGCTAAGGTAACACCAGAAACACCAGTAACTGAAAAACCAGGTAAGATTGAAATCACTCAACAACCAAATGGAAATGCGATTGTAACGCCTAAGAAACCAGACGGTTCAACATACCCACCAAAAACTACGGTAGAAATTCCAGGTGAAAATGGCACCCCAATCACAGTTACAATTGGCGACAATGGTTCAGGTGAAGTACCAAATGACAACCTTCCTAAGACAGATGTCCCAGGTAAAGGTAAAGTAACAGAACCTAACAAGAAACCATCACAACCAGTGGATGTAACAACACCAGCTCGTAAGACACCAACAGTAGATGTTGAACAAGATCCTAAGACAGGTGACGTTACAGTAACACCTAAGAAACCAGATGGAAAACCATATCCACCAGGAACTAAGGTAGAAATCCCAGGTAAAGATGGAAACCCAATCACCGTAACAATCGGTGAAGACGGTAAAGGTAAAGTACCAAACAGTGAATTACCAGACGGTAAAGTTCCAGGTACAGGTAAGATTACAGAACCAGGTAAACCAGCTGTAGAAGTTCCAGTAACAACACCAGGTAAGGTAACACCAAATACCCCAACAACTGAAACACCAAGTGAGATTGAAATCACACGTAAACCAAATGGTGATGCAATTGTAACGCCTAAGAAACCAAATGGAAAACCATACCCACCAGGAACTACGGTAGAAATCCCAGGTGAAAATGGAACACCAATCACAGTTACAATTGGCGACAATGGTTCAGGTGAAGTACCAAATGACAACCTTCCTAAGAAAGATGTCCCAGGTACAGGAACAGTAACCGAACCTAATAAGAAACCATCACAACCAGTAGATGTAACAACACCAGCTCGTAAGACACCAACACTAGATGTTGAACAAGATCCTAAGACAGGTGACGTTACAGTAACACCTAAGAAACCAGATGGCTCAACATTCCCACCAGGAACTAAGGTAGAAATCCCAGGTAAAGATGGTAACCCAATCACCGTAAC
>NZ_JASHFS010000042.1:0-1394 GCF_047460685.1 Streptococcus infantis | reverse complement strand
GAAGTTAAGAAATCTAACCCAACCGTAACTGACGTTAAAGTTGGCAAAGATGGCACAACAACTGTTACATACCCAGATGGTACAACAGCGGTTATCCCAGCAGATAAGACAGCTAAGAAATCAGCAGATAAAGCAGTTAAGGATCCATCAGTAACACCAGTTACAGATCCAAGCAACTTGACTGATGCAGAAAAAGGTAAGGTAGCAGATGAAGTTAAGAAATCTAACCCAACCGTAACTGACGTTAAAGTTGGCAAAGATGGCACAACAACTGTTACATACCCAGATGGTACAACAGCGGTTATCCCAGCAGATAAGACAGTTAAGAAATCAGCTGATAAAGTCGTTAAGGATCCATCAGTAACACCAGTTACAGATCCAAGCAACTTGACTGATGCAGAAAAAGGTAAGGTAGCAGATGAAGTTAAGAAATCTAACCCAACTGCGAAAGATATCAAGGTTAACAAAGACGGATCAGTAATTGTAACCTTTGAAGATGGCACCACAGCCTTTATCCCAGCAGATAAGACAGTTAAGAAATCATCTGATAAAGTTAAGGAATCAGATGGAGTTAAGAATCCATCAGTAACTCCAGTTACAGATCCAAGCAACTTGACTGACGCCGAAAAAGCTAAGGTAGCAGAAGAAGTTAAGAAATCTAACCCAACTGCGAAAGATATCAAGGTTAATAAAGATGGATCAGTAGTTGTAACCTTTGAAGATGGTACAACAGCTGTTATTCCAGCAGATAAGACAGTTAAGAAATCATCAGATAAAGTTAAGGAATCAGATGGAGTTAAGAATCCATCAGTAACTCCAGTTACAGATCCAAGCAACTTGACTGACCCCGAAAAAGCTAAGGTAGCAGAAGAAGTTAAGAAATCTAACCCAACTGCGAAAGATATCAAGGTAAACAAAGACGGATCAGTAGTTGTAACCTTTGAAGATGGTACTACATCTGTTATTCCAGCAGATAAGACAGTCAAGAAATCAGATGGTTCAGTAGCAGTTAATCCAGCTACTAACCAAGATTCACCTGCTCAAGCACCAGCTAAGAAAGCAGGAGCGAAAGAATTGCCAAATACTGGTACAGAACAATCTAGCGCTTCACTTGCTTTAGCACTTCTTGCAGCAGCGACAGGTGGACTCCTCTTCGCTAAAAAACGTGAGGAAGAAGAGTAAGAAATTACTCAAATAAAGCAAAACTGAGAATCTCAATTCTATGAATTTGCTAGAAAAACCGTAAGAAGAAATTCTTACGGTTTTTGGCTCTATAATATTTGTAGTGGGTAAATCCCCTATAGATATTATGGAGCCTATTTTGTTGTAGAAAAAAAGTCCCATATGACCTATAATGAAAAGCGACAAAACAACTCATTAGAAAGATTCATATG
>NZ_JASHFS010000041.1:0-1415 GCF_047460685.1 Streptococcus infantis | reverse complement strand
GGCTCATTGTCAACTGTAGTGGGTTGAATAAAAACTAACATCTGGAGAGGACAATTGATGTCCTCTTCATTTTTATATTCAGAGCGATGAAAATTCGTTTCTTAAAGTTGTCAAAGTTCCGAAATCCAAAGGCATTTCGTTTGATAAGTTTAACGAGATTATTGGTCGCTTCCAATTTGGCGTTGGAATAGGGTAGTTGAAGGGCGTTGACAATTTTCTCTTTGTCCTTGAGAAATGTCTTAAAGACAGTCTGAAAAAGAGGATGAACCTGTTTAAGATTGTCCTCAATGAGTCCGAAAAATTTGTCTGGCTCCTTGTTCTGAAAGTGAAAAAGCAAGAGCTGATAGAGATTATAGTGGTGTCTCAAGTCTTCTGAATAGCTCAAAAGCTTGTCTAGAATCTCCTTATTTGTTAAGTGCATGCGAAAAGTAGGGCGATAAAAACGTTTATCACTTAGTTTACGACTATCCTGTTGAATGAGCTTCCAGTAGCGCTTGATAGCTTTGTATTCATGGGATTTTCTATCAAATTGATTCATGATTTGAACACGGACACGACTCATAGCACGGCTAAGATGTTGCACAATGTGAAAACGATCTAGAACGATTTTAGCATAAGGAAAAAGCTGTTTAGCCAAGTTATAGTAAGGACTAAACATATCCATAGTAATGATTTTCACCTGACAGCGAACCGCTCTATCGTAGCGAAGAAAGTGATTGCGGATGATAGCTTGTGTTCTGCCTTCAAGAACAGTGATGATGTTGAGATTATCAAAATCTTGTGCAATAAAGCTCATCTTTCCCTTAGTAAAGGCGTACTCGTCCCAAGACATAATCTCTGGAAGACGAGAAAAATCATGCTTAAAGTGAAAGTCATTGAGTTTACGAATGACAGTTGAAGTTGAAATGGATAGCTGATGGGCAATATCAGTCATAGAAGTCTTTTCAATTAACTTTTGCGCAATTTTTTGGTTGATAATACGAGGAATTTGATGATTCTTCTTGACGATAGAAGTCTCAGCGACCATCATTTTCGAGCAATGATAGCACTTGAATCGACGCTTTCTAAGGAGGATTCTAGTAGGCATACCAGTTGTTTCAAGATAAGGAATTTTCGACGGTTTTTGGAAGTCATATTTCTTCATTTGACATCCGCACTCAGGGCAAGATGGAGCCTCATAATCCAGTTTAGCGCTGATTTCTTTGTGAGTATCCATATTGATGATATCTACAATCTTGATGTTTGGGTCTTTAATATCAAGGAGTTTTGTGATAAAATGTAATTGTTCCATATGAATCTTTCTAATGAGTTGTTTTGTCGCTTTTCATTATAGGTCATATGGGACTTTTTTTCTACAACAAAATAGGCTCCATAATATCTATAGGGGATTTACCCACTACAAATATTATAGAGCC
>NZ_JASHFS010000040.1:0-1435 GCF_047460685.1 Streptococcus infantis | reverse complement strand
TGAACTGCACCCCAAAAGTTAGACATAAAAATCTAACTTTTGGGGTGTTTTTATTATGAAATTAACTTATGAAGATAAAGTTCAAATATATGAATTAAGAAAGAAAGGAGAGAGCTTTAGACAACTTTCAAATCAATTTGGGATAAACATTTCTAATCTTCAGTACATGATTAAATTGATTGATCGTTATGGAATAGAAATCGTCAAAAAAGGAAAGAATTGTTACTATTCTCCTGAACTAAAACAAGAGATCATTGATAAAGTTCTTCTTGAGGGGCGTTCACAAATTAGGGTGTCTCTGGATTATGCCCTTCCAAGTAGTGGATTACTTTCGAATTGGCTGGCACAATATAAGAAAAACGGGTATACTATTGTTGAGAAAACAAGAGGGAGACCACCTAAAATGGGACGTAAGCCAAAGAAGAGATTTGAAGATATGACAGAATTAGAACGTCTTCAAGCAGAAAATGAGTACTTGAGAGCGGAGAATGCCATTCTAAAAAAGTTGAGAGAACTCCGATTGAGGGACGAAAAGGAGCAAGAAGAAAAACGGAAATTGTTCAAGGACTGGTAACAGAGTTTTCGTTAGATATCCTTCTAAAGATTATTAAGCTTGCCCGTTCAACCTATTATTACCACTTAAAACAGCTGGATCAAAGCGATAAAGATTATGATATTAAAGCTGAAATTCAGTCAATTTATACTGAGCATAAAGGAAATTACGGCTATCGTCGCATGACTCTAGAATTACGAAATCGTGGCTTCGTAGTGAACCATAAGAAGGTGCAGCGTCTTATGAAAGTACTTGGTTTAACGGCTCGAATTCGCCGTAAACGGAAGTATTCTTCATACCAAGGAGAGGTTGGCAAGAAAGCAGATAACCTTATTCAACGTCAATTTGAAGCAACCAAACCAATGCAAAAGTGCTACACAGATGTGACAGAATTTGCCATTCCAGCAAGCAGCCAAAAGCTTTATTTATCACCAGTTTTAGATGGCTTTAACAGTGAAATTATCTCCTACAATCTTTCTACTTCGCCGAACTTAGTACAAATGAAAGCTATGCTAGAACAAGCATTTACAGAGAATCATTACGAAAATACAATTCTCCATAGTGATCAAGGATGGCAATACCAACACGATTTCTATCATCATTTTTTAAAGAATAAGGGAATCCAACCATCTATGTCACGTAAGGGAAATAGCCCAGATAACGGTATGATGGAATCTTTCTTTGGCATTCTTAAGTCTGAAATGTTTTATGGT
Organism: Streptococcus infantis; assembly: GCF_047460685.1. Lineage (GTDB taxonomy): Bacteria > Bacillota > Bacilli > Lactobacillales > Streptococcaceae > Streptococcus > Streptococcus infantis_AD. The sequence goes on along the minus strand of NZ_JASHFS010000040.1, from coordinate 169 downwards.
TATGAGAATACGTTTCAGTCACTTGAGCACTTGGAACAAGCTATTGTAGACTATATTGATTACTACAACAACAAACGAATTAAGGTAAAACTAAAAGGACTTAGTCCTGTACAATACAGAATTAAATCCTTTGCTTAAATTAATTGTCTAACTTTTTGGGGTCAGTACA
>NZ_JASHFS010000039.1:0-1504 GCF_047460685.1 Streptococcus infantis | reverse complement strand
ACTCACCTGAGTACAATCCTATTGAGAAAACATGGGCCCATATCAAAAAGCATCTCAAAAAGGTATTGCCAAGTTGTAGTACTTTTTTCGAGGCTCTTTTGTCTTGTTCTTGTTTCAATTGACTATACATGGATACTTGGATGAATTCAGAGACGCTCTCAATAAAGTAAATTTAAACGATAAAGATAATCGCCTATTTTTACTAGGAGATTATCTTGATAATGGACTTCAATCTTTTCAAGTCATTTCCAAAATAATCGAACTTGAGGAGGTTTATCCTAATCAAATTATTACTCTTCTAGGGAATCATGAAGAATGGTTTTATGATTGGTTGATTTTAGATAAACCTACTGCTTCAGCATTTCCAGAAACAATAAAAAGCTTCTTCTCTCCAGAGGAATTGAACTATATTTTTAAATCGAATGCTAACAACTTTGAAACAGGTGTTAGAAATGAAATTAAAAATAATATCAAATTCAACCCATTTATAAACTGGTTTAAAAAACGATATAGAGATGAACGCTATTATGAAACTGAAACCCAAATTTTTGTCCATGCTGGCATTGATGAAGAAGCAGGAAAGCTTTGGAAAGAACTAACGAGTTCAGAAATATTTACAAACAAATTTCCTATTACTACTGGTAGATTTCATAAAGCTATTATTTCGGGCCATATTGCTTCTTGGGAAGTAGCTAAAGATAGAAGATACCTAGGTAAGATTTACTATGATAGTAAAAGTCATTACTTTATTGATGGAGATGTAACGAATAGCAAAACAATACCTGTTCTTTACTATGATACAATTACCTCAAAATATCACTTTCTATAACTTTTAATCATGTGCTTTTATATGAAATTAGTAATTATTAGTAACAATTCCAAGAAATTTCTTATGACATAACAAAAAGACAAGGTTTCTAAGCCTTGTCTTTTCTACTATACCGGCGGCCGGGGTCGAACCGGCACGTCCTTGCGGACACTGGATTTTGAGTCCAGCGCGTCTGCCAATTCCGCCACGCCGGCAAAGTATAACTGGGGTAGCTGGATTCGAACCAACGCATGAGGGAGTCAAAGTCCCTTGCCTTACCGCTTGGCTATACCCCAATAATATAAAATAGGCGAGTGATGGGGATCGAACCCACGCATGCCAGAGCCACAATCTGGTGTGTTAACCACTTCACCACACCCGCCATAATTTTAAAACACGGGCAGTAGGAATTGAACCCACACTGAAGGTTTTGGAGACCTTAGTTCTACCTTTAAACTATGCCCGTAGTTAAGGTTATGGAAGGGGAGGGATTCGAACCCCCGAACCCGAAGGAGCGGATTTACAGTCCGCCGCGTTTAGCCTCTTCGCTACCCTTCCAAAATATTTAAATGGCGCGAGACGGAATCGAACCGCCGACACATGGAGCTTCAATCCATTGCTCTACCAACTGAGCTACCGAGCCTTATTGCGGGAGCAGGATTTGAACCTACGACCTTCGGGTTATGAGCCCGACGA
>NZ_JASHFS010000038.1:0-1619 GCF_047460685.1 Streptococcus infantis | reverse complement strand
AGTGAAAAAGCAAGAGCTGATAGAGATTATAGTGGTGTCTCAAGTCTTCTGAATAGCTCAAAAGCTTGTCTAGAATCTCCTTATTTGTTAAGTGCATGCGAAAAGTAGGGCGATAAAAACGTTTATCGCTGAGTTTACGACTATCCTGTTGAATGAGCTTCCAGTAACGCTTGATAGCCTTGTATTCATGGGATTTTCGATGAAACTGATTCATGATTTGGACACGCACACGACTCATAGCACGGCTCATGTGTTGGACAATATGGAAACGATCCAACACGATTTTAGCGTTTGGAAAAAGCTGTTTAGCTAAGGCATAGTAGGGACTAAACATATCCATAGTAATGATTTTCACCTGACATCGGACTGCTCTATCGTAACGAAGAAAGTGATTTCGGATGACAGCCTGTGTTCTGCCCTCAAGAACAGTGATAATGTTGAGCTTGTCAAAATCTTGTGCAATAAAGCTCATCTTTCCCTTTGTAAAAGTGTACTCGTCCCAGGACATAATCTCAGGGAGGTAAGAAAAATCAGACTTAAAACGGAAGTCATTGAGCTTACGAATGACGGTTGAAGTTGAAATAGCCAGCTGATGAGCAATATCGGTCATAGAAGTCTTTTCAATCAGCTTTTGCGCAATCTTTTGGTTGATGATACGAGGAATTTGATGATTCTTCTTGACGAGAGAGGTTTCGGCGACCATCATTTTCGAGCAATGATAGCACTTGAATCGACGCTTTTTCAGGAGGATTCTAGTAGGCATACCAGTCATTTCGAGGTAAGGAATTTTCGACGGTTTTTGAAAGTCATATTTCTTCATTTGATGTCCACAATCAGGACAAGATGGGGCATTGTAATCCAGTTTAGCGATGATTTCCTTGAGTGTATCCTTATTGATGATGTCTAGAATATGGATATTAGGGTCTTTAATATCGAGTAGTTTTGTGATAAAATGTAATTGTTCCATATGAATCTTTCTAATGAGTTGTTTAGTCGCTTTTCATTATAGGTCCTATGGGACTTTTTTTCTACAACAAAATAGGCTCCATAAGATCCATAGGGAATTTACCCACTACAAATATTATAGAGCCAAAAAGTTGAGGGAACTCGAATTTATAGTGGATTGAACTTAGAGTAGTACAATATAGATTCTAAAACATTTTTAGAAATTAATTTGACTTTCCTAACCTCTTTGTTCACATCTTATTTCAATCAACTATAAATCAAAGATTTTGATATATAGAAAACAAAATACAAGTTCACCTATGTCAATGCTCTCCTAAAGGAAATGATTCAAATTTTCTGAAAATAAGAATGCAACAGTTACTTGAGTAATATGAAAAAATGTTTCAAAAAATGATATGTGCTTCATAAAAAAACAATTATTGTAAGAAAAAAATTAACCGAAACTCTGGGCAGACGAACGATTTAAAGGCCGCAAAGCTCTTCTCATAGAGCTGAAGGAAACATTACAAGACTTCTAAAAAAAAAATTAAAAAAAGGTGTTGACAAAGTAAGAAAAGTCGGTATAATAGTAAGAGTTGAAAATAACAACTCCGGTCCGTTGGTCAAGGGGTTAAGACACCGCCTTTTCACGGCGGTAACACGGGTTCGAATCC
>NZ_JASHFS010000037.1:0-1751 GCF_047460685.1 Streptococcus infantis | reverse complement strand
TGATGTGCTTGCACTTGTTGACGCTGATTCAGATGCTGAGGTCGATGCACTTGTTGATGCTGACTCAGATGCTGAGGTCGATGCACTTGTTGATGCTGATTCAGATGCTGATATGCTTGCACTTGTTGACGCTGATTCAGACGCTGATGTGCTTGCACTTGTTGACGCTGATTCAGATGCTGAGGTCGATGCACTTGTTGATGCTGACTCAGATGCTGAGGTCGATGCACTTGTTGACGCTGACTCAGATGCTGAGGTCGACGCACTTGTTGACGCTGACTCAGATGCTGATTCAGATGCTGATGTGCTTGCACTTGTGCTTGCTGATTCTGATGCTGATGTTGATGCGCTTGTGCTTGCTGATTCAGATGCTGATGTTGACGCGCTTGTGCTTGCTGACTCTGACGCTGATGTCGATGCACTTGTGCTTGCTGACTCAGACGCTGATGTTGACGCGCTTGTGCTTGCTGACTCAGATGCTGATGTGCTTGCACTTGTGCTTGCTGACTCAGATGCTGATGTTGATGCGCTTGTGCTTGCTGATGCAGATGCTGATGTTGATGCACTTGTGCTTGCTGACTCAGATGCTGATGTCGATGCACTTGTGCTTGCTGATTCAGATGCTGATGTCGATGCACTTGTGCTTGCTGATTCAGACGCTGATGTCGATGCACTTGTTGACGCTGATTCAGACGCTGATGTGCTTGCTGACTCAGATGCTGATGTGCTTGCACTTGTGCTTGCTGACTCAGATGCTGATGTTGATGCGCTTGTGCTTGCTGATGCAGATGCTGATGTTGACGCGCTTGTGCTTGCTGATTCAGATGCTGATGTTGATGCACTTGTGCTTGCTGACTCAGATGCTGATGTCGATGCACTTGTGCTTGCTGATTCAGATGCTGATGTGCTTGCACTTGTTGATGCTGATTCAGATGCTGATGTGCTTGCACTTGTTGACGCTGACTCTGACGCTGAGGTCGATGCACTTGTTGATGCTGACTCTGACGCTGAAGTCGATGCACTTGTTGATGCTGAGGTCGATGCACTTGTGCTTGCTGACTCAGATGCTGATGTTGATGCGCTTGTGCTTGCTGATTCAGATGCTGAGGTCGATGCACTTGTGCTTGCTGATGTACTTGCACTTGTGCTTGCTGATTCAGACGCTGATGTTGACGCGCTTGTTGACGCTGACTCTGATGCTGATGTACTTGCACTTGTGCTTGCTGATTCAGATGCTGATGTCGATGCACTTGTTGACGCTGACTCAGATGCTGAGGTCGATGCACTTGTTGATGCTGATTCAGATGCTGATGTGCTTGCACTTGTTGACGCGCTTGTGCTTGCTGACTCAGATGCTGAGGTGCTTGCACTTGTTGATGCTGATTCAGATGCTGATGTCGATGCACTTGTACTTGCTGACTCAGATGCTGATGTCGATGCACTTGTTGATGCACTTGTTGATGCACTTGTTGATGCTGATTCAGATGCTGAGGTCGATGCACTTGTGCTTGCTGATTCAGATGCTGATGTCGATGCACTTGTTGATGCTGACTCAGATGCTGAGGTCGATGCACTTGTGCTTGCTGATTCAGATGCTGATGTCGATGCACTTGTACTTGCTGACTCAGACGCTGATGTTGATGCGCTTGTGCTTGCTGATTCAGATGCTGATGTGCTTGCACTTGTTGATGCTGACTCAGATGCTGATGTTGACGCGCTTGTTGACGCTGACTCAGATGCTGATGTGCTTG
>NZ_JASHFS010000036.1:0-2406 GCF_047460685.1 Streptococcus infantis | reverse complement strand
CAGAAGTGAAGTATCCAAATGATCCAACGGATCCAACGAAACCAGGTCAACCAGTTGTTCCTAATGTACCAGGCTACAAACCATACTTGCCAGATCCAAAAGATCCAAGCAAACCAGGTAAACCAGTAGAACCAGGAAAACCAATCACTCCTGAAAACCCAGGTGACGACACACCAATTATCTACGTACCAATCGTAAATGATGTGAAGAAACCAACTAAACAAACAGTTAAGTTTGAAGGAGCAGGCGATAAGACTCCAGGAGACAATGTCCAAGACGACTTCACATTCACTGGTAAAGTAAACAAAGCTGATGGAAGTACAACATGGACTGAGAAGAGCCATACTTACGGTAAGGTATCTGTACCAGTAATTCCAGGTTACTACGCTGATAAGACAGAAGCTGGTGGTAAGACAGTTACTCCAGAAAATCCTGAAGCAACAGATACAGTAACCTACAAACCACTTGGAAACTTGGTTCCAAAACCAGGAACACCAGATGATCCAAACTTCCCATCAACACCAAAAGTGAAGTATCCAAATGATCCAACAGATCCAGGTAAACCAGGTAAACCAGTTGTTCCAGACGTACCAGGCTACAAACCATACTTGCCAGATCCAAAAGATCCAAGCAAACCAGGTAAACCAGTCGAACCAGGAAAACCAATCACTCCTGAAAACCCAGGTGACGACACACCAATTATCTACGTACCAATCGTAAATGATGTGAAGAAACCAACTAAACAAACAGTTAAGTTTGAAGGAGCAGGCGATAAGACTCCAGGAGACAATGTCCAAGATGACTTTACATTTACTGGTAAAGAAAACAAAGCTTCTGGAACTACAACATGGACTGAGAAGAGCCATACTTACGGTAAGGTATCTGTACCAGTAATTCCAGGTTACTACGCTGATAAGACAGAAGCTGGTGGTAAGACAGTTACTCCAGAAAATCCTGAAGCAACAGATACAGTAACCTACAAACCACTTGGAAACTTGGTTCCAAAACCAGGAACACCAGATGATCCAAACTTCCCATCAACACCAAAAGTGAAGTATCCAAATGATCCAACAGATCCAGGTAAACCAGGTAAACCAGTTGTTCCAGACGTACCAGGCTACAAACCATACTTGCCAGATCCAAAAGATCCAAGCAAACCAGGTCAACCAGTAGAACCAGGTAAGGAGCTTCCAAACCTTCCAACAAACCCAGGTGAAGACACACCAATCATCTACGTACCAATCGTAAATGATGTGAAGAAACCAACTAAACAAACAGTTAAGTTTGAAGGAGCAGGCGATAAGACTCCAGCCGACAACGTCCAAGACGACTTCACATTCACTGGTAAAGTAAACAAAGCTGATGGAAGTACAACATGGACTGAGAAGAGCCATACTTACGGTAAGGTATCTGTACCAGTAATTCCAGGTTACTACGCTGATAAGACAGAAGCTGGTGGTAAGACAGTTACTCCAGAAAATCCTGAAGCAACAGATACAGTAACCTACAAACCACTTGGAAACTTGGTTCCAAAACCAGGAACACCAGACGATCCAAACTTCCCATCAACACCAAAAGTGAAGTATCCAAATGATCCAACAGATCCAGGTAAACCAGGAAAACCAGTTGTTCCAGACGTACCAGGCTACAAACCATACTTGCCAGATCCAAAAGATCCAAGCAAACCAGGTAAACCAGTAGAACCAGGAAAACCAATCACTCCTGAAAACCCAGGTGACGACACACCAATTATCTACGTACCAATCGTAAATGATGTGAAGAAACCAACTAAACAAACAGTTAAGTTTGAAGGAGCAGGCGATAAGACTCCAGCCGACAAGGTCCAAGACGACTTCACATTCACTGGTAAAGTAAACAAAGCTTCTGGAACTACAACATGGACTGAGAAGAGCCATACTTACGGTAAGGTATCTGTACCAGTAATTCCAGGTTACTACGCTGATAAGACAGAAGCCGGTGGTAAGACAGTTACTCCAGAAAATCCTGAAGTAGTAGAGATTGTTACCTATAAACCACTTGGAAGCTTGGTTCCAAAATCTGATGATCCTAAATTCCCATCAACACCAGATGTGAAATATCCAAATGATCCAACAGATCCAACAAAACCAGGTAAACCAGTTGTTCCAGACGTACCAGGCTACAAACCATACTTGCCAGATCCAAAAGATCCAAGCAAACCAGGTAAACCAGTAGAACCAGGTAAGGAACTTCCAAACCTTCCAACAAACCCAGGTGATGACACACCAATCATCTACGTTCCAATCGTAAATGATGTGAAGAAATCAACTAAACAAACAGTTAAGTTTGAAGGAGCAGGCGATAAGACTCCAGCGGACAACGTCCAAGATGATTTTACGTTTACTGGTAAAGAAAACAAAGCTTCTG
>NZ_JASHFS010000035.1:0-2500 GCF_047460685.1 Streptococcus infantis | reverse complement strand
GCCGACCATAATTCATTGGCATTCGGAGTTTATCTGAGATTGGTAATCCGGGATGGACCCCTCACCCAAACAGTGCTCTACCTCCAAGAATCTCTAATGTCGACGCTAGCCCTAAAGCTATTTCGGAGAGAACCAGCTATCTCCAAGTTCGTTTGGAATTTCTCCGCTACCCACAAGTCATCCAAGCACTTTTCAACGTGCCCTGGTTCGGTCCTCCAGTGCGTCTTACCGCACCTTCAACCTGCTCATGGGTAGGTCACATGGTTTCGGGTCTACGACATGATACTAATGCGCCCTATTCAGACTCGGTTTCCCTACGGCTCCGTCTCTTCAACTTAACCTCGCATCATATCGTAACTCGCCGGTTCATTCTACAAAAGGCACGCTCTCACCCATTAACGGGCTCGAACTTGTTGTAGGCACACGGTTTCAGGTTCTATTTCACTCCCCTCCCGGGGTGCTTTTCACCTTTCCCTCACGGTACTGGTTCACTATCGGTCACTAGGGAGTATTTAGGGTTGGGAGATGGTCCTCCCAGATTCCGACGGGATTTCACGTGTCCCGCCGTACTCAGGATACTGCTAGGTACAAAGACTATTTTGAATACGAGGCTATCACTCTCTTTGGCTGATTTTCCCAAACCATTCTTCTATAATCTTTGAGTCCACATTGCAGTCCTACAACCCCGAAGAGTAAACTCTTCGGTTTGCCCTCCTGCCGTTTCGCTCGCCGCTACTAAGGCAATCGCTTTTGCTTTCTCTTCCTGCAGCTACTTAGATGTTTCAGTTCACTGCGTCTTCCTCCTCATATCCTTAACAGATATGGGTAACAGGTAGTACCTGTTGGGTTCCCCCATTCGGAAATCCCTGGATCATCGCTTACTTACAGCTACCCAAGGCATATCGTCGTTTGTCACGTCCTTCTTCGGCTCCTAGTGCCAAGGCATCCACCGTGCGCCCTTATTAACTTAACCTTATTTTTCTGACCTTTCAGTCATAAACTCTTATTAATACTACAGCGTTTTCGGTTTATTTTCTTGTTACTATTTGATATAGATATTCAATTTTCAATGTGCATTACTTGGTGATCTCTCACCAATGGAGCCTAGCGGGATCGAACCGCTGACCTCCTGCGTGCAAAGCAGGCGCTCTCCCAGCTGAGCTAAGGCCCCACAAGACCTCTCAAGACTAAACAAGACCAATGTGCATTCCTTATCCTTAGAAAGGAGGTGATCCAGCCGCACCTTCCGATACGGCTACCTTGTTACGACTTCACCCCAATCATCTATCCCACCTTAGGCGGCTGGCTCCTAAAAGGTTACCTCACCGACTTCGGGTGTTACAAACTCTCGTGGTGTGACGGGCGGTGTGTACAAGGCCCGGGAACGTATTCACCGCGGCGTGCTGATCCGCGATTACTAGCGATTCCGACTTCATGTAGGCGAGTTGCAGCCTACAATCCGAACTGAGACTGGCTTTAAGAGATTAGCTTGCCGTCACCGACTTGCGACTCGTTGTACCAGCCATTGTAGCACGTGTGTAGCCCAGGTCATAAGGGGCATGATGATTTGACGTCATCCCCACCTTCCTCCGGTTTATTACCGGCAGTCTCGCTAGAGTGCCCAACTGAATGATGGCAACTAACAATAGGGGTTGCGCTCGTTGCGGGACTTAACCCAACATCTCACGACACGAGCTGACGACAACCATGCACCACCTGTCACCTCTGTCCCGAAGGAAAGCTCTATCTCTAGAGCGGTCAGAGGGATGTCAAGACCTGGTAAGGTTCTTCGCGTTGCTTCGAATTAAACCACATGCTCCACCGCTTGTGCGGGCCCCCGTCAATTCCTTTGAGTTTCAACCTTGCGGTCGTACTCCCCAGGCGGAGTGCTTAATGCGTTAGCTGCGGCACTAAACCCCGGAAAGGGTCTAACACCTAGCACTCATCGTTTACGGCGTGGACTACCAGGGTATCTAATCCTGTTTGCTCCCCACGCTTTCGAGCCTCAGCGTCAGTTACAAGCCAGAGAGCCGCTTTCGCCACCGGTGTTCCTCCATATATCTACGCATTTCACCGCTACACATGGAATTCCACTCTCCCCTCTTGCACTCAAGTTAAACAGTTTCCAAAGCGTACTATGGTTAAGCCACAGCCTTTAACTTCAGACTTATCTAACCGCCTGCGCTCGCTTTACGCCCAATAAATCCGGACAACGCTCGGGACCTACGTATTACCGCGGCTGCTGGCACGTAGTTAGCCGTCCCTTTCTGGTAAGATACCGTCACAGTGTGAACTTTCCACTCTCACACTCGTTCTTCTCTTACAACAGAGCTTTACGATCCGAAAACCTTCTTCACTCACGCGGCGTTGCTCGGTCAGACTTCCGTCCATTGCCGAAGATTCCCTACTGCTGCCTCCCGTAGGAGTCTGGGCCGTGTCTCAGTCCCAGTGTGGCCGATCACCCTCTCAGGTCGGCTATGTATCGTCGCCTTGGTGAGCC
>NZ_JASHFS010000034.1:0-5122 GCF_047460685.1 Streptococcus infantis | reverse complement strand
TTGTCTGATGTAGGTGCTTCGTCTGGAGCCATACCTACAGGTTGAGTGTACTCTGGTTTGTCTGATGTAGGTGCTTCGTCAGGAACCATACCTACAGGCTCAGTGTACTCTGGCTTCTCTGATTTAGTTGTCTCGTTTGGAACGGTGCTTACAGACTCTGGATTTTTAGGTTTTTCTGCTTTAGGTGCTTCATTATGAACACTTTGAATTTCAGATACTGGAACATTTTTTGTCCCCTCAGCTTTATGTTGAATTTCTGAGATTACATCATCATCAAGAGGTAAGTATCCAATATAACGATATCCAGCAATTTGAACTACTCCTTCATTACTTGAATCTTTCAAAGGATTGCTTATATCGAGTGCTTGCATACTAGAAAGACTAATCAGTCCGACAGTAGTAACCAAGAACAGACTAGAAACTTTTTTCTTTTTATGAACCAAAAGAACGAAACTACCAACAGCTAAAAGACCTAAAGCTGTAAGCACAGAAGTCGATGAACCTGTCGCAGGAAGAGCTTCCTGCTGATAAATAAGAGCATAAGTTGCTTCATTATCAGTAGGAATTCCTGCTTGAATCTTGCTTAGTTCTTCCTTTGTCAGAGCGCTTTTTTCAATGTAATGATAGGTAGAAGCATGAATGACTGACGGTGCAACCAAGATACTTCCGAGTAAAACTGAACCAACAATCCCACAGATTTTTCGGATTGAAAACCGTTCTTTTTTAAATAATGACAATCGTAATCACCTTCTTTAATTTTATTTCCTAATAGTAAACACTATTTTTTATTCTTAAAAATTGAACTTCTAAAATCATCAGTTTGATTTAGATAGGCCTTAAACACTGCTCTCTTTAACTTATGAACTGCACTATCATATTCTGGATTATAGTTGTCCCAAGAATAACGATTCTCATCTGCATCCTTACGGACAGCTTCGTCCATTAATCGCTGCAGTTCTTCTACACTATGAATCGTCTTTCTTGCAAAACTTGCCCAAGATTTAGTTGGATCGTTGAAGGTAACCTTTTTCAAGTTTCTAAACTGATCCACCCGTTCTTGGTACATAGCTTTCTTGAAATCCGCCCAAGAAGAATACTTCCCTTCAAATACCTTTTCCAAAACAAGATCATCTGTCACCAATCCTCGTTCTTTACCATAGAGATTGATGGTTTTACCGTTTTGTTTGGCAACTTCTTCGTATTGGTTTGAGATATAAGGTACCATTCCATCCTTAAAGCCTTTGGCAGCCAGAAGTTCATAAGCTATCCTACGTCCCATCAAATCACCCGGAGTTCCCTTACTGCTCAGAGCCGAATAGATTGGGGCAAAGAGTTTAATCGTATAGTAACCGTTTCTTTCATATTCCCCAGACTTATATTCACGAGCTGACAAGATATTATTTTTAATTAAACTATCAAAGGTAGTCAATTTTTTGGCATCTTCTTCTGTCAGATTTTGTACTACGTTAGTAGCGTAAACCTCATTTCCATCTGCAGGATCTTTCACGTATTTATTCTCGATTTTTCTCAGGGCCGTCATTTTCTGATAAGCATCTAACTGTTTCACGATAGATTGCCCTTCGAGATATTCCAACATGTAAACGACATCAAACATATTGTGGACGTAGTTCTGAAGATCTGCTGCATTATTAAATCTTGTAGTTGGATCAAGCACTTGCAATCGCTGACCTTCTGTACTATCTGATGTTTTATGTTTCAAGATAGAGTTTATGGTAATGGTTGCATCACTTGGTTGGTCAGGAGCTTGCAATAAGCCTTTTGCGAAGAACTCTGGTCCTAAGCCACTTCTTCGACCATAGCCACCAAGGTAAATATCCTGATCTGAATCATGTGTCATCTCATGGGTATAGGTGATAGCTCCATCCTTATCTAACATACGATAGGACATATAGTAAACGCCATCTCCAGTTGCATAAGCACCATGATGATTGTGAACTACTTTATTCCCCACTGGACCAAAGAAATTCTTCATCGCCGGATTGGTACTATCAAACTTAGCCTCAACTGTGGCTTTTCCAGATGTTGTATCATCTCCAAACTTATAGGCATCATAAAGTAGAATTGTACGATAGAGTTTTTCACGTCCTTCTTTATCTAAAATGCGATACCAATAATCATAGTGATCTCGTTGACGTTTGGCTGTCTCACGCGCGTTTTCTTCAACAAAATCATTGAGATTCTTGCCTGCTTTGTGCTCACTATTGCGGTAACGATCATAAGCTCCAAATCCTAGACTAGACATGGTCGAGATGACAAAGACTGATTTCTCTGGCAAGGTTAGGAGCGGCAAGACCATATTGCGGTATTTCCATGTGGCACTACTAATGCGATCATAAACACCAATAGAATACTTGGTACCAACTAGTCCTTGCTTCGTTTTCACCTCTTCGATATTGGATTTTTCTTCGACAATGTAAGCCTTGGTCTGTGATTTAAACCAGTCATTATTGCTTTTGTCTGGTAGAAAGACTTTTCGGTAATTTTCCAACGTGCTAAACAAATCTGTCGTTCCATGATGGCTGGCAAGACTGATAGCATAAGTATCGACATTGTTTTTAGCAAGAAGATTGTTAAAGCCAGATTTACCTAACTCAATCAGAGTATCTAATGGTGAAGTATTTCCTTTACCAAAGAAGTCCGGATGATACATAACTAGGTCTTTGACATTCACTTGACCATAGCTAAAGTTATACCAACGTTCTAAATAAGTTAAACCGAGTAGCAAGGCTTCCTTATTGTTCTTGATTTTATCTACAAGATAGCCTCTGGTAACTGGGTTGTCACCAGCAAGTCCAGCATCTGCTGACAAGAGTTTTTTCAAACTGTTTGCCAAATTTTGTTTTGTTTTGACGAACTGGTCTTCCAGATAGAGCTCAGTTTGCTTGACATCTGGAGAAATTCCGAGTGTCTTTCTGATAGCATCCGACTTATAGTCAACCTTTTGTAAGTCAGGTAAGACTTGCTTAATGATAGAGTCTTGGTCATACAAGAATTGATTTGGAGTGTAGAGGAGTCCTGTATCCCCTAAGCTATATTCTGCCAACTTAGCAAAATCAGTCTGGTATCTGAGATCGAGCTTCTCAGATGAATGGTCATGATAGTGAAGCAAGAGCTTATTTGCAGTCTGTTTGTTAGAAACAATATCTGTGATTACTTGGTCATCCTTCATCATAACTGCGGACAAGAGTTCTTTTTGATATAAGAGACTGTTCTCCTTGACCAGGTTTCCGTATTTCACGATGGTCGCCTTGTTATAGAAAGGTAACAATTTTTCAATGTTCTTATAAACCAAAGCACGGTTAGCTTGATAATGCTTCACCTTAGAAAAATCACTTTCTTTACTACCACTTGTTGAAAGGGGCTCCACTGTTGGAGGAGTGAGAGGATTGATTTCTGCTTTTTTATTAGTCACTTCAGAAGCATCTAGCATTGTTCCTCTTTCTTCAAAGGATTCTTTGCTGATGACTTCATCCCTAACCAAGGTGACATTGTATACTCTGTTCGCCTTGCTGCTGAATGTATCCTTCACCTTCATTCCATTGTAGTGGTAACCGGTAATAGCATTCCCGTTGGTTACATTGACATCACTTAGTACATTGGTCAAGCTTCCAGCATGCTGTTCCTCATTCGTCTTTCGATCCCACAAATATCCAGCCACACCCGCAACTCTACCAAAGTGCTTGACATTGTTGATATCACCTTCAGCATAGCTATCCTGTATATGCGCATCTTGGTCTACAAGACCTGCTAGCCCACCAACAGTCTGATCTGAACTATTGGTGTTTGACGAAATGGTTACTGTCGCTTTAGATTTAGCAATAGACGCATTTTTTCCTGTTAAATGACCGACCAGACCGCCAATATTGTAGGCAGCAGTTGTTTCATAGGTATTGATAATTCTTCCCTTGAAACTGCTCTCTGTGATGCTTGATTGGTCTGCCTTAGCAAGCAATCCACCGATACCACGTTCTCCAGCCAGAACACCATCGACATGAACTTGTTTAATCTTTGTGTTATTCTGAGCTTCATTTGCCAGTGAACCAATATCATTTTTCCCTGAAATAGCAACATTTTTTAGACTCAGTTTTTCTACTGTAGCACCATTCAAGTTTTCAAACAGAGGTTTTTTCAAATTATAGATAGCATACTTCTTACCATCTTTTTCTCCAATCAAATGACCAGTAAAGGTTCCCTTGATATAGGATTTATCATCAGGACCAAGCTCCACTTCGTTAGCATTCAGGCTAGCTGCTAAATGATAGGTTCCAGAGAGATTTTGGTTTATAGCTTTGACCAGATTACTAAAGGAAGTAAAGTTTGTATTTTCCTCTTTAGACTTCTTATCGAGGTAGAAGGTGAAATGGTCGACATATTTATTGTTCTGCTCTTGCTGGAGTTTCTCAGCCTTAGCTGTAATTTTATAAACTGGCTGACCATTTCTTTCCTCTTCAGTTATTGAGGCGACTGGTAGATAGACATCTTTAAATGCCGAAGATTTTACCTTGACAAAGTAATTATCCGTATTCTTTGGAACACCATCCAACGAAACATGCTGTTTATAAATTCCATTAGTCTGGCTATAGAGCTCTACATCAGAAACATTTCTTAATTCGAGTGTTTTTTCTGGATCATGTTCTTTCATTTTTTCAGTCGGAATATCCGGCTTTACTTGATCAATATCACCAGTGTATTCTGGAAGTGGGGCTACCTGTTCCGGCTCACCTTTGTCACTTACTACTGCTTCTGGCAATTCGGGTTGAACTTCCGGTATGCCTTTGTCAGTTACAACTGCTTCGGGTAATTCTGGCTGAACTTCAGGCTCACCCTTATCAGTCACGACTGCTTCGGGTAAGGCGGATTGGACTGCAGGTTCGCCTTTATCGCTTACAACAGCTTCGGGCAATTCAGGTTGAACTTCCGGTTCACCTTTATCGGTTACAACTGCTTTTGGCAATTCAGGTTGAACTTCTGGTTCTCCTTTATCACTTACAACGGCTTCGGGTAATGCAGGCTGAACTGCGGGTTCACCTTTATCAGTTACAACGGCTTCGGGTAACTCTGGCTGAATTGCAGGTTCGCCTTTATCGGTTACAACTGCTTC
>NZ_JASHFS010000033.1:0-7340 GCF_047460685.1 Streptococcus infantis | reverse complement strand
TATAATCAGGTTTTTCTTTGTGAAACATAGGGATTACCTCACAACTCTTCTTACCTCTATTATACGACTTTACACAAAGAAAAGCCCTTAGAAACTTGAGTTCTAAGGACTTTGTCTTCAATCTGAAGCGAGCCAACCGACTTGGCTCGCTAATATTAACCCAAATAACTAAACTGCTATGTGTCAGGTCAGCTAATCAGGCGGCTTTTTTTTTGATGGAGCGATGATTCGATATATAGTAGATTGAACCTAGAATAGTACGCTACGGGTTTTAAAACATTGCTAGAAATTGATCTGACTTTTCTTTCTGGTCAATTTGTTTATATTTTATTTCATCCTACTGAATTTTTACAATAATATTTTATTTTTTAAAGGGAAACAGATGATTATTGGATAAAAAAAGAATCTTAAATTCAGGTAAAATCTACAAAAAGAACAAGTCATTTGTATTAATATATTTTTTATACAAATCTTTGGACAAAGCAGGCTCTAATGTGCTATAATAAGGTGTTATAGATTGAGCTCTATATCAAAATTTTTTAAGAGTACACCAGTGCTTGTCAGGGTGAAAAAAGAGAAAATATCCATGTAACATGACTGTGTATCTTAAGAATGTTTTGGTATTTAGTTTTTTTATAAAAAATGAACTCAAGGAGAAAAAAACATGTTTTTTAGACGTCAAGAAGGAGAGTATCGAGAAACCGATCGTGTAACTAGATACAAACTGATTAAGTCAGGGAAACATTGGTTGCGTGCCTCAACGTCTTTATTCGGGCTATTTAAGGTTCTTCGTGGTGGTATTGATACTGCTCAGGTGACAACTGAAGTTGTGGAAGATCGTGTCTCAACTTCTTTAACTGGGATAGATGTCCTCAAGGGGATAGCTGCCGCGGGGGCTGTTGTTGGTGGTGGAGTTGCCACTCATACGCAAGTCCATGCCAATGAACAGCTGGCTGTAGAGAAAGTCGTGGATGGTACTGACAATCTAGTGAATTCTGATCAGGTTGTTTTGGGAACTGTCAATAAGGATGAGGAGCAGCAAACGTCTGTTTCAACATCTAACTCTATCAGTGAGAGCATCTCGCTATCAGATTCTACAAGTGCCTCGACCTCAGTCTCAACAAGTCTATCTGAGTCCGTAAGTGCTTCGACCTCAGCTAGCACGAGCACCAGTGTTTCATCTTCAACTTCAGCTAGCACCTCGTCTTCATTGAACGATTCTGCTTCAACATCAGATAGTGCTTCAACTGTTGCAAGCAGTTCTCACTCTGAGACTTCGCATGTAGAAGGTTCACAAAGGGTTTCTAGCGAAAACACTATCAGTAACGACAGAGTATCAAGAACTACAGTAGACGCTAGCAATGTTCAGGTCAATCCTGATCTTTCTAGTTCTCTTTCAACTGCAGAAAACTTTACAAGTCAAAATGCGAGTTTGACAGCTACGACAACAGCGACTCTTGCTGCGACAACGATAGCAGAAACAAGCGCTAAAAAGCAAGCAGAAGACCGTAAGAAACTGGCAGCCCTTTCAGCAGAAATGGGAGAATACCTGGCTAAAGCCGTGGACCTTCCAGATACAAGCTCAGCCATTCTTAAGGTGAAATCTGCTATTGCTGAGATTGAGTCTACTCTCAAGGATCCAAACGCTGACCTAGGAACAGTTGTCAAGACAGCTACTTCAGCTCGCAACTCTATCGCCAATGCGGTTTCACGTGCAACCTCTGGCCAACGTGATAGCCGTAATGGACAACCAATGGCAACGGGAGAAAATCTCCGAGGTATTTCTCCGATTGCGGTAAACAATCACACCACAGCTCAACTTGAACAAGGTAGTTATTCAAGTTCTAATCGTGAGGTTGTCTGGAAAATCAAAATGCATTCGCAGAGTCCGCTTAATTACGCAGGTCTGATCGCGCAGGTGGATAGAAACACAACCATCACTCGTGTTCTTTTCAATGGACAACCAATGGAAAAACGTGGTGGTTCTGGTAATGAGTATGTATTCAACAAGCACCATGATTTGAATAGAAACCTTGAAGCGACTATATTGGTGTATGCGACGGTAAACAATCGTTCTAACGCAGCTACTTTGAATGCTCAAGTGGCGACAAGTAGTCAACCGTTTACAAGCGCCAACACTTCTGGAAATTATAGTAGCTCAATGAGCTCAACCGTTACGACTGGTGAAGCAGGTAATAACCGTGCAACATCTAAGCCACCTACCATTAGTTTGCCTCAAGAGGTCACTTATTATAATGATGACTCTATTACCACAATCAACATGCCAATGAGTGATGACAAGGGGTTGAGAACATTAGCTGCAGGACCTAATAATACAATCATCACTGGCTTAACTGCACCTAATTATCCAAGAAATGCAAGAGGTGTCGTCGGGGATTTCGGTGTTTATCAGAATGGTAGATTTGCCTATTATCCAACTAGTTATACGGTAAATATGCAAGGTACCATTGGTCGAGACAATGGAGCATGGAAGCCATATGCTACTGGTGCGCACATTCTTGAATATGTTGTAACAGATACTGACAATCAACAAACTACGGCACGTATGACTCTTCATATCAGAGGATTCAATGAGCGTCACGAGCCTGTGAGTGGTGATACTGTTACGGTTAACAATCCATCTGCCTTGAGCGAGACTGAGAAAACTCAAATCCTTGCAAACTTTAGGAACAATAGTAAAAATGCCACTATCCTCAACAGTTCTGATTACAAGAAAAATTCTGAAGGTAATCATGAAATAACGGTGTCTAATACGGGTGAAATCACTATTACTTATCGTGATAACACTGTGGATGTCGTTCGAGCTAACGTAAGAGCGGAAACTGAGGTGCCTGTACCTGCTGTAACCGTGACACGTGGTGGTCAGCAGATTACAGCTACTCAAAGTCCCGACTCTAGTCGTGGGATGGAACATATTGTCTATGCAGGTGATGATTTCACCGTTAAATTTACTGCGACTGATAATAGTGGTAAATTAAGAGAGTTCAAGATTGTACCTAGAGCAGATGGGAACCAACCAGGGTTGAGAGAAAACTACTTTGAAGGTTCTAACTATGGTACAGGAACTGTAGGGCTCTTGACAGGAAATATCACAGCTACGCCAGAAAGTCCTGCGACTATCACAGTCGACGCTCATATGAATGATAATCTGGAGTGGAACTCAGGACATACTTGGCAACGGAATGCAGTTGCAACTGACCAAGTAGGCAACTTCAACAGAGTGAATGGTACTGGCAATGTTCGTATCACCCAAGGACAACTGAAAGACCGTCTTAAAGTAACAAATCCTGACTTTACACCTGTAGTAAATAAAAACAGTTTAACAGATAACGAAAAGACAGATGTCAAGACTGCCATCTACGCTAAGAATGATAAGACAGTTCACCGCATCAAAGACATTGAAGTTGCAAGCGATGGAACTGCAAAGATTATTTATAAGGATTTAACAAGCAATACTATTTCTCGAGATGTTACAGTCAATGAACGACCAAAACTGGAGATTCATTATGATAATGCTACAACTAAGGAAATCTATCTATACCGTGGGGAAGAAGTTAATGTAACCTTTAGAGCAACTGATGATTCTGGCAAGATTTCTTCATTGAAGTTTGAAATGCAAGGTACAGCTGACAATGCTAATGGTACAAACTATGCAGGATATACCGGTCTCAATCGTTCAACTCCAATCACAAATTTGACAGATCAGGCGGATGCAAAGATTACCCTTACAGGCACTCTAGCAAAAAATGTACCGTTAGCATCATTTGAACGCTATTTAATGGCAACAGATGACCAAAACACCTCTGATAGTAACCATGCAAAAAACGGTATAACCGACAATGGTTATGTCAAATTTGTAATCAAAAGCCAGACTGATAAATATACTGCTGTAGCGAAGGCATCAACGGTCTATACTTATGTAGGTGAAACAGCAGATGATTTGTCAAATGCGGCTAACTTTGTTCAGCTTCAAGGTGGTAAGCAATTACCACAAGGTACCACTGTTACTTGGAAGACACCAATTGACACAACTGACTCTGGGGATAATAAAACAGCTGTAGCAACAGTCACATACCCAGATGGATCTACAGATGATGTTACTGTAACTTATAGTACTATGGCTTCTATCGAAGCAAAAGATCCAATCAATGATATACAAGGAACGACTCCTCATAATGGAACAAGCTGGATTGACTACATTAAAAAACTTGGTAGTCACTGGTTCCCAGGAGGATCTAGTCAAACATGGGAAAAAGGAGATGGAACTCGCTCGTCAGCTAGTCCAATCAATACAGCAGAAGTTGGGCAGCATCGCTTTAAATTAATCTTTACATATCCAAAAGGGCGTCTGGGTGAAACAGATAGCGCGAAATTGCTCAGCAAGACTGTAGATATTGTTCATAATGTGTACAAATTTGAGTCTAAACGTTCCTATAACTTTACTCAGGGACAGACAAGCGATGCTACGTATCAACAAGTTGTTGCAAATCCAAAAGACTCTATCACCAAGGTGACAGGAAGCCCTGATTACGATGCTAACAAGACTAACTTTACTTGGGTGGATGGTGCCCCAGATCTTTCAACTGTAGGTCGATTTACAAAAGATGTAGAAGTTGAATTGCCAGCAGATGGTACAGGTACACGTGTCAAACAGCGTGTTCCAATCACTTATACAGTTAATCCGCAAGCGCCAGCTATCTCAGTTGCTTCTACCAACGAAACAGGTGGTTTGCCAAATCGTTCAATTGTTGTGACCAATGTCACACCTGGAGCTCTTGTAACCTTGACTTTAGCTGGGCATACATTTACCAAGACAGCTAAAGATAACGAATCAAGTGTTACCTTTGAACCTGCAGAACTACAAAAAGCTTACGATGGCAACAATGGTCTCCTTCCGACTAGAGATGTGACAGCTAAGCAAGAAAAAACAGTAACACTTCCAAGTGGTGGAACTGAAACCTTGAGTTCGGCTACAACGACTGCAACGATTACCAAGGAAACTGTAGGACCTGAAGTAATTTTTGAACTTTATATTAAGAATGATAAGACTGGCCAATGGGAAAAACAAACGATTAAGAATAATGTTCGCCCAGGAGTCAGCGGTTACGAAGTCTTCGCAGGCGACAAGATTAAAGTTGTTTTAACTGCTAAAGATAATAGTGGTAAGATTAAAACTCTGAAATTAAACGATGGAACTTCTGATATCAGTCGTATTTTCCAAACTGGTTATTCTTCAGATGATGATGCACTAGGAATTAAGGATATTACCACTGAAGCTTCAACAACAAATCCAAAAGTCCTAGAGTACACTGCTACTTATGGGGAAAATGTACAGTATGCAGATGGTAATAGATGGACTCGTGGAACTAGTGCTACAGATTTATCAGATAATACGGGTAGAGTAACGACTGTAGTTGCACAAGGAAAATTGAATGAAAAATTCCCAGGTATTAAACCAAGTAGTGCTATCCAAGTTTCTAATTTAACTTCATTGACACCAGATGATCTTAAGAAGATTCTTGCTGCAGTGAAGACAGTCAACCCTGAGTCAGATTTCCGTATTAAATCGTACGAGATTGCTAGCAATGGAACTGTAACGATTACCTACAAAGACGGAACAAAAAACACAGTAACTCCTGACTTGTCAGATTCGGATCATAAGTCAGCATCAGCGTCAACCAGTGCGTCAGTGTCTGCTTCAACCAGTGCATCAGTAAGTGCAATGACCAGTGCATCTGAGTCAGCTTCAACAAGCGCAAGTCAATCAGCAAGTACATCAGCTAGCCAGTCAGCATCAACCAGTGCAAGTCAATCAGCAAGTACATCGGCTAGCCAGTCAGCATCAACAAGTGCAAGCCAATCAGCAAGCACGTCAGCGTCTGAATCCGCATCAACCAGTGCGAGCCAATCAGCAAGCACATCGGCCTCTGAATCAGCGTCAACCAGTGCGAGCCAATCAGCCAGCACATCAGCTAGCCAGTCAGCGTCAACCAGTGCAAGCCAATCAGCAAGCACGTCTGCAAGCCAAAGTGCTTCAACAAGCGCAAGTCAATCAGCAAGCACATCAGCTAGTCAGTCAGCATCGACAAGTGCGAGCCAATCAGCAAGCACGTCTGCAAGCCAAAGTGCTTCAACAAGCGCAAGTCAATCAGCAAGCACCTCAGCTAGCCAGTCGGCGTCGACAAGTGCGAGCCAATCAGCAAGCACATCAGCTAGCCAGTCAGCGTCAACCAGTGCGAGCCAATCAGCCAGCACATCAGCTAGTCAGTCAGCATCGACAAGTGCGAGCCAATCAGCAAGCACGTCAGCTAGTCAGTCAGCATCGACAAGTGCAAGCCAATCAGCAAGCACGTCAGCTAGCCAGTCAGCATCGACAAGCGCAAGTCAATCAGCAAGTACATCAGCTAGCCAGTCAGCATCGACAAGTGCGAGTCAATCAGCCAGCACGTCAGCTAGCCAGTCAGCTTCAACAAGCGCAAGTCAATCAGCAAGTACATCAGCTAGCCAGTCAGCGTCAACCAGTGCAAGCCAATCAGCCAGCACGTCAGCAAGCCAAAGTGCTTCAACAAGCGCAAGCCAATCAGCCAGCACATCAGCTAGCCAGTCAGCATCGACAAGTGCAAGCCAATCAGCCAGCACGTCTGCAAGTCAGTCAGCGTCAACCAGTGCGAGCCAATCCGCAAGCACATCAGCTAGTCAGTCAGCATCGACAAGTGCGTCAGAGTCAGCAAGCACATCGGCTTCTGAGTCAGCATCAACAAGTGCATCGACATCAGCGTCAGAGTCAGCATCAACAAGCGCGTCAACATCAGCATCTGAGTCAGCGTCAACAAGCGCGTCGACATCAGCATCTGAATCAGCGTCAACAAGTGCAAGCACCTCAGCGTCTGAATCAGCAAGCACAAGTGCAAGCACATCAGCCTCTGAGTCAGCAAGCACAAGCGCAAGTACGTCGGCTAGCACGTCAGCGTCAACAAGTGCATCGACATCAGCATCTGAGTCAGCATCAACAAGTGCATCGACATCAGCGTCAACAAGCGCGTCGACATCAGCATCTGAATCAGCGTCAACAAGCGCGTCGACATCAGCATCTGAATCAGCGTCAACAAGTGCAAGCACCTCAGCATCTGAATCAGCAAGCACAAGCGCATCAACATCAGCGTCAGAATCAGCAAGCACAAGTGCAAGCACATCAGCGTCTGAATCAGCGTCAACAAGCGCGTCGACATCAGCATCTGAATCAGCGTCAACAAGTGCAAGCACCTCAGCATCTGAATCAGCAAGCACAAGTGCATCAACATCAGCATCTGAGTCAGCGT
>NZ_JASHFS010000032.1:0-7375 GCF_047460685.1 Streptococcus infantis | reverse complement strand
GTTGTTGAGTGATTTCAATCTTACCTGGTTTTTCAGTTACTGGTGTTTCTGGTGTTACCTTAGCTGGAGTTTCTACTGGAACTTCAACTGCTGGTTGACCTGGTTCTGTAATCTTACCTGTTCCTGGTACTTTACCGTCTGGTAATTCACTGTTTGGTACTTTACCTTTACCGTCTTCACCGATTGTTACGGTGATTGGGTTACCATCTTCACCTGGGATTTCTACCTTAGTTCCTGGTGGATATGTTCCTCCTCCTGGTCTCTGCGGTGTTACTGTAACGTCACCTGTCTTAGGATCTTTATCCAACTCTATTGTTGGTGTCTTACGAGCTGGTGTTGTTACATCTACTGGTTGTGATGGTTTCTTGTTAGGTTCGGTTACTGTTCCTGTACCTGGGACATCTTTCTTAGGAAGTTTGTCATTTGGCACTTCACCTGAACCATTGTCGCCAATTGTTACTGTGATTGGTGTTCCGTTTTCACCTGGAATTTCTACCTTGCTGCCTGATGGGTATGTTGAGCCATCTGGTTTCTTAGGCGTTACAATCGCATCACCATTTGGTTTACGAGTGATTTCAATCGCAACTGGTTTTTCAGTTGTTGGTGTTTCTGGTGTCACCTTAGCTGGTGTTTCTACTGGAACTTCAACTGTTGGTTTACCTGGTTCAGTAATCTTACCTGTACCTGGAACTTTACCGTCTGGTAATTCACTGTTTGGTACTTTACCTTTACCGTCTTCACCGATTGTGACTGGGATTGGTTTTCCATCTTTACCTGGGATTTCTACCTTAGTTCCTGGTGGGTATGTTGAGCCATCTGGTCTCTTCGGTGTTACTGTAACGTCACCTGTCTTAGGATCTTGTTCAACATCTAGTGTTGGTGTCTTTTGAGCTGGTGTTGTTACATTCACTGGTTGTGATGGTTTCTTATTAGGTTCGGTTACTGTTCCTGTACCTGGGACATCTTTCTTAGGAAGCTTGTCATTTGGTACTTCACCTGAACCATTGTCGCCAATTGTAACTGGGATTGTTGTTCCATTTTCACCTGGAATCACTACCTTGCTGCCTGATGGGTATGTTGAGCCATCTGGTTTCTTAGGCGTTACAATCGCATCACCATTTGGTTTACGAGTGATTTCAATCGCAACTGGTTTTTCAGTTGTTGGTGTTTCTGGTGTTACCTTAGCTGGTGTTGTTACATTAGGAACTTCTACAGTTGGTTTACCTGGTTCTGTAATCTTACCTGTACCTGGGACATCTTTCTTAGGAAGTTTGTCATTCGGTACTTTACCTTTACCACCTTCACCGATTTCAACAGTGATTGGTGTTCCATTTTCACCTGGGATTTCTACCGTAGTGCCTGGTGGGTATGTTGATCCATCTGGTTTCTTCGGTGTTACTGTAACGTCACCTGTCTTAGGATCTTGTTCAACATCTAGCGTTGGTGTCTTTTGAGCTGGTGTTGTTACATCTACTGGTTGTGATGGTTTCTTGTTAGGTTCGGTTACTGTTCCTGTACCTGGGACATCTTTCTTAGGAAGTTTGTCATTTGGCACTTCACCTGAACCATTGTCGCCAATTGTTACTGTGATTGGTGTTCCGTTTTCACCTGGAATTTCTACCTTGCTGCCTGATGGGTATGTTGAGCCATCTGGTTTCTTAGGCGTTACAATCGCATCACCATTTGGTTTACGAGTGATTTCAATCGCAACTGGTTTTTCAGTTGTTGGTGTTTCTGGTGTCACCTTAGCTGGTGTTTCTACTGGAACTTCAACTGTTGGTTTACCTGGTTCAGTAATCTTACCTGTACCTGGAACTTTACCGTCTGGTAATTCACTGTTTGGTACTTTACCTTTACCGTCTTCACCGATTGTGACTGGGATTGGTTTTCCATCTTTACCTGGGATTTCTACCTTAGTTCCTGGTGGGTATGTTGAGCCATCTGGTCTCTTCGGTGTTACTGTAACGTCACCTGTCTTAGGATCTTGTTCAACATCTAGTGTTGGTGTCTTTTGAGCTGGTGTTGTTACATTCACTGGTTGTGATGGTTTCTTATTAGGTTCGGTTACTGTTCCTGTACCTGGGACATCTTTCTTAGGAAGCTTGTCATTTGGTACTTCACCTGAACCATTGTCGCCAATTGTAACTGGGATTGTTGTTCCATTTTCACCTGGAATCACTACCTTGCTGCCTGATGGGTATGTTGAGCCATCTGGTTTCTTAGGCGTTACAATCGCATCGCCATTTGGTTTACGAGTAATTTCAATCGCAACTGGTTTTTCAGTTTCGGCGATTTTGGTTGCTACCTTAATTGGGCTTAGTTCTGACTCAACATTAGGCTGTCCTGGCGTTTGAACAGTTGTTTTAGCTGTAATATTACCTACTGGAATTGTTCCTGTGATTTTCGCTTTTCCATTGGTTACAGTACCTGTACCAATTGCACGTCCTTCTGGAGAATAAAGCGTTACAATAGAGCCATCTTTGACCCCCTCATGAACATTTACTACAACTTCCGTGTTAGGCACTTCTGCCTTACCAGTCAAATCTGTTTCAATCGTCGGAGCTTTTGGTTTAACAATAATGGTTACTTTCGGATTAGATTCAGCTACTGATTTATCTGGATGGGTTGCTGTGGCTGTGTATTTGAAGACACCTGCTGTATCTTGGACAACTTTTGGTGCTTCTCCTTTCCATCCCCATTCTACTCCAACTCCACGTCCTTTTGGTGCTTCTGTATATTGGTTAGAATCTACACGTCCATTCCATGTCTTTAGTGAATCTCCAACTGTAACAGTCTCTGTTTTACCTTCTAGCGGGTATTTTTCTGCTTGTTCATGTATGTCAAAAACAAAGTATCCTGTTGTACTGTTAGTTCCGTCTGTTGAAATTGCACGGGCAGTATACTTCCCTTTCTTAACTTCTAGACCAACTTTTCCTGTTACATTTTGTCCTAATGGCGATTCTTCTGTTGCTGTCCCACTGACTGGTGTAAAGCTGAAACCACTTTGGAGGTTTTCCAATCTGAAGTCCGTCACTTTGCCACTGTCATCTATAGTGATGAGACGTGTGTTCACTGCATCACCACGGTAGAGTGGAATAACTACATTTTGACCGGCCGCATGAGTGGAACCTAACTCTTGTCGACTGCCATCTTCTTTAAGCCAGTAAATCTTTGGTGGTTGGTTATCTGGTGCTTCTGTTGGAGTAACTGGGTCACTTTTATCAGAAGTTACTGTTCCACCATTATTTACAACTGTTGCAGCTGTAATAGGTTTTCCTGGTAGAGCTCCTGTAACTGTAACTGTTGCAGTTTCTCCATTAGTTGTTCCAGTTCCGATAACTGTATCACCATCGTAAAGGTTAACTGTTGAACCGTTTGGCACTCCACTTCCAACATTTACAGTAATTTGTTGACCTGTTAAGCCTTTTTTGTTAGCAACATCTGTTGTAATAGCTGGTTTTTTAGGTTTAACGATTAATGTAACTGTTCCATCTGAACCAGAATTAGCGTCAGTTGATTTAGAGCCGTCTTTATAAGTGGCAATAGAAGTATACTTGAATACTCCAGCTTGTGCGGTACTTGGCGAATTATTATCTTGCCACGTCCAGTTCATTCCTGCAGGGAATGATTTACCATTTTTATGTTTGACATAACCTGAAGATACTGGATTCACTGGATCTCCTGCGTTATCTCCTACTGTTTTTGTAACTGTCAAACCTTGAATTGGGTCTAATGGTGCCTCTGGGTCTGCTTGTAAACTTGTTCCCGTTGCCCCCATAATATAAGACTGATTAGTAGTTCTTCCGTATGTAACTGAGGCTGCATAGACACGACCATATTGAGCCGCTTCTTCAGCAGTAACATCATCTCTTAGTCTAATCTTGGCATGCATGTGCATTGCATAATCGGCACTTTCTTGTCCAGTCTTAACTCCAAGATAATATGATGCACCTGGATAGCCACCGTTTTTATTTTTTGTAAGGCTATTTAAGACAGGGTCTTTCTCGTTGTTTTTGAAGACAGCCCATCGCTGGTTATCACGAGTCACTCCTGAATATGGATCATAGATTGTTCGTTTATCACCATTAAAGAGATTATAATTCTGTTCCCATACTTTAGATGTAGGTATATAGGCTGTATTTCCATATTGGGTAAAGCCTTGGAATCCGTCAGAAAGTCTTCTACCACTATCATTACGGTAACGTGTGAAACTCAAATCTTTTACCGTATTAGACGAGTGCATGATATTAAAAGGAGCTTGGAAATAATATTCTTGCTGATATGAAGCCTTTGTCATCCTTTTTCCATCGTTATTGAAGAAGACATCATAGACGATCCATTTTCCTTCGCTATCTTGTACATAGGTTGCTTTAATATCAGTCTTATTTTTAGTGAATTCTGGATTATCATTTATTGTTTTTTGCCCACCGTTCTCTTTCGGATCGACAGAAGCAAAATACTTGATATTGGTTAAAGCACCTTGATTAATTTGACCATTTGCTCTAAAACCTGTTCCCTGTCCCATACTTTGACCATTACGTGGATCATGAGAACCTGAAGTCAAACGATTACGTGCGATCATAACAGAACTTTCGTTACGTTTGATGACACGATTCATATCCTCAACATCACGAAGGCTAACTTCTACACCACCAAATGCAGACTTGGCTACGGCAACTTGGGCGATAGCTTTCTCCAAGATTTCACGTGTCAAGTCATTCTCAGGTGTTTGGGCGATAGTCTGCTCCAAACGTTCAATAGATAATTTGAGACTAGCTTTAGCTTTTTCCAGTTGCTCAGCATTAGTATTTTCTGAAGTTTCCTCAGACTTAGCTGAAATTTCTGAAGTTGGCTTCGCTACTTCTGGCTTGATTTCCGGAGTTGCTTCCTGTGTGCTTTCGTCATTTTTATCTTCTTTGACTTGAGGAGTTTCCACTGCTCGTAGCTGGTCCAAAACATTGGTCAAGCGAGCTACTAAAGCGTCCACTTCTTCTTGACTCACTTTTGAATCAGCGAGAGTCAGTTCAGCCTTAGCAAGTTCTTCCTTGGCAGCAACCAAAAGATCTGTATTAGCAGCTTCCTTGACGTGGAGCTGGTCTTTGAGCTGTGTCACAAGCTGACTTGCAACAGCTGTATCCACTTTTACAGAACTAGTAGGCTCTTCCTTATCCTGCGATGCTAGCGGACTAGTATCTTGAGTTAAAGCCTCTACATGAGGTTGGTCGACAGGTGTTACGCTATCCGCACTAACGACGCGCGCACCCAAAAACATCAGTGCTGCAACAGCAACTGAAGCCGCACCAAAGCTATATTTACGAATAGAAAAGCGTAAAACTTTTTCTCGTTTTTGGCGTTCAATACGACTCATGGATGATTTTTTATCCATTCTATTATCTCCTTTTTTTGAATTTGCTCACCTGAAACACATATTGCTTATATTTACATATTGTTTATATTCACAGGAAAAGCTATCCAAGTATAATTTTATACTTTTTATTGGGAATATGCAAACTATTTATCGCTTAAGTCAAACTTTTTTTAGTTTTTATGCATCTAAAATAATTATATTTGATTCAGCCTCTATTTTTCCTTGATAGTATTGAATTATTTTGATGTTTTCATTCTTCAAACGATTAAAAATGAATCATATTTAAAATATCACTCAAACGATTGGCATTATTAGCGGCGCTTCATTTTTATTGTTTTTGTATTCTTTTGCCTTTAAAGTTTGTTTTATTTAAAAAAATTCGAAATAAATTGTATATAAGTTATTTACCTTTTATCCTTCTAAATAAAACTGGAGTTTTTCCTTTCTGTAGAATAAATCCGTTGTAGCTTATCGTATTAGTTGTTTCATAGTACAATACATTTCTCGAGGATAACGAATGGTAAGTGCTCAATACCCCAAAAATAAAAGCGCTGAGTCGGTCAATTAAGCTCTAAAACTCATCTTAAAACAGCATCAAATTCTTTCCATCACGGCAGACAATGGAGCCGAATTCAACCGCTTGGCTGATGTGTTTTCTAAGGAGCATATCTACTATACACATCCCTATGCCTCTTGGGAAAGGGGAACTAATGAGAATCACAACTGACTCATTCGTAGATGGTTACCTAAGGGAGCTATAGTAGATTGAACTTAAATTAGTACACTACGGATTCTAAAACATTTTTAAAAATTATTTTGACTTTCCTAACCTCTTTGTTCATATCTTGTTTCAATCAATTTTAAGAAACGACTCCCAAAAAAGTCGCATTTATCGAAAAATGGATTAATAACTATCCTAAAATATGGAGAGGACAACGATTGCCCTCTCCATATTTTAGCTTTTATTTAACCCACTACAGTTGACAAGGAGCCCAAAAAGCGAACAATACTTAGAATTCCGTTTAACAAAATCCTAGCATTGTTCGCTTTCTTTATCTAAACATTCTTTTTATTTTACGACTAACATGATTCCCAGAACCAATCTAGTTTATCTTTACAATACAAAAGAATGAATAGTGATTGACTAAATTTTTAGTCTTCTTTTTTCTTTCCAAGAGCAAGTCCGAGACCACCTAGAATACCAAGAAGGCCTAGAGATGCAAGAGTCGCATTTGATTCAGTACCAGTATTTGGCAATACTTTTTGAGAATCATTTGACTTAGCTCCATTATCAATAGTAGCTGTAGTATCTTCGTGATTTACATTCGGATTAACTGCAACTGGTGTTACCTTAGCTGGAGTTTCTACTGGAACTTCTACAGCTGGTTTACCTGGTTCTGTAATCTTACCTGTACCTGGGACATCTTTCTTAGGAAGTTTGTCATTTGGTACTTTACCTTTACCATCTTGACCGATTTCAACAATGATTGGACCATCTTCACCTGGGATTTCTACCTTAGTTCCTGGTGGGAATGTTGAGCCATCTGGTTTCTTCGGTGTTACTGTAACGTCACCTGTCTTAGGATCTTGTTCAACATCTACTGTTGGTGTCTTTTGACCTGGTGTTGTTACATCCACTGGTTGTGATGGTTTCTTGTTCGGTTCAGTTACTGTTCCTGTACCTGGGACATCTTTCTTAGGAAGCTTGTCATTTGGTACTTCACCTGAGCCATTGTCGCCGATTGTGACTGTGATTGGTGTGTTGTTTTCACCTGGAATCACAACCTTGCTGCCTGATGGGTATGTTGAACCATCTGGTTTCTTAGGCGTTACTACTGCATCACCATTTGGTTTGCGTGTGATTTCAATCTCACTTGGTTTTTCAGTTGTTGGGGTATTTGGTGTTACCTTACCTGGTGTTGTTACTGGAACTTCAACAGCTGGTTTACCTGGTTCTGTAATCTTACCTGTACCTGGGACATCTTTCTTAGGAAGTTTGTCATTTGG
>NZ_JASHFS010000031.1:0-8053 GCF_047460685.1 Streptococcus infantis | reverse complement strand
GATTTCGGAACTTTGACAACTTTAAGAAACGAATTTTCATCGCTCTGAATATAAAAATGAAGAGGACATCAATTGTCCTCTCCAGATGTTAGTTTTTATTCAACCCACTACAGTTGACAATGAGCCCGGTTTTTTTGATGGGAAATGAGGCTATTTGTCAACTGTAGTGGTTGAAAAAAGCCATAGTAGAATGAATCTAGAACAGGACACTAAGACTGCTAAAAATATTTCTAGAAATTAGTTTGACTTTCCTAATCGATTTGTTCATACCTTATTTCAATTCACTATAACATTTGGAGAGGACAGCCGTTGTTCTCTCCATTTTTATATCCAGAGATAGAAGGATTTGTTGAAAAACTAAAAGATAAAACTATAAATCTCGGCAAAAAATATTTACTAAAATTTTTTAATACTGTTAAATAAGTTGTATGAATATAAAAATGGATAAATCTCTCATAGTAGGGCTGAAATACATCACTAGATGGATGTTTGTTCCTTCAATTCTATTTCTTAAAGAATTACTAAGCTTGCGATAAGAGATGTAAAAAAATATAGTAGATTGAATCTAGAACAGTACACTACAACTGCTAAAAATATTTCTAGAAATTAGTTTGACTTTCCTAATCTCTCTGTTCATATCTTATTTCAATCCACTATAATAAATTTAGTTCGTGTAATACGTTTTTTAGTAAAAAGTAACTGCTAACACTTGATTTTTATAAATATAGTGATATACTAAAGTTTAAGAAAAAGTAAAAAGGAGATTACTATGAAGTTTCATTTTAATGAGCGTCAACGTTTTTCTTTACGTAAGTATAGTTTTGGTTTAGCCTCTGTTCTTTTAGGAACTGCCTTCTTTTTGAGTGGACAAGTTGCTAGTGCTGATGAGGTAAATGTTTCAGAAACATTGCTTACCTCCGTAGTATCTGTTAGTCCAGAAAGTTCAACAAGTACATCGGAATCTTTAGTACCAAGAACTTCTGAATCAAAACCTACAGTAGTAGATAAGTCTGCTCTATCACTAGAAACTGCCGATTCAAAATCAACAGTAGAAGATAAAGCTGTTGTAACACCAGAAACAACTGAAGTTTCTTCAGATTCTGAA
This sequence comes from Streptococcus infantis, assembly GCF_047460685.1. GTDB lineage: Bacteria > Bacillota > Bacilli > Lactobacillales > Streptococcaceae > Streptococcus > Streptococcus infantis_AD. Next base: position 6,948 of record NZ_JASHFS010000031.1, on the reverse strand, counting down.
AAACCTGTAATCGAGAGTCCAAAATCTGAAAAGTCAGAAGCACCAGCGAAAGAATCGAGTGAAGAAACGGCGAAAGCAACTGAAGTTAAAGCTGAAGTTGCTGAAAAAGACGATAAGTCTACTGACAAAGCTCCAGCTGAAGTTGCTGACAAAGATGATAAGTCTACTGATAAAGCTCCAGCTGAAGCACGCCGTTCAACGCGTACACGTCGAGCTACTTCAGAAGATAAACGAGAAGTATCTAATTGGAGTGAGTTTGTTTCAGCCTTAGAGGATGAAAATGTAAGCGAAATCACTGTTAATGGTGATATCGTAGCTCAAGGTGACAATGGTAACACAGATAGCCGAAATCCTGGTTCTGTAGACCGTAAGACTACCATTAGTGCACAATCTCGTGCAGTTACTATCCAAGGTAAGGACGACAATGCTCGTCTTGAACTCTTGTCACACACTTTGGAGTTGACAGGAGCTAGCTGGGAACTAAACCTCAAAAATCTTAAGATTGCTTCAGCAAACTCTAGAGGTCCAATTGAACTATCAAGAACTAGTGGTTCAAATACAGTTACATTTGAAAATGTGAAAAGTGAGGGTTCATCACTTTATGGTGGTGGTGGTAACACCCATGTTGTTATCAAAGGAACTACAACTTCAACAGTTAGTGACAGTTATCAAGCTGCAAATGGTCAAACTCAACACGTACAACGGAATGTCGGAGCTGCTGGTCACTCAGACCAACGTCGTGAGTCAAATATTCACGATGCTAAATCTGTAACAGTTGCTGAGGGAGCTAGCCTAACGCTTAATCGCTCTTCTCAAGGGGATGCTATTACTCTTGAAAGTGGAGCTAAAGTCAGTGTAAAAGATAAAGCTAGTCTTACTATCAACATGAACACTGGCAACCAAACTGATAGTGCTCGCTACCACAATGCTGGTATTTTTATGGCTGATAGTGGTACCGTAGAAACTGGAAAAGGCTCTAAGTTAGTCTTAAATACTAGTATCGGTCAAGGGATTTCAATTGGTATAAACCGTCCAGGGGATGGAGTTACCGATAAGGATATTTTTGGTGGTTACGGTGCTGGTAACAACGGTCGTAAAAATGGTCCTAGCCGAGTTCTTATTGGCGAAGAAGGAACATTTGAATTTAACGGTCGTGACGGTATTATGATGGGGAATCACTCAGAACTTGTCACAGGTCAAAATTCAAAAGTTCGCTTTGAAAATAAAGGTCGCGGTGTAGCACTTGATTTCGGGAATGATTCAAGAGTAGCCTTCGGTAAATATTCTACAAACACCTTCCATTCTGTAGGAAAAGGGCCTAATAGTGGTGGTGGGCCTTCTGGTAGTTTCGCTGGATATAACTATATTGGTTTAAATGAGAATGGTAAGATTCTTGTCGACGAATTTGCAACTTTCCGTGTGCAAATGGATAATCGTGGCAATAATCTCTATGACGATGTTATTTCCCTTGATTCTCAAAATGGTCGCAAGGGTGAGCCACTTTTCCAAGCTAATAAGGGTTCTATCGTAGATATCCGAGATGATAATACCAACTTCTATGCTGAGTTGATCTCAGTACCATTGGGAGCTAGTACAAACACTTATTTCCAGTTCAACAATCCGCTATATGTTTCCTTTATGAGATACACAAAATCAGATGGTACATCAGCAGGGGAAATTACTGGTAAATTACCACCATCTATTCCTCAAGGGAACAACCCACAGGATATCGGAAAAGGGAACATCCTTTATATCTCAAATAAATCAGAAGCTTCTGGCAATAGAGTAGAATTTAATGGTCCAGCTAGCCAGAACGGTGGCTCTACTGTTGGAACTTATACCGTCTATTCTATGAATAAAGATGGTAAGGATAGCCAAACTAAAAATAAACAAAGTTCTGTTTGGACTAATATCCAGGCTGGCTCCGTATCTATTGCTGGGTTCCAAAGTGGAAGACCAAATATACAACCTGCTAACGCTGCATCTGTTCAAACAGGATCTTCTTCTGGAGGGGTAAGTGCTACAGATAGAATCTATGGTATTGACCCTGTTGGTAATAACCGCCAAAACATTTGGGTTTCAAATGGTTCTAAAATCAACCCGACTGGTGTTCATAAAAATGTCATCAAATATGTTTACGAAGATGGAACTCCAGTTAAAGAAGATGTTATCCAGTCATCAGATTGGAAGCGTACTTTGGATGTCTCTATTGACCAAGAAGGCTTTAAAAAGATTTTAAAAAATTCAAGTGTCAGCAATGGTGATGAGTTCTTAGCCGCCTATAGTAAGGCTAAGTATCACATTTCTGATATCGATGGAGATAACATCGCTGATACAGGTTGGAAAGTTGATGGAACAAATTCAGGTACCTATAATTATGGAACTATTGCTTCACCAAAAGTCGATGGCTATAAAGCAGAAATCAAGTCAACTAATGTTCCAGGATTAGAAGTTGGGGCTCAAGCTGATTCAGTTTCTGTTTCATATGATTCAAGCAATGCAACAGACACACTTATTGAAGCTCAAGCAGGTAAACGCACCGTTTCAGAAACTTATTGGCGCAATATTGTAGCCAAGTCTGATTTGGGTACATACGAAACAGTCGTTGTCTATAAGAAAGTACAACAGAAAGCTATTGTCAAATACATTGATACAAGTGATAATAATAAGGAGTTAGCAAAAGACGAAGTTGAAGGTACAGCTGGTGAAGCTATTAACTACTCAACTGCAGCTAAGATTGCTGATTTTGTTAATAAGGGTTACAAACTTGTAGACGATGGATTCAAAAAGGCCTCTGAAGATCAAAAGAAATTTGATGATGATGAAAACATTGATCAAGAATTCGTAGTTAGACTAGAACACGATGTAACTCCAGTTGGACCAAATAACCCACATAAACCAACAGATCCAATCAATCCAAATGATCCAAAGAGTCCAAAATACCCTGCGACAGATCAATGGAAGAAAGATGTAACGTCAACTGTTCATTATGTGGTATCAGACGGTAATGCAACTGCCCCAGCTGATAAGGTTCAAAATGCACAATGGACACGTACCTTAACACTTGATAAGGTGACAGGTGAAGTTCTCTCATCTACTCCATGGGCATCGAATAAGGCTAACTATGATGCAGTTCCAACACCAGGATTGACAGGTTACTACGCTGATAAAGCAAGTGTTGCTTCTAAGACAGTCACTCAAAAAAATCTTGAAGAAACTGTTACTTACAAGCCACTTGGAAAATTGGTTCCAAAACCAGAGACACCAAAAGATCCAAACTTCCCATCAACACCAGAAGTGAAGTATCCAAATGATCCAAACGATCCAAACGATCCAACAAAACCAGGTAAACCAGTTGTGCCTAATGTACCAGGCTACAAACCATACTTGCCAGATCCAAACTATCCAACGAAACCAGGTGAACCAGGTAGACCAGTAGAACCAGGAAAACCAATCACTCCTGAAAATCCAGGAAAAGATACGCCGATTATCTACCGCAAGGCGGATCAAAAAGCTATTATCAAGTATGTTGATACCAGTGCTAATAATAAGGAATTAGCAAAAGATGAAGTTTCTGGTAAATCGTATGAAGCCATTAACTACTCAACTGCAGACAAGATCAAGAAATACCAAGATCGTGGTTACGTTCTTGTAAGCGATGGATTCCCAGCAGGGGCTACTTATGACAAGGATGAGTCAGTTGATCAAGAATTCGTAGTTACCTTGAAACATGGTGAAACACCAGTTGGACCAAATAACCCACATAAACCAACAGATCCAATCAATCCAAATGATCCAAAGAGTCCAAAATACCCTGCGGAAGATCAATGGAAGAAAGATGTAACATCAACTGTTAAGTATGTGGTATCAGACGGTAAGACAACTGCCCCAGCTGATAATGTTCAAAATGCACAATGGACACGTACCTTAAATCTTGATAAGGTGACAGGTAAAGTTCTTAACCCTGATGCACCATGGACAGCGAATAAGACTAATTATGATGCAGTTCCAACACCAGGATTGACAGGTTACTACGCTGATAAAGGAAGTGTTGCTTCTAAGACAGTCACTCAAGAAAATCTTGAAGAAACTGTTACTTACAAGCCACTTGGAAAATTGGTTCCAAAACCAGAGACACCAAACGATCCAAACTTCCCATCAACACCAGAAGTGAAGTATCCAAATGATCCAAATGATCCAAATGATCCAACCAAACCAGGTAAACCAGTTGTGCCTAATGTACCAGGCTACAAACCATACTTGCCCGATCCAAACTATCCAACGAAACCAGGTGAACCAGGTAGACCAGTAGAACCAGGAAAACCAATCACTCCTGAAAATCCAGGTACTGACACACAAATTATCTATCGTAAGGTAGATCAAAAAGCTATTATCAAGTATGTTGATACCAGTGCTAATAATAAGGAATTAGCAAAAGATGAAGTTTCTGGTAAATCGTATGAAGCCATTAACTACTCAACTGCAGACAAGATCAAGAAATATCAAGATCGTGGTTACGTTCTTGTAAGCGATGGATTCCCAGCAGGGGCTACTTATGACAAGGATGAGTCAGTTGATCAAGAATTCGTAGTTACCTTGAAACATGGTGAAACACCAGTTGGACCAAATAACCCACATAAACCAACAGATCCAATCAATCCAAATGATCCAAAGAGTCCAAAATACCCTGCGGAAGATCAATGGAAGAAAGATGTAACATCAACTGTTAAGTATGTGGTATCAGACGGTAAGACAACTGCCCCAGCTGATAATGTTCAAAATGCACAATGGACACGTACCTTAAATCTTGATAAGGTGACAGGTAAAGTTCTTAACCCTGATGCACCATGGACAGCGAATAAGACTAATTATGATGCAGTTCCAACACCAGGATTGACAGGTTACTACGCTGATAAAGGAAGTGTTGCTTCTAAGACAGTCACTCAAGAAAATCTTGAAGAAACTGTTACTTACAAGCCACTTGGAAAATTGGTTCCAAAACCAGAGACACCAAACGATCCAAACTTCCCATCAACACCAGAAGTGAAGTATCCAAATGATCCAAACGATCCAACCAAACCAGGTCAACCCCTTGTTCCAGATGTACCAGGCTACAAACCATACTTGCCAGATCCAAAAGATCCAAGTAAACCAGGTCAACCAATCCAACCAGGAACACCTGTAACACCTGATAAACCAGGGGAAGATACGCCGATCATCTATGTACCAAAAACTAATGATGTGACGCAACCAACAAAACAAACTGTTAAGTACACAAGTACAGATGGTAAAGCTCAGGTACCTTCAGATAAGATTCAAAATGACTATACTTTCACAGGTAAGAAGAATCAAGCTGATGGTACAACAACATGGACTGAAAACAGTCATACTTACGGTAGGGAAAGTGTTCCAGTAGTTTCTGGTTACTACGCTGACAAGTCTGAAGCAGGTAGTAAAACAGTCACTCCAACCAATCCTAATGCTGAAGATGTTGTAACTTATAAACCACTTGGTAAGATTATTCAAGTAGATGAATCAGGAAATGTTATTCCAGGTTCAGTATCTAAGACTTATGAAAATAACCCATTGAATCCTAAAGAAGCAGCAGAAACTAAAATTCCAGATGCACCAACAGGATATGTGATTAAGGAGGAACAACCACAAGCATGGGGTTACAATATTGTTGATAAAACTATTGAACCAAATGATGAAAGTGATCCAGATCGAATTTCACAAGATACGAAGATTGTTTATGTTAAGGCAGACCAAAAAGCAGTGATCAAGTACGTTGATCAAACAACTGGTCAAACCCTTGCCAATGATCAAGTCGGTGGTAAATCAGGTGAGGCAATCAATTACTCAACTGCGGACAAGATCAAGTATTATGAAGATCGTGGCTATGTTCTTGTAAGCGATGAATTCCCAGCAGGAGCTCACTTCGATACCGATGCATCAGTAGATCAAACCTGGACAGTAACCTTGAAACACGGTGAAACTCCAGTTGGACCAAACGATCCACATAACCCAACAGATCCAATCAATCCAAATGATCCAAACAGTCCTAAATACCCAGCGACAGATCAATGGAAGAAAGATGTCACATCTACTGTTAAGTATGTGGTATCAGATGGTAAGGTAGCAGCCCCAGCAGATCATGTTGAAAACGCGACATGGACACGTACCCTTACCTTGGATAAAGTCACAGGTAAAGAACTTTCAGCGACACCATGGGCATCAGATAAGACAGCCTACGCTGCAGTTCCAACACCAGGTTTGACAGGATACTACGCTGATAAAGCAAGTGTTGCTTCTAAGGCAGTTACTCAAGAAAACCTTGAAGAAACTGTTACTTACAAACCACTTGGAAACTTGGTTCCAAAACCAGAGAAACCAAACGATCCAAACTTCCCATCAACACCAGGTGTTAAATATCCGAACGATCCAACAGATCCAACGAAACCAGGTCAACCAGTCGTTCCTGATGTACCAGGTTATGAACCACACCTTCCAGATCCAAACGATCCAACGAAACCAGGTCAACCAATCCAACCAGGAACACCTGTAACACCTGATAAACCAGGGGAAGATACGCCAATCATCTATGTACCAAAAACAAATGATGTGACGCAACCAACTAAACAAACGGTAACGTTTGAAGGAGCAGGAACAGCTACTCCAGCTGATAAGGTTCAAGATAACTTCACCTTTACTGGTAAACAAAAAAATGGTACGACAACATGGGATCAACCTAATCACACTTATGGTAAAGAAACAGTTCCAGTAGTTAAAGGTTACTACGCTGATAAGAAGGAAGCTGGATCTAAGACAGTTACTCCAGATCAACCAGAAGTTACGGATAAGGTTACTTATAAACCACTTGGTAAGATCATTCCAGTTGATCCAGAAGGAAACCCAATTCCTAAAGCACCAACTCCACAGTACAACAAT
>NZ_JASHFS010000030.1:0-8430 GCF_047460685.1 Streptococcus infantis | reverse complement strand
TGTAGACTATATTGATTACTACAACAACAAACGAATTAAGGTAAAACTAAAAGGACTTAGTCCTGTACAATACAGAATTAAATCCTTTGCTTAAATTAATTGTCTAACTTTTTGGGGTCAGTACAAAGTCGTTTCTACTTTTTAGATTATGCTTGATAGCGTTTTTCTCCATCTAGATAAGTTGCTACTAATTCCAAATCTTTATCTAGCACGATAAAGTCTGCATCGTAGCCTTCACGAATTTGTCCACAGACGTCATCGATATGAACTGATTTAGCTGGGTTCAGACTAGCCATCATGACTGCTTCATGAGGATTTGCAATTCCCCACTCAACGACATTTTTCAAACCATCTTTAAGTTTGAGAATGGAACCTGCCAAGTTACCTGTAGATTTAAGGCGAGCAGTCCCATTTGCAACTACAACTGGAAACTCCCCTAACATATAATCACCATCTTGCAAACCACCTGCTGTCATACAGTCAGTGATAAGGGCAATATTTTCAGTTCCTTTTTGTTTAAGAAGAATTTCGCAAGCCTTAGGATCCACGTGATGACCATCACAAATCAATTCTGCATAAGTGTGTGGTAACTCATACATAGCACCAACCATACCAAGTTCGCGGTGTGTTAAGCCACGCATTCCATTATATGCGTGAACCCATACACTAGCTCCAGCATCAACAGCTTTTTTTGCTTCATCAAAGGTAGCATTAGAGTGACCAAGAGCAACAGTTACACCTTCACCAGTAATAGTACGTACAAAGTCCTCAACCCCATCACGTTCAGGTGCAAGAGCAATTTTATTAAGAAGACCATTAGCAGCCTTCTGCCAAGCGCGGAACTCATCCATACGTGGATCTTTCATGTAAGCAGGGTTTTGAGCTCCTTTAAATTCCTCAGTAAAGTATGGCCCTTCAAAATAGATACCACGAATCTTAGCACCAGATGCTTCTTGATAGCGTGCACCAATGTTTTCAGTAACAGCCAGCAATTGTTCGTATGATGAAGTTAGTGTAGTTGGTAGGAAACTAGTAACACCTGTGCTAAGAAGACCTTCACTCATCGTATGAAGAGTTCCTTCAATATTATTATCCATGACATCCACACCACCAAAACCATGAATGTGGGTGTCAACGAGACCAGGTGCAATGCTGTAACCAGAGTAGTCTAAAATTTCTGCATCATCCGAAATCTCTTCAACATGCTTACCAAACTTGCCATCAATAAGTTCTAAATAACCTCCACGACGAATACCATGTGGATAGAAAAATTGATCAGCTTTAATATACTTAGGCATAATGATAACCCCCTTAAGAAATAATCTACTATTTATTATGTCAATTACATTATAAACCTTTCAAAACAATTTGTAAATGGTATAGACCTTTTTTAGTGAAATTTTAATAAATTATTCAACAAAAAAACAAGGTCCGAAAACCTTGTCTTTCATACTATACCGGCGGCCGGGGTCGAACCGGCACGTCCTTGCGGACACTGGATTTTGAGTTTGGCTCTTACCGTTTTATAAGTATGTGAAGCCTTTCAAATAGCCTTTTTAAGAAGATACCTCTATCGCAAAAAAGATAGTTTTTTTATTTTTAGTAACTTTTTAGGATTTACTTTTCCTCAATCTATCCATTATTTCTTTACTTAACTTGTCGATATCATCGTCAGTACCAAGTTCTTCTCCAAATAACTTACTAAAAGTAAAAGATTTATAGACTTTGTCACGACTTTTCTCAGTACCATCATCAAGTAGTTTTAGATAATGTTGAAAATCTTTAATTACTCTTTGTTTTACTGTTTCAAAGTCTTCATCTTCAGTAACTGAATAATTGACAGGTTGCCATTCACTATATCCCATTTTATCTAACCTTTCATCATTTTTCAAATAAGTAGATTATACCATACGCGTATAGAATTTTTTATTTTTTTAGGTGTTATGGGTTGACAAGTATGCATAGAAAAATTATAATAGTTATAAACATGGTTATAATGTTGAAAGGAAAAATTATGGCAAGAGGTAAACCAGTTCCAGCAAGTAGCATGTTTGATAATCCTACAAATATATCAGCAGTTGTAGATAAATCAACCAAGTTAAATTTGGAAATCATTGCAGGAGAACTAGTGAGAAATTTAGGTTATCCCCCAACTCAAGGGCAGGTAATAGATTTCCTTGCTAAGTTTTATCTTGAAAACACTCAAAAATAGACGACATCTGTATCGTTTATTTTTTAAAAAGAATAACCACGTTTATATTTTTTAAATTTTTCAATAAAAGGAGAACTGATATGACTAATTTATCTTTATTGACTGCAAACCTTGATTATCGTGGCTCTGGTGGACCATATAAGGATAGAACTTCTACTAAGATAGCTGATTATTTATTATCACAAAACCCTACTTTCATAGCATTACAAGAAGCTGGAGGCACCCAACCATCAACAAAGCCTCGCTACTTAAATGTTGATGAATATCAGAAATTTTTGTTAGCCGAAAAGTTAGCAAAAGAACTTGATACAGAATTGAGAAAGCGTGGATATGGGGTTATTTATCCTAAGTCTGATAAATCTAATGCTGTAAGTACTAGACTTTTCTATTTTAGTGACAATATCGAACTCATCAAAGAACTTCCTCCTATTTATGATGACTTCTATTGTAGACAAAGTGGTGGTCTGTTTAAAATTAATAATAAAACTATCGCGGTCTTTTCTCTCCACTTTCCTCTTTTTGAAAATCGCCCCGTAGAAAAAAAAGAAATGTGGGATAAATATATTCAATTTGCTTCCCAAGCAAGCAAATTGTATGACCATATTATCTTGGCAGGTGATTTCAATGAAAGTCCAAATAATGAAACGACTTTACCCGATAAGATAGTTGAAATGGAGCAATACATGGTAAATGCTAGCCGAGATTTACCGACTTGGAGTAATAAGAAACTTGACCATATTTTCATTACACCAAATAGCAAAATTGAAAACTATTCGACACTTGATAATCATTTTAGTGACCATAAAGCACTACAAGTAACTTTTACAGTTTAGGAGTTTTTAAATGAAACTATTTAGATTAAGAACAATAGCAGATTTAACAAGAAATTATATCATTTCAAGTAGCAGATTAAGGGTGGCTCATTGGTCAATACTGGTACTTTCTATCTGTACTCTGCTTACTATAATTGCAAATATTAGAGCTCCTGACCTTACTAAAATCCATTTATCTTTTTAATTGGTTGTATAGATACATTAATTTCTGAGAGGAATGAAGATGAAAATACTGAAACTGAGCAAATCTGTGAAAGTAAAAGTTAATCCCTATGTTATTACTTCTCGTAGACTTTTTCTTATTAGAATAGGAACTGAATTGTTAGTAGGCCTCTTATTGATAAATACTTGGTTTTCAATCCCCTTTATACCTTTTGGATTGATTATGTCAAGTTTTTTTACAGGCCTTATTATTCTTGTAGAAAAATTTTTTAGGTCTACTTTTATTAAAAAAATTCAAAGTATATTGTACGTCAGAGAATCTCTATTTGATATGCTAATAAGTCTAAATTTATATGAAGAAAGTAACAATCTAGTAATCAATAGCGCAACATTGAACTTCGAAATCACGCCTAATAATGATGTAATGGTTAAAGTACCTCTGTTTGGGAATAAATTTTTAAAACTTCTTAAAAATCTAGAGGAGTATCTTATACCAACCTTAGGGTTGCCTTTAATATCAAAACAAGAATTCCCTGATTGTGTTATTTATAAACTCGGTCACACAGAAAAAATTGAACAGTATGTTTTAAATGCCCACACATTGACTAAAGAATTTTTTGAAGATATTCCTACTCCAATAATCAAGCTATCGAATACTCAGCAATTTAGTCTAAAATCAAACACCAACATAGGTATATATGGACGCACTGGAACAGGTAAAACAATAGCCTTACAATGGTACTTATTTAACGCACTGGCTAAAGGTTGTGGTAGTGATGATGATACTTATTTAGGTATAGTTGATGGTAAGGCTGCCGATTTATATCGTATTGGTGAACTTCTTCACGAAGAACTGGGAGAACAAGTGGCAGTAGGCTCTTCACCCCAAATGCTAGCAAAATTATCGAGAAAATTTATAGAGATTATGGATGCAAGGTTTGAAATTATCAAACAGAATAGTTCATTAAATGCTGATGCATATGACCTGGGCATGATGACACCTAATTTTCTATTTGTCGATGAGCTTGCTTCTATTCGTGATTCTTGTGGCTCTAGTAAACAGCTATGGAATGAGATTTTGCAGAACTTAGGACTGATTGCACGTAAGGGACGACAGGCAGGTTGTCACCTAGTCCTATCTACTCAAGACCCTAATGCCGAAAACATCCCCGTTGAATTGAGGAATCAAATTTCAGCAGTTTTATACCTTGGTGCCCCAGGGGCTGACCGTATGAGGATGGCTTTTTCGATGTGTGAATTAGAAAACATTCCTACAGTTTCAGATAGAAAAGGAGAAGCTCTCTTTTATGCTGACGGTCTGAATTCTGTGGAACCTGTACTGACAATAGTTCCATTCGTTGATGTTAAAACAAAACGAGAATTTTTGCAGGTAGTTAGAAACATACTACCAGTCCACTAATAGCGGTCTTTTTCTCTGTTGGAATAGGTATTCTTTCCAACAGAGAAAAAGAGCAAACCGACTGCTTTTGCAGGAGGTCAATAGAAAGGAAAATACTATGAAATTAAATGATGTTCTTTCACAATCTGTAGACCTATTTGGCTCACACTTTATTGCAGTAAAATCAATGACAGAAGTTAAAGACAAAGAGCAAAAACTAACTGGGTATAGAGTAAATATCAGTTTACAAGACCCTGATTCTCCCTTTTATTTGGAATTAATCTCAGTTAAAATATCTAATTTAAATCCAACAATTTCTTATCAAGAAATGCTTTCTAACAAAACTAGAGAAGTTCTATTAGAAAATTTTTCTTGTAGCCAATATAAAGAGAATTTATATTTTAGTGCTACAAATATACTGCCTGTTACAAAATAAATCTACTTCTAATCATGTGACTAAGCAAAACTGCCGACTAAGTCGGCAAGCTGGAGTGTGTTTAGCGGAGCGGTGCTTAGTCACATGATAGAAGCAAGGAGGAGCAAAGCTCCTCCTAGTTTATTTATTATATAGGCAATCTTTTGGCGAAAGCTATAACAAAGGTGCATTTTTTATGAGTAATTATAATAAAAAAATTATTCGCACCGCTTCCTATATCGAAGTTTGGGAATATGATAAGCCAATATTTTCAAAAGGAAAATCTATTCTAGATACTAATACTGAAAACAAGGAAAAATCAAAACGTCGAACATTTGATGAACTAACACCCGAAGAACAAGAACAACGTCTTGAACGTATGAAGAAGACTCGCTTAGAAGCTAAGTGGAACTTATTACGCCTAGTTGATTGCAATTTTGATGATACAACTTCTTTTCTTACATTGACCACTAAAAAAAATATCAGCGATAGAAACCACTTCAAAGACTTACTCAAAACTTTTATTAAACGCTTTAATTATCACATTTTTAATACCAAGAAAAGTAAATTAAAATATATAGCAGTATTAGAGAGGCAAAAACGTGGAGCATGGCATGCTCATATTCTGCTTTTCAGCGTTCCTTATGTACCACACCGTCAACTCTTGGAACTTTGGGGACATGGAGCAGTACGGATAAATAAAGTTGATGTAGACAGCAAAGAAAATCGCGGTCGATATGTCACAAAGTATTTTGAAAAAGGGATTGGACAAGAATTGTTGGAAAACTTCGGAAAGCAAGCCTATTTTTCATCACGCAACTTAAAAAAGCCTGATGAAGATAGATTTTATACTTATGAAGATTTTAATTATGATAGTTCAGTCGTACTATATGAAACGGAATACATTAGTAAAGTCTATAAAGACGGTCAGTATTTCGATAATCATGTAAAGTATAAGAAAATAAAACTAGATGAATAAAGGAGTAAGTTACATGATAGCAACTGTTACTAAGAATGACCTAGTTGCCCTTGGTTTCTCTGAGGGAACATCTAAACGTATTATCCGCCAAGGGAAAGAGCTACTGATAACACGAGGCTTTACAGTCTATCAGAATAAACGAATTGGTACTATACCTGCTACTATTGCTACCGAATTACTCGGTTTTGATGTTCAAAACAGTACCCTCAAGGAGTAAAATATGGCAATTAGAAAAGGTAAAGACGGTAATTGGGTAGTTGATATTAGTAACGGTTTTGACCCAATAACACTAAAGCAACGTAGACTTGTCAGAAAGGGCTATAAGACGAAAAAAGAAGCTATTGAAGCAGAACACTACTTACGAAGTGTAGAGTTAAAAGAACGCTTCTATGGGGCTAAAATAACTATCTCCATACTATATGAACTACTTAAGGAAGAAGATAGCATAAATCATCGAAAAGCAAGCTATATCAATACACAAGATAATAATTACAACAAACACATCAAAGATTATTTTTCTATGGTCGATAATGTCGGAAAACTAACCTATGAAGACATCTACCAATTTAGAGAACATCTTAGGCAAAAAGTAGCTAAAAATTCTGATAAACCGTTAAGCACAAATACTATTAACAAAATCATGATTTTACTCAAAAAAATTTTTGATGTTGGTTTGCGAAAAGGCTATTACTCCTCCAATCCAGCAAAATTGATAAAAAAGTTGCCAATTGAAAAAACAAAAATGCAATTTTGGACAGTCAAAGAATTTCAGAAATTTTTGACACTATTTGAACCCGAAGAATACAATATCAAACTACTCTTTACTGTTCTATTCTTTACAGGATTAAGACTTGGGGAAGCTCTTGCCCTAACATGGCAAGACATCGACTTTTCAAGTAATACAATTCATATCACGAAATCTGTCTATGTTAATAAAGGAGTAACTCATATCAGCACAACAAAAACTAAAGCAGGAACAAGAAGAATTGTTATCAATAAAAAATTAAGCCAAGAATTACAAGATTGGGAAAAGCGACAAAAACATCTATTAGAGCAATTTACCAACAATAGCCTAACATTACAAGTGTTTCAAAATAGTCCTATCACAATTACAAAAAATGCTATTGAAAAGCAGTACAAGAAAATCATTGAACGTGATAGCACACTAAAAAAGATACGAATACACGATTTTAGGCACTCACACGCTTCCCTGCTGATTAACCAAGGGGAAGATTATCTAGTTGTAAAAGAGCGACTAGGACATGCTTCTATAACAACCACGATTGATACCTACTCTCACTTGTACCCAAGTAAGCAAAAGGATTTAGCTGATAAACTAGATGAATTACTATAAAGTAATTGAGTTTTATAAATGGAAAGTTTATAATTAAATCATGGATACATCACAAGCAATAAAAGCACATGAAGTAGCTAAAAAAGCACACTTTGGACAAATTGATAGAGCAGGAATTGACTACATTAAACACCCTGAAACAGTAGCTAGTTTTGTCGCAACTGATGAAGAGAAAGCTGTCGCCTATCTACATGATGTAATTGAAGATACTTCACTAACTCTACTAGACCTAAAAAAGGAAGGTTTTTCAAAAAATATTATAGAAGCCGTCGATATACTCACAAAGAAAAAAGGACAAGATTATCAATCTTATCTCAATCTAGTAAAGAAAAATGAACTCGCTAGAGTTGTAAAGTTGGCGGATTTACGGCATAATTCAGATTTAACAAGACTACCATTAATTACTGAAAAAGACTTAGAGAGAAATAAGAAATACAGTTCTGCTATTAGATTTTTAAGAGCAAAGAAAAAAAGTTAGTAACTAAACTATAAAATTTTATAAAGAGAAAACAAAAGACAAGGCTTATAAACTTTGTCTTTATTACTATACTGGCGGTCGGTCTCGAACTGGCACATCCTTGCAGATACTACAATTTTATTAAAATAAATAACTATAAAAAGTGAAATTTTTTATTGAGAAACTTTTAGACTAGGAGTATAATGTATCTAAAATAACTATTAGGTGGCTGTTATATGAATAATGTTGTTACTACACAAATTTCTATTCAACTTAGTCAAGAGTTAAATTCTTTATTAAATGCTATTGTTGAAGAAAATAATACAACAAAGACTGACTTTATTAGACAAGCTGTTATAGAGAAAATTGAAGATATGTATGATATTAAGGTCGCTGATGAAGCTTATAAAAAATGGGTTGAATGTGGCAAAAAAGCTATCTCACATGAAGAAATGATGAGACGCTATGGCTAAATTATACGCAATATCTGATATATAGTAAAATGAACCTAAAACAGTACATAATGTGGTATAATCTTCTTATGGCATATTCAATAGATTTTCGTAAAAAAGTTCTCTCCTATTGTGAGCGAACAGGTAGTATAACAGAAGCATCACAC
>NZ_JASHFS010000029.1:0-10067 GCF_047460685.1 Streptococcus infantis | reverse complement strand
CCTGAATTACTTCCTTCAGTTCTCTTAGAAGGGCTTTGCGGCCTTTAAATCGTTCGTCTGCCCAGAGGCGTTCGTAGGTTTCTTGTTTATCTTGTTGTAATTTTCTTCTATATGTATCCAACAATTCATGAAGGGCGTAGTAGTCATCCAACCACAATCCTCCTTCTGGTAGGCGATGGCTAATCTCCCCTACTTCTTCGTAGGCCATCCGGTCTAGGCGACGCTTTTGACTCTCTTGTTTTCTGACGCTATCATGGATTCGGTTGCGGAATTTTGTTTTGAAGTAGACGTAGAGTTTCTTTTCCTCTTCCACTAATTCTGGATGGACCTCGAGGAGTTCATAGAGACAAATCATGCCTTCTTGGTCCCAATCCTCTTTCTCCCACAGGTGAAGATAGTAGTCTTTTCTACATTTATGAACAATTCCTTTTACCTTTGCATAATACTTTTCAAGCATTTGTTTCCCCCCTTTCTCTGCTTGTAGTATAGCAGAGAAAGGGGGGGAAGAAGGGCTTTGGTTTCTGTCTTGTGTTTTTTTGAGTCCAAGGTGTATCAGTAAGTATTGAGAAAGGCAGATGAGAGATAAAAAGACAACTGTTGTCTCTACAGTTGTCTTTGTTTGTGATTTTATATTGATAATATTTTTGATTAAAGTTCTGCAATCTGGTTAAGATTTACTTCTGCAACTGTATCATTACCAAACATTGAGATAATCATCTTAACTTTATTGTTATCAATTTCTGTAATCTTACCTGTGTAATCTGCGAAAGCTCCGTCAATAATACGAACAGTTTGACCAACTTCGACATCAATATCAAATTCTTGGACAGTTTGACCCATAGAAACTAAAATATCGCGAATTTCTTGTTCCAAAAGTGGAGTTGGTTTTGATCTATTTCCGTGTGAGCCTACAAATCCTGTTACGTTTGGTGTGTTACGTACAACAAACCAAGCTTCATCGGTCATAACCATTTCTACAAGAACATAACCTGGAAAGCGATTTTCTTCGATTTCTTTTTTCTTTCCATTTTTTTCTACTTGCACTGTTTGTGTAGGAATTTCAACACGTAGAATATTTTCTAGCATATTGTATGTTTGTGCACGTTGCAATAGATTTTCTTTTACTTTATTTTCGTAGCCAGAATAAGTTTGTAGCACAAACCATCCTTTATCAAAACTATCCATGTTTTTTCCTTTCCTAACTGAAGAATTTCAGCGACTAGATCTTTTTCTTGCCTTATTTTAAAAAATATTAATAAAACGAATCAATCCGCTAACAATCAATTGGTCAAAAATATAAATCATCACTACAAAGAAAGCAGTGTATTCCATGATAGATTTAAAATCTAACCAACTTTCCTTGCGAGTCGGCCAAGTTGTTTCTTTAAGAAGTTTAAAAATGTCCTTAATAAAACGCATCGTTTTCTCCTATCTCGTTTCTCGGTGTGTGGTATACTTGCCACAGTGTTTACAAAATTTATTTACTTCTAAGCGTGTTGGTTTTGGATTGCCACTAATCTTAATCGAATAGTTTCTAGAACCACAAACCGCACAGGCTAGACTTGCTTTTTTAAGTGCCATAACGCCTCCATCTTACCTATTATAACAATAAACCTCTGCTTTGACAAGTTAAATCGTTTTTGATTTTTTAAGGTGATTTCTCAACTAATTTTTCAAAGTAACTTCCACTTGTTTTACCAAGGGATTTATCCAAAATACTTTTAAACATAATTTCTCAAAAGAAAAGCGTCATAACAAGTCAGCGACTCTAACTCCTGATCTAAAAAATCAAACAAGTCTAAAAATATTTCCCTTGGTATCGGTAAACTTGCTTCAAATTCTTTCTTCTGTTGCTGCTTATACTCTGCCAGTAATTTCTTTTTCTTCTCTTTTTCCATTTTCTCCTCCGACTAACTTCTCTGGTACTTTTGAGACTAATACTCAATGAAAATCAAAGAGCAAACTAGGAAGCTAGCCGCAGGTTGCTCAAAACACCGTTTTGAGGTTGTGGATAGAACTGACGAAGTCAGTAACACATATACGGTAAGGCGACACTGACGTGGTTTGAAGAGATTTTCGAAGAGTATAACTTTCTTCAACAATGTTCAACAGTCCTTCACTCCTCTCATTATAGCACTAAATTCCTTTTATTGATGAGATTTTTGATAGCAAACAAAAAGAGTCAGCAAGCCAACTCTTTCGATCTCTATTCACTTTTTTCCATCAAGAAATCATAGATTTCCTGGACTGTTCCAAGCGCCATAATCTCCTGATCTTTAACAGTTTGTTTTAGCTTTTGATAAATCTGACTTTCAGCCATATCACGCTTTTCAGCCTCTTTATTTACCCTCATGACTCCATTTTCAATGGTCACAAAGCCAAGCTCTTCAAATATCTGAATCATTTTGACTAATAGGATTTGCTCAATCTTGAGATAGGCTGCCAAATCCTTGAGTTTATAGCGAATATCGAACTCTGGGAACTGATAGATGGTTTTATACAATTTTGCAAACTGCTCTCTTGTGCCATAGCCCGTCAAGTAGTAAGCCTTAGCGATATCATTTTTAAAGTAAAGAGCTGAAAACTCCTGCTCCTGACAGATTTTCTTAAGGAGGGATATATCCTCAGGGATATTCTTAACGACAATAGCTGAACAAGAGGCCACATCAGGTAACTCTTGCGTAAAGTCCAAAACAGGTACACCTTCAGGTAACAGGGCATTCTTACCACGGATGTTAAAGAGCTGGACACCTTCTACACGGGCATCAACCATCATCAACTGCAAGGTTGTTTGTCCATTCCATTGATTGACAGAGAGAGTCACCGCCAATTCCAATTGCTTGGTCTGTGAGAATTCAGTCGCCCATTTCCCTTGACCAAAAGCGACCACCTCAAAACTAGCCTCACCTTTGGAAATTTTCAGCTTGAGATGAGCATTACCAACCCCCATAACGCGAGCATTTTCAACTTGAAAATCTCGAATATAAAAGACAGGTTTTTGGTTATCCATCCCAAAAGGAGCTAGGCGTTCAAAACTTTTCACTGTCTCCAAACTCAAGATCTCTAAGTCCAGTTCTTCATCTAAAAATAGATTGTTTTTACCTTGGGCATCTGCACCTTTTTCTCGAATATAGGCTTCCAAAAGATCAGATAAGACTTCCAACTTATCCACTTCAAGGGTCATACCTGCAGCACCTGCGTGACCACCAAAGGCGATAAATAGTTCCCGATGCGGGTCCAAAGCTTCAAAGATATCGACTGCTTCAATGCTTCGCGCACTCCCCTTGGCTCGTCCATCTTCGATATTCAGTACAATGACTGTCTGACCTAGTTCTTCAAGCAAGCGCCCAGCTACAATTCCAAGAACCCCCGGATTCCAGCCTTCCTTAGCCAAAACTTGAACACTTTTATCAGGATCCACCATGCCCTTGGCTTCATCGTAAATGGACTGAACAATTTCCTTACGTTCTTCATTCTTTTGATGAATCAAAAGGGCGATTTCATGCACTTCCTCATCGTCAAATCCAGTTAACAAATCAATAGCTGGATTGGGATCATCCAAGCGCCCTAAGGCATTTAAACGAGGTGCCAACTGAAAACCGACCGTTTCTTCTGTCACATCACTACTCGAAATCCCAGCAATTTCAAACATTTCTTGTAGACCCATTCGTTGAGTGTTGCGCAAGACCTCAAGACCATACTGGACCATGATACGATTTTCGTCCGTCAAGCTGACCATATCGGCAATTGTACCGATGGCAACCAAGTCCAACAACTCAACCTGCACTTCTTCTAAAAGGGCACAAGCCAACTTAAATGCGACACCACAACCCGCCAAATGCTTGAAAGGATAGTCCGCCCCTGGATGTTCAGGATGGATAATAGCATAGGCATCTGGTAAAACCTCAGGCATAGAATGGTGGTCAGTCACAATGACATCCACTCCCATAGACTGAGCCAAATCAATGGCCTCATGCCCCGCCACACCATTGTCCACCGTCACAATCAAAGACACACCCTGCTGTTCGATAAAATATTTGTAGACACTGGCATTTGGACCATAACCATCCGTAAAGCGATTGGGAAGATAAACCAGGCACTCAGCGCCTAACTGTTCTAAACTTTCCTTGACAATGGAAGCCGAAGTCATCCCATCCGCATCGTAGTCCCCGTAAATGAGAATCAGTTCCCCTTGCTCAATAGCATGGCGAATCCGCTCCACTGCCTTTTCCATATCATTTAAAAGGTAGGGATCATGCAAATCCTCCAAAGAAGGTTCTAAAAATTTTTTCAGACTAGTTTCATCCTTGATGCCTCGTTCAAATAACAAACGAGCTACTTCAGGTCCCAAACCAGCTTTCTTAGCTATCTTTGTAAAATCCGCATCCTCAACTTGCGGAGCAAATTGCCAATTATAAGTAGGAATTATCAAAAAAATCATCCACTCTTTCTTACGATTCTATTGTTTTATTATAACATGATTTCCAGTTTTTCTCTATCTGCTTTGCTTTTATCAAAATTTTACTAATTTTTTTGTAATATCATTTGACAGGAAAACGCTTTTGTTGTAGAATCGATGTTACAAAATCTAACACAAAGGAGAAGAATTATGACTTTAGTAGAATTTAAAGCTGTTGAAAAGTATTACGGAGACTACCACGCACTCCAGAATATCAACCTTCGTTTTGAAAAAGGCCAAGTTGTTGTTTTACTTGGACCATCTGGTTCTGGAAAGTCAACCCTTATCCGTACTATCAATGGTCTAGAGGCAATTGATAGTGGAAGTCTCCTGGTAAACGGACACCAAGTGGCAGGTGCTAGCCAAAAGGATTTGGTCCCCCTCCGCAAGGAAGTAGGTATGGTTTTCCAACATTTTAATCTTTATCCACATAAGACTGTGTTAGAAAATGTAACTCTTGCACCTATTAAAGTACTGGGTATTGATCCCAAAGAGGCTCAAAAAACTGCGCAAAAATATTTAGAATTTGTAAATATGTGGGATAAGAAAGATTCCTATCCAGCCACCTTATCAGGCGGACAAAAACAACGAGTAGCTATCGCTAGAGGTCTAGCTATGAAACCTGAACTCCTCCTCTTTGACGAACCAACCTCAGCTCTCGACCCCGAAACAATCGGCGATGTCCTAGCTGTTATGAAAAAACTAGCCCACGACGGCATGAATATGATCATCGTCACACACGAAATGGGCTTCGCTCGTAAAGTAGCTGATCGCATCATCTTTATGGCAGATGGGCAAGTCCTGGTCGATACAACAGATGTGGATGCATTTTTTGATCACCCAAGTGAACCACGCGCCCAACAATTTCTCAGCAAGATTATCAACCACGAAAGTGATAAGGTCAAATAAGGAGACACCTATGAAAAAGAATTTCTTTCTTGCAACAGTAGTTACCAGTCTTTTAAGCATTGGATTTGTGACATCAGTTCAAGCAGATACCAGCATCTCAGATATCCAAAAAAAGGCAGAAATCGTTGTTGGCGTCAAACAAGACGTCCCTAATTTCGGCTATAAAAACCCGAAAACTGGAGAATTCTCAGGTATTGAAACAGATTTAGCCAAACTGATTGCAGATCAACTCAAGGTCAAGGTCCGCTACGTTCCAGTTACTGCTCAAACTCGAGGTCCTCTGTTAGACAACGAACAAGTGGATATGGATATCGCCACCTTCACAATTACTGACGAACGAAAAAAACTCTACAACTTCACCAGCCCTTACTATACAGACGCCTGTGGATTTTTGGTAAATAAATCAGGTAAGATTAAAGATATTGAAGATTTAAACGGAAAAACCATTGGAGTCGCACAAGGATCCATCACCCAAAAGCTGATTACAGAGCTAGGTAATAAAAAAGGACTATCCTTTAAATTTGTCGAACTCGGCTCTTATCCTGAATTGATCACCTCCCTCCACGCCCATCGGATTGATGCCTTCTCAGTAGACCGTTCTATCCTTTCCGGGTATACCAGCAAAAGAACTGAACTACTTGACGATAGCTTCAAACCTTCTGACTATGGTATTGTAACCAAAAAATCAAACACGCAACTGAATGACTACCTAGATCAATTGGTTGTCAAATGGAGTCAGGATGGGACCTTGCAGGAGTTATACGGTCGCTACAATCTCAAACCTTCCAAACACTCAGCAGAATAAGGAGGTAGCTACATGATAGATTTATCATCTTGGACAGCTTATTTTCAACATTTTGGTCAATTTTTTAACGGATTTCTCTTTACTATAGCTATTGCTCTAGGTTCTTTTACCCTAGCCATGCTATTGGGCATCCTATTCGGTACATTATCCACTAGCAAACATAGCAGTTTACGGATCTTGTCCCGTATCTTTGTCGAATTTTATCAAAACACCCCTCTCCTAGTTCAGTTCGTTATTGTATTTTACGGCTTGCCCCTGATTAGTAACCATACTATCATGATTCCTATCTACTGGACTGCCGTTCTTTGCGTCGGACTCTACCACGGTGCCTATATCGCCGAGGTCATTCGGTCAGGAATTCAATCTATCCCTAGAGGCCAACTCGAAGCCGCTCTTTCTCAAGGATTCACCTACACAAATGCAATGCGCCTGATTATCTTACCGCAGGCTTTTCGCATCATTCTTCCTCCCTTAACCAACCAAGTCGTCAACCTGATTAAGAATACTTCGACAGTAGCCATCATTTCTGGAGTTGATCTCATGTTTGTCACCAAATCTTGGTCCGCACTCAACGGCAACTACATCCCAGCATTTTTAGGTGCTGCCTTCTTCTACTTTGCCCTCTGCTTCCCTGTAGCCCAATTTGGACGAAAAATGGAGCAAGCTAACAAAAATGCTTATTCACTTTAGGAGGTTTTTATGGAAAGTATTCTTGAAGTTCTCAGTCTAGACAACCTCATCTTTCTTTTAAAAGGTTTTGGTCTAACCCTCTATATCTCTTTGATTGCTATCACGCTTTCAACACTAATTGGAACCATCCTCGCTGTCATGCGTAATGGAAAAAACACCCTATTACGAATCCTTGCTAGTGTCTACATTGAATTTGTCCGAAATGTTCCTAATCTACTCTGGATTTTTACTATTTTTTTAGTCTTTAAAATGAAATCTACCCCAGCTGGAATCACCGCCTTTACTCTCTTTACATCTGCAGCTCTTGCTGAAATTATCCGAGGTGGTCTTAACGCAGTGGATCAAGGACAATACGAGGCTGGAATGGCACAAGGTTTCTCCTATCGCCAAATCCTCTATCACATCATCCTACCGCAAGCCATTCGCAAGATGCTCCCTGCCATCATCTCTCAATTTGTAACAGTGATTAAGGATACAAGTCTTCTATACTCTGTAATCGCCCTCCAAGAGCTTTTTGGTGCCAGTCAAATCCTTATGGGCCGATACTTTGAATCCGAACAGGTTTTCAGCTTATATATCCTGATCGCCCTAATCTACTTCAGCTTCAACCTAGCTATTTCAAGCCTTTCACGGGCTCTAGCAAAACGTTGGCAACAAGCTGCAGAATAACAAGAGGTTGGGACAAAAAATCCCGACCTCACTTTTTATTAACAATCAAACATTGACGCGGTAGCTGATTGAACTTTTTGTTCGTCTTTTAGACTCCAAAATGCTCCTAATCATCCTCGCGGGGCTGGGACTACGAAATCGAGACTTTGTCTATCGATTTCTGTCCCACCGCCTTTTGAGAGAAATCTTTTTGCTTATTTCTTTACTAAAAAATAAGCTAGGAAATGTTAAACTGACAAACTCTATGCTAGACTAGAAATATGGAACATCATTTTAATCATCGAGCAGAATCATTTGATTCTCCAAAAAATCAATTTCTGGCCGATCTTGTTTGCCAGCATCTAATAAAACAAGTGCCTGATTTGTCAAACAAATCAATCCTAGACTTTGGAGGTGGAACTGGCCTTATCGCCCTTCCTCTTGCCAAACAAGCTAAATCAGTGACCTTGGTTGATATTGCGGACAAGATGCTTGCGCAAGCTCGTCTCAAGATTGACAGTCAAAAACTTGCAAACCTATACTTGATTCAACAGGATTTATTACTTGAACCACTTGAAGAAGAGTTCGACCTTATTATCGTCAGTCGAGTTCTTCATCATATGCCTAATCTTGATGACAGTCTATCTATGTTCAAGGAACATTTGACTCATGGCGGACAACTCTTTATTGCTGATTTTACTCTACCAGCTGGAGAGACACACGGTTTTATCATTTCTGAACTTGAAGAAAGCCTCAGCCAACAAGGTTTCTCGGAAATAACAAGTCAAATACTCTACAGCTCAGACCATCTCTTTCTCCATAAACCTTCCCAATTATTTCTTACAAGTAGCAAAAATATTTAGCCCTTAGAGTATCAGACAAGCACTAAAAACAAAGCAAATGCTAATCTTTACTCAGTTTTTGCATTTTCCCAATAGATAAGGTATAATAGTTGTATTGTCTTTTGGGGTCGTTACGGATTCGACAGGCATTATGAGGCATATTTTGCGACTCGTGTGGCGACGTAAACGCCCAGTTAAATATAACTGCAAAAAATAACACTTCTTACGCTCTAGCTGCCTAAAAACCAGCAGGCGTGACCCGATTCGGATTGCTCGTGTCTGATGACAGGTCTTATTATTAGCGAGATACGATCAGGCTTTGTCTAGCAGTTTGATAAGAGATTTATAGACTCGCAGTTCCTAGGCTTGAGTTATGTGTCGAGGGGCTGTTAAAACAATACATAACCTATGGTCGTAGACAAATATGTTAGCAGGTGTTTGGACGTGGGTTCGACTCCCACCGGCTCCATTATATTAAAAAAACGTTGATGTTCTCAACGTTAGAACGAAGACAAAGTCCTTGGAAGTCAAGTTTCCAAGGGCTTTTCTTTGTGTAAAGTCGTATAATAGAGGCAAGAAGAGTTGTGAGGTGTTCCTATGTTTCAAACGTTGATGATATCAACGTTTTTTCTGTCATCATACAAGTTTACAATGTTACATCAAGACACTTGAAAGATGGCAACATTAACTTTTCTTCTATGGGAAAAATAGCATATATAGTGGATTGAACTTAGAGTAGTACAATATAAATTCTAAAACATTTTTAGAAATTAATTTGACTTTCCTAACCTCTTTGTTCACATCTTATTTCAATCAACTATACATTGAACAGCTATTCAATTGAATTTTTAGCATTTTAAAGATCTGTAAGACTGACATTTCCCCTTTCTCCTAATCATTATCCATCAAAAAA
Organism: Streptococcus infantis; assembly: GCF_047460685.1. Lineage (GTDB taxonomy): Bacteria > Bacillota > Bacilli > Lactobacillales > Streptococcaceae > Streptococcus > Streptococcus infantis_AD. The sequence goes on along the minus strand of NZ_JASHFS010000029.1, from coordinate 801 downwards.
ACCGTAAGAATTTCTTCTTACGGTTTTTCTAGCAAATTCATAGAATTGAGATTCTCAGTTTTGCTTTATTTGAGTAATTTCTTACTCTTCTTCCTCACGTTTTTTAGCGAAGAGGAGTCCGCCTGTTGCTGCTGCAAGAAGTGCTAAAGCAAGTGAAGCGCTAGATTGTTCTGTACCAGTATTTGGCAATTCTTTCGCTCCTGCTTTCTTAGCTGGTGCTTGAGCAGGTGAATCTTGGTTAGCAGCTGTAACAGCTTTTTCAGCTGGAATGACTGCTACTGAACCATCTTCAAAGGTTACAACTACTGATCCATCATTGTTAACCTTAATATCTTTCGCGGTTGGGTTAGCTTTCTTAACTTCGTCGGCTACTTTAGCTTTTTCGGCGTCAGTCAAGTTGCTTGGATCTGTAACTGGGGTTACTGATGGATTCTTAACTCCATCTGATTCCTTAACTTTATCTGATGATTTCTTAACTGTCTTATCGGCTGGAATAACAGCTGTTGTACCATCTTCAAAGGTTACAACTACTGATCCATCATTGTTAACCTTGATATCTTTCGCGGTTGGGTTAGCTTTCTTAACTTCGTCGGCTACTTTAGCTTTTTCGGCGTCAGTCAAGTTGCTTGGATCTGTAACTGGGGTTACTGATGGATCTTTAACGACTTTATTAGTTGGATCTTTTACAGTTACTTTAACTGGTACTTCATCCTTAGAACCATCTGGGTAAGTCACAACGACTGTAGTTCCTTTATCACCTGGTGTAGTTGTGTCTACTGGTGTCTTGAACTCTACTGTTGT
>NZ_JASHFS010000028.1:0-11449 GCF_047460685.1 Streptococcus infantis | reverse complement strand
AGTTGTCTAAAGCTCTCTCCTTTCTTTCTTAATTCATATATTTGAACTTTATCTTCATAAGTTAATTTCATAATAAAAACACCCCAAAAGTTAGATTTTTATGTCTAACTTTTGGGGTGCAGTTCATTTTCCCGATCTTTTTTGGTTTGCAATGAGTTTTAGATCCAGTAGCTGATTGGGGCTAGAAAAGTGACCCAATCTAGTAATTTCTGTTCCATCATTTTTAATGACATTTGTCATATCTCCTCATGACAGAAGCTTCTAGTAATTTTACCTTCAAAGAATTATACTAGATGTATCAAATGGAGGAAGAAAAAAATGAAACATAAAGTAATTGTCGCAATGAGTTTAGTAGCAGCAGGAGTCATGACTTATCTCATGTTCTCAGGATTGGACGAAGGCTTCTATCATTTTCCTTGGGAGTTATTTGCAGGATTTGGCATGATGTCTTGGTTGATCCGAGAAGGTTTGAAATTGGTCTCAGATGTGAAAAAGGAGTTTGAAAAATGAAAAAAGCGATTCTCTATTTCTTTATTGGACTATCACTAGTGGTATGGTTGGTCGAAATGTTTACAGGGTGGTTTGACCAAGCCTTCCTTCACCAAGTCATTCGCGGTGCTTGGGGTCTAGGATTTATGATTTTTATCGTCTTTCCGATGGGAAAGGAGTGGCTGAAAGGAGAGTATCATGAACATGATTAAAGTAGAAAGCCTAAATAAAAGCATCAAGGGCAAGGCTATATTGAAGGATATTTCCTTTGAGGTGACTGAAGGTGAATGTGTCGCCTTGATTGGTCCAAATGGTGCCGGTAAGACAACACTCTTGGACTGTTTGCTTGGAGATAAACTGGTCACCAGCGGTCAAGTATCCATCCAAGGCTTGCCAGTGACGAGTTCTCAGTTAGACTACATTAGAGGCTACCTCCCTCAAGAAAATGTCATTGTTCAGAAATTAAAGGTTAAAGAGTTGATTGCTTTCTTTCAAAGCATTTATCCAAATCCCTTAAACACTCAGGAGATCGATCAACTATTGCAGTTTGACAAGCAACAAAAAGAACAATTGGCAGAAAAATTGTCAGGTGGGCAAAAGCGTCTCTTTTTATTTGTCTTGACCTTGATTGGCAGACCAAGGCTTGTCTTTTTAGATGAGCCAACTGCGGCCATGGATACCTCAACCCGCCAACGTTTTTGGGAAATTGTCCAAGACTTAAAAGCGCAGGGAGTCACCATTCTCTATTCGTCTCATTATATTGAGGAAGTAGAGCATACAGCAGACCGGATTTTGGTCTTAAATAAGGGAGAGTTGATTCGTGATACGACACCTCTAGCCATGCGCAGTGAAGAGATTGAAAAGCACTTTATCCTTCCTCTGGCTTACAAGGAAGTCATCGAACAGTCTAACTTGGTTGAAAACTGGTCACAAAAACAAGATGCCCTGCAAGTAGTCACACGCGAAGCAGATGCTTTCTGGCAACTGTTAGTTCAGGCAGGATGTAGGATTCAAGAAATTGAAGTCAATAACCGTAGCTTGCTGGATACAATCTTTGAAGAAACACAAAAGGGAGATGACTAAGATGAAACGATGGATCGCACTAAACAAGATAGAATTTCTATTGACCAAACGACAATTAGTCTATTATCTATTATCCGTAGGAATGCCGACAGCCTTTTATTTATTCTTTTCAGGCATGTACCAGGACACACCAGGTGGACCAGCGAATTTTATGCGCGACTACCTCATCTCCATGACGGCTTTTTCCATGATGTCTACCGCTATCTTTTCATTCCCAGTTGTTTTACATACCGACAAGATCAACAACTGGCAGAAAATATTACGTCATAGCCCTGTAAATATGGTAGAATATTATCTATCAAAGATAACAAGTATGATGGTTGATTATTTGGTCTCAATTCTGGTTGTTTTCTCAGTTGGACATTTTGTAAGAGGTGTGGACATGTCTCTTGGAAACTGGATTGGGGCTGCGCTTTTGCTGATAGTAGGAAGTGTTGCCTTTGTAGCTCTTGGCTTGACCTTGACTCTCTTACCTTCTAGTCAGTTGATGTCTGTCGTAGGCAATCTTCTTTACTTTGGCTTGGCTGTGTTAGGCGGACTCTGGATGCCTGTCTCTTTATTTCCAGACTGGATGCAAGCAATCGGGAAGCGTCTACCAAGCTATCAGTTGATGGAATTGATCAAGACCTTCTTAAATGAGGGTGGCATCAATTTATCAGCCACAGTTTATCTACTTGTTTTTTCAGCAGTTTTGTTTGGTTTGACCATTTACCTTCAAGGTCATAAGGAGAATGCTTAATGCTTGAAAGACTGAAGAGCATAGACTATATGTATTGGGCCAGTTTGATTTTTATGGTTTTTCCCATCCTTCCTGTAGTGATTGGGGAGCTTGCTGTCTGGCATTTATTGATTGATATTCTATTTGTAGTGGCGTATTTGGGTGTTTTAACAACTAAGAATCAGCGCCTATCTTGGCTTTTCTGGGGCATCATGCTGGTCTATGTAGCTGGGAACACCGCCTTTGTTGCTGTAAATTATATCTGGTTCTTCTTTTTCCTTTCCAATCTCTTAATTTATCATTTTGGCGTACGTAGTTTTAATTCTTTACATGTCCGGACTTTTCTCCTTGCTCAAGTGCTTGTGGTGGGGCAACTGTTGATTATTCAGAGAATCGAAGTTGGGTTTCTATTCTATCTACTTGTAATTCTTGCTTTTGTCGATTTGATGACTTTTGGTTTGGTTCGGATTCGTATTGTAGAGGATTTGAAAGAAGCGCAGGCCAAGCAAAATGCCCAGATAAATCTCTTGTTAGCTGAAAATGAACGTAGTCGTATCGGTCAGGATTTGCATGATAGCTTGGGACATACCTTTGCTATGCTGAGTGTCAAAACAGATCTGGCCCTGCAGTTGTTTCAGATGGAGGCTTATCCACAGGTGGAAAAGGAATTAAAAGAAATTCACCAGATCAGCAAGGATTCCATGAATGAAGTGCGAACCATTGTGGAAAATCTGAAATCACGGACCCTAGCTTCAGAGCTTGAGACTGTTAAGAAGATGCTGGAAATTGCTGGGATTGAGGTTGAGGTTGACAATCAATTGGACAAGGCTAGCTTGACACAGGATGTGGAGTCGACGGCTACTATGATTTTGTTAGAACTGGCAACCAATATCATCAAGCATGCCCAAGCTCAAAAAGCCTATCTAAAACTGGAACGCACAGATCAGGAATTGCTCTTGACAGTCAGAGATGACGGGAAAGGCTTTGCAACTGTAGAAGGAAATGAACTGCACACAGTACGAGATCGTGCCTCAGCCTTTTCAGGTCAGGTAGAGCTAGTTAGTTTGAAAGACCCCACAGAGGTGCGCGTGCATCTGCCTTATAAGGAGAGAAAGTAGATGAAAGTATTAGTCGCAGAAGATCAAAGTATGCTGAGAGACGCCATGTGCCAGCTCTTGAGCTTTCAACCAGATGTGGAGACTGTCTTGCAGGCGAAAAATGGAGCCGAGGCTATCGAGGTTTTGGAGAAAGAAGCAGTAGATATTGCTATTCTTGACGTCGAAATGCCAGTTAAGACAGGACTAGAAGCGCTCGAGTGGATCAAACAAGAAGTGCCTGAAACCAAGGTAGTTATCGTTACGACCTTTAAACGTCCAGGCTATTTTGAACGAGCGGTCAAAGCAGGAGTCGACGCCTATGTCTTGAAAGAGCGAAGCATCGCCGAACTCATGCAAACCCTGCATACGGTGTTAGAGGGACGCAAGGAATATTCTCCAGAGCTGATGGAAGTCATGATGACCCATCCCAATCCCTTGACCGAGCAAGAAGTCGCTGTTCTACATGGAGTAGCCCAAGGTCTCTCCAACCAAGAAATTGCGGACAAGCTCTACCTCTCAAACGGCACTGTCCGTAATTACATGACCAACATCCTCTCTAAACTCAATGCCAGCAATCGAACCGAAGCAGCCAAAACTGCCGAAGAAGAAGGCTGGTTGTGAGGGGAGAGAAAGAAAAAATCTCTTAGAAATAGATCTAAGAGATTTTTGTGTGTTGTTCAGGTTTGTTTTGCTACCTAGCCAATGGCATCGCTTGGTGGGTTTTCGGTATCAATCCAGATGAACTCAATTCTTAATGATATATGGAAGTTAAATTACAATGTTGTATTTTTCAGATTGACTTGAATTTACAGAATTTGTTAAGTAGTAAAGTGATTTCTAAAAGTATTGAACAATATTGGTTTTTTGAGACTATAATAAATCTTCTGACATAAATTTATGATTACTAATGGCAGAATTTATTAGGGAAATAAAGTAATCTAGACATTGATAAGTTTTATCCTTTAATTCAATTATGTCTTGAATTGAAAATCCTTTCCCATTATCTTCAAAAGAAATATTTCCGTGAGCTAAATAATTTCTCTTGTTTTTAATTGTTAAAAGAGCACCACCATAATCTCTAAATGAATCATTATTGTATGTAATACCGTGTGTTTCTAATATCTTTTTCATTTCTTTAACATCTGCATTGCCAGAAAGATGAAAAGATTCCTTTTCTATTGCCACACTATAATTATCGTCTATTACATTTAAAATCATATCAAATACGGTTTGATTTAACTCATTGCTATTTATTTGATTCAAATAGTTTTTAACCCATAATTTTTGAATTGATTCAATCGCTTGACTAAAAGATATTTGTTTATCGTTTAAAGTGCTATAATATTCTAACATTGAAACTCTTATGGTTGATTCAACTAAATTATATAGCATTAAAATAGAATTGGATTTCATAATTTTAACAATTGCTTCAAAACTATCTTTATCCTTAATATGCAGTAGGAAATCTAGTTCAGTCAAAACTTCGGGAGAGCTAATTATTTGTATTTCGAATAAATTAGTCAACACATTTGGAATTCCCATTATAGATTGTTCATAAATATTAATTACATTGATAAAATGATTAATTTCGTTTTTCAATTTTTCATATTCAGTCATTAAATTCACCATTTAATAAAAAGTCTCTAACTCCATGTATTCTACTAATGACTTTAGCTCTATTATTAGCAGCATCGGAAGTTGTCCATTTTTTAAAGTGGTCACTGTTTAATAGTTTATCTATTTGTTCTACGGAGACATTTAACTGGGGAGATTCCCTTAAAGCAAGATTAATACCAACTGAAAGGGCCTCAAAACGTACCCGAGGTGTATGATTTCGATCCTCTTTCTGAAATCCTCTCTCAAAATTATCGGACACAAATTTCATTGTTTTATTAAACTCATCTTCAAATGAAAGTTTTATTTCATCAGACCAATTTTTTCCAGCTTCTTGGATATAGCCATCAACAAAATTCATCACTGAGCCATCATAATTATCTAAATTATTACTATAAGCAAAAAATCTACTTACTAATTCAATATCTTCTTTCCGGTTAATTTTATTTTTGGAAAGATTTGTATTCTTCCTAAAGAGTTCATCTTCTGCTAAGTTTTTTATCAATATCATAAGAGGATTATCAAGTTCTCTTCCTGCCCGAATTTCACTTGTATTGGCACGTAAGGAACTAGTATTGAGTCTATCAAATAATTCTTTGCGAACATCTGCTGGAGTATTATGTTTCAACACAATGACTCTCAATGATCTAGCTTTTAATCGTCTTATTTCATTTTTAGGCATTTCATCCAAGGTGCAATCATTTAATTCGGTAAGTTTGTTTAGGCCTACCAATTTTAATTCTTCATTAAAAAACTCAGATAAAGTTGAAATTCTTTGTAATCCATCAACTATTTCCATACTACCTTCATCCGTATCAGCTAGAAATATAAGAGGAATAGGGTAATCAAGTAGTAACGATTCTATAAATCTTGATTTTTGCTTTGGTCCCCATAATAATTCGTTACGCTGATAGTCAGGAGAAAAAATTTCATTCTCATTATTATATAAATCTACAATAAAACTAATAGGATAATCTCGAGTATCATAATTAAGTTCATATTGTAAACGATCTATTTGTTCTTGTATTCTTTTCTGCTTTTCTTCATCTTCAAATAATTTTATTTGCTTAAGCATAATAATCCTCCAAATGTTTCAATATGCTTTTTCCTATTACCTCTCCGAGCTTTGGAGGGACAGCATTGCCAATTTGTGTTGCAATTCTTTGAATGGAGAATGAGTCTAAATTATTGATAAATTGATAGGTTTTTGGAAAACTTTGTAAAATAGCTCCTTCTCTAAGGCTAAGTGCTCTATCTTGTTCTGGATGCCCAAACCTACCATTTCCATAACCGGGGAATTGAGTTGTTATTGTAGAGGATGGTTTATCCCATTCTAATCTACCATATACGGAACCATAAGTTGCGCCACTCTCCTTTTTAAAACATTCCGGTAATAAAGAATCATCCCAGTCTCTCCACGTCCCTCCTGGTTTAGAACTACGAATTCGACTTAAATTAATATCAGATAGATTTCGAGCTGTATGCAACACATCTAACGGGTCGGTCTCTCCAGCGTTTAACTTAGGTAGATCCCCTATAGCCTGTCTAATAGTCGGGTAATCCTTTGTAGACAATTCTTCTATAAAGGAAATTTCTTCAAATTTAGATGCTAGAAGTAATAAACGTTTTCTATTTTGGGGAATGCCATAAGCAGGGGCAAAAGCAATTTTCCAATTTACTTTATATCCTTCAGTTTCTAGTAATCTTAGAAAATTGTTAAAAACAGTTTCTTTAGCTAGTTGTGGTACATTTTCCATTGAAACAATATCTGGCTTTACCAATCTAACTTGCTTTCCAAAGTAGTCTAGTAAATCCATCTTTTGAATTGTATTTTTATTATTTTTATATTTGTGACTATATGTCGAAAAAGGTTGACAGGGAGCACATCCAATCAGCACTTTTATGTCAGTATCTGATGGATATAACCCTAGTATTTCATCGTCTTCAATTTCCTTAACATCTTTTAAAATAAATTTAGCATCATTGTTGTGCTCGTACGCAAATTTGCTTTTTTCATCAATATCATAACCAGCAACAACATTGATACCCGCTTGCTGAATACCATACGTTAGACCGCCTACACCACAAAATAAATCAACTGCATTTATTTTCATATCGGCCTCCTATTGCTTTTTGTTTTATCTTTACATTTTACCATAAATCAACAAAAAAAGCAGTTCTGATATTAGACTAATTTATCAGAACTGCTTAGGGTTTCTTTATTTCACCAACTTCTTCATCTCATCAATACGTGCGACTGTCGCGTCGTATTTAGCTTGATAGTCGGCTTGTTTGTCGCGTTCTTTTTGGACGACTTCTGGTTTGGCATTGGCTACGAAGCGTTCGTTAGAGAGCTTCTTACCGACCATATCCAGTTCTTTTTGCCATTTAGCCAGTTCCTTGTCGAGACGAGTGAGCTCTTCTTCGACATTGAGGAGGTCTGCGAGAGGCAAGTGACGAGTCAGCTTGAACAAGGTGAAAGCCAGCGTCTTTAGGCGCTGGCTGGTAATTTGGACTTATAGCGTTCTGGTGCAAACCACCCGTTTGACGGGTGGTTATGATTTTAAACAATAATTTTTAAATGAACCTATTTTTTTGCTCAGTTTTGAGTGTTGTGACACACTAGATATCAATCTTTTTCAGATAACAAAAATCTAGATAGATGGCAATAAAATATTTTATTAAAATTAATAGAAATCCCTTGACAAAGCCATTTCGGGGGGGGGGTATAATAGATAGTTGTATGATAAATATACTCAAAAATCGGATTATGGCTATAGGGGAACATTAAACCAATATGAATAGATATAATAGGGAAGAATTGCTTTATATGTTTGGGTATTGTTTTCAAGTTTTAAAAACAGTATCGGATTTGGAGCAGGCTATTTCGGCTGAACAAAATAAAGCCTATGATGGCATTATGGATAAATATTATAGAATTAAAAAAGTATTTAACATAATTATCATCAGCATTCTTATAATAGGTTTTATGTATAAGTCGATTAAAGACAGTTTAGTGCCAACTATATTTACTTTCCATATAGCTATAGCTTATGCTTTGTTACAGTTTGCGTTTTATCCTATTTTTGCTATTGTAAAAGCATTTTATAATCATTCTGCCAAGAAGGAATTTTCAAATGCTTATGATAATGATGCTTCTAACAAATATCGCCAAAAAGGTGTAGAACTGTTGAGAGATAAGCAGTTCCTTGACTATAAAGAAGAAATTCCAGAAGATTATTTTAATATGGATGACCTATATCTCTTATATAGTTATCTAGAAACTTATAGAGCTGATAACTTTAAAGAAGCAGCTAACTTACTGGCGGAAGAAAAACACCGTGAAAGAGTGGAATACAATCAGGAAGTAATGCAAAGTAGTTTAGCTACTATCCAAGATAATGTTCGTTATCAATCTGTAATTCAGACAATTCAATTATTAGAGACAAGGACTCATCATAGGATTATAGAAAACAGGTAATCAGAGGATTAGAATACTGAACTTTGTTCCTCTTAGGAGAACAGGTTATAATTTTGAAAATGAATCATGAATTTTATACTAGGAGAATATATGCAAAAGAAAGATATTTTATTAGGTGCTGCTTTAACTTCTGTTCTTGTCGGTGCCGATGTTGTTAATACTGCTGTTCAAGCGGATGAACTTACACAACCAATAGAATCAACAACTACACACAAAACACCAGTTACTGGTCAAGATTTGACTAAGGCTCAAGAAGTTGCTAAATCAGCGCAATCAACAGTTGACCAAAAGACTGCCAATGTGAAAGTTGCCGAAGACCAACAATCAGCCACTACAAAAGCTGTTACAGATGTCAAAGAAGATGTCAAAACTGCGCAAAATGCATCTGCAATTGTCGAAGAACAAAACAAGGTAATTGAGGCTAAAACTGAGCAAAAATCAGAACTCAATACCGAACTTTCAGACGCAAAAACTGCCGAACAAACAGCAAAAAATGAATTCGTAGCAGCTCAACAAGCCCATGATAACGCTACAAAAGCTGTCACATTAGCAGAGAGAACTGTCGAAGACAAGAAAGCTGCTTTGAACCAAGCAACTGCGACAACTAGTCAAGACCCTAAAGAAATCCAAAAAGAATTGGATGATGTTAATAGTCAAGTGACTGCAAAATCTACACAAATTGCTGCAACGACTAGTCTCATTGATGCCAAACAACAAGAAGTGGATAATTACAAACCAATTATCAAAACGATTGATTTAAATCCATCTGAACGTAATGCAGTAGCTCATGACAATCTTATGGATTACGAGCATAACCGTAACAATGTGCCAAAAGATGCATCTGGTAACCCAACAATGGAACCTGTCAACTTCCAAGGTGTCAAAATCGTTGAAATCGAAGCAACTCAAGATATGTTGGATTTCCAAAAAGCACTTGAAGACTACCGTAAGGCACCATATGACTTTGCAACTCGCACTTACAAGAAACGTCCAGTATTCCGCTACAAAGTGGATAACCGCGGATTGTCCCAAGCATTTGTTAAATTGTTGAATGAATTACGTGAAGCAAACGGTGTCGCAGGTAATATGCAAGTGGATGACGCTTACTTGGATTACGCCCAACAACGCGCTAACGAGATGCAACGTAATAATGTATTGAGTCATAAGACATCATTGACTGCGCCAGGGGATAAAAATGAAAAAGGTCTCGAAAATGCCAGCGATGGTTTCGGAGAGTTTACATCTTCCGAAGATGGATATATCCATTTTAATCGAATTGAAACAAATGAAACGTTAGCTTACGATATGCTACTTAGATGGTATGATGAATACACAAACGTAACAGGTGCCAATCACGGGCACCGCCGTTCACTTCTAGCGCCTATGGGTGGTAAGATGGGTCTAGCACTTGCTAATATTGTGGGTTCTAATGATACATCACGCTATGCCGCATTTGAAAATAATGCACATACTGGTAGCACATATTCAACTGATGAAGACGGCGCAACATATCTTGAAGAAGAAAGTGAGTCCAGCAAGAAATTCTGGGATAACATCCATAACTTCAAAGATGATGCACTAAATCCAACTTTCTACGGTCGCAAAATGAAATTCATCGCAGACCATCACTTTGTGTTCGTAACTCGTAAACAAGAAGGCGATAACAGCTCTCTTGTACGCGATTTAAATGACCTAAAAGCTCTCAAAGAACACCAAGAAGATGAACGAAACGCACTTGTAGCGCGACAAACTGCATTAGCTGGCAAGTTGTCAGCGGCTACACGTAGTCAAGAACAACGTGCTGCGGCTATTACAACTGCAACAAACGAATTAAACAAGGCAACTTCAACTCTTGCGAGTGCTAAGTTAGCTGCCCAAGCAACTACAGAAACTCTTGAAGAAAAGAAAGTTGCAGCTGACCGTGCTACAAATTACGTCAAACATTTGACTGGACGCGTAGCGGCTGTCCAAGGTGAAATCAATAAAGCAACTGAGGCTCGTGATAAGGCAGCTCGCCTGCAAGGCCAATTGGGTGACTTGAATGCTAAATTGGCTAAGGCTGAAGAAGATAAAGCAGCTGCCGACAAACGTGTGGCGGACGCAAAAGTTGCGCTTACACAAGCTCAAAAAGCACTTTCTGACGCTAAATCTAATGTTCAACGTTTGACTGATATTCTTGCAATTGACAAAGCTCTTGCAGTTTATCAAGACACAACAGGTGTAGTTTCTGCAGTTACGCGTGAAACACCAAGTGTTGAAGAACTTCCAGCTTTTGATTTGAATGCCGAATTGAACGGTTACAAAGTGACTCAAAATGAAGATGGAATTGGTGCTACAACAGTTGACGCACTAACTGTGACACCAACAGAACTTCCAGCTTTTGACCTAAACGGTGAATTGAATGGTTACAAAGTGACCCAAAATGAAGATGGAATTGGTGCCACAACAGTTGACACACCAACTGTAACACTGACAGAACTTCCAGCTTTTGATTTGAATGCCGAATTGAATGGTTATAAGACAAGTCCAAAACATGCTGGTGCTAGACCGAATGACACGCCATCTCAAATATTACCTACGTTTAGTAGAAAAGATGCGACTAAACAGGAGTTACCAAATACTGGTAGTTATTCTCGAGTGGAACGTCAGATAGCTCTCGGTGGATATACTATTTTGGGATTAATTTTAGGATTTACAATTCAACGTAAACGTGAACGCTAAAAGGGATAAAATTTGTCATTTTTATAAGGTTGTTTTAAGAGCCTTGGACAAAATAGTTCTCAACCACAAAAAAGCTAGAGGTTTCCAATTGCGGAACTCTAGCTTTTTAATTGTGACTATTATAGTCACTTAGTTTATAAAATACATGTTATAATAAAGCCATGGCATATAGTACAGATTTTAAACAACGAGCATTAGATTACATCAAAGAGGGACACAGCCATGTCGAGGCGGCCAAAGTTTTTG
>NZ_JASHFS010000027.1:0-14173 GCF_047460685.1 Streptococcus infantis | reverse complement strand
ATGAATCTTTCTAATGAGTTGTTTTGTCGCTTTTCATTATAGGTCATATGGGACTTTTTTTCTACAACAAAATAGGCTCCATAATATCTATAGGGGATTTACCCACTACAAATATTATAGAGCCTTTTTTATTTCCATCAGTTTATTGCATCCCCTTCTCAAAAATAGGTAAATTTATGGTAAAATGGAAATAGAAAGTTGAAATGATGAGTTATTTTAAAAAATATAGATTTGATAAGGCTAAGTTCAAATTAGGCATGCGTACTTTTAAGACGGGTATTGCAGTTTTTCTAGTGCTCTTGACTTTTGGGTTCTTTGGCTGGAAAGGGCTGCAGATTGGAGCTCTGACCGCTGTTTTTAGTTTAAGAGAAGATTTTGACAAGAGTGTACATTTTGGAACTTCGCGTATTTTGGGTAATAGTATCGGTGGTTTTTATGCCCTGATTTTCTTTCTCTTAAATAATCTTTTTCACGGCTCCTTCTGGGTAACCCTCCTTGTTGTTCCAATTTGCACCATGTTAACCATTATGACAAATGTTGCTATGAACAATAAAGCAGGTGTTATCGGGGGAGTTGCGGCTATGTTGATTATTACCTTATCAATTCCAAGCGGTGAGACAGTTTTGTACGTGTTTGCCCGAGTTTTTGAAACATTTATGGGTGTTTTTGTGGCAATTCTTGTAAATTACGATATTGATCGTTTACGAAGTATTTTAGAGAAAAAAGAAAAATAATGTTACAAGATATAACATTATTGATTGACGATTGAATTTTTTTAGACTATAATAGACAGAAAGAAGGAAGTGTACATGAAGGAAAAAGAATTTCGTCGCAATATGGCAGTTTTCCCTATTGGCAGTGTTATGAAGTTGACCGATCTTTCGGCGCGCCAGATTCGTTACTATGAAGACCAGGAGTTGATTAAGCCTGATCGTAACGAGGGCAATCGCCGTATGTATTCTTTGAATGATATGGATCGATTGCTTGAGATTAAAGATTATATCTCTGAAGGTCTGAACATTGCTGCCATCAAGAAAAAATATGCTGAACGTGAGGCGAAGTCTAAAAAACCAGTGAGTCAAACTGAAGTGCGTAGAGCGCTTCGGAATGAAGTTCTCCAGCAAAGTCGCTTCGCTTCTCAACAATCACCTTTTGGTCGCGGTTAGGCAACCGCAAGTCGTCATATATAAGGAGAAAAACCATGCCAATCACAGCTGCAGATATTCGTCGTGAAGTTAAGGAAAAAAATGTAACCTTTATCCGTCTCATGTTTTCAGATATTTTGGGAACTATGAAAAACGTCGAAATTCCTGCTACAGATGAACAACTAGACAAGGTCTTGTCAAACAAGGCTATGTTTGATGGATCTTCTATTGAAGGGTTTGTTCGTATCAACGAATCAGATATGTACCTATACCCTGACTTGGACACTTGGACAGTCTTTCCTTGGGGAGATGAGAACGGTAGTGTCGCAGGATTGATCTGTGATGTCTATACAACAGAAGGGGAACCATTTGCAGGAGATCCTCGTGGAAACCTCAAACGTGCTCTTCGTCACATGCAAGAAGTTGGATTCAAATCTTTCAACCTTGGACCAGAGCCAGAATTCTTCCTATTTAAGCTTGATGAAAATGGAGATCCAACTCTTGAGGTAAATGACAAGGGTGGTTACTTTGATTTGGCACCTACTGACCTTGCTGACAACACTCGTCGTGAGATTGTTAACGTCTTGACCAAAATGGGATTTGAAGTTGAAGCAAGTCACCACGAAGTTGCTGTAGGCCAACATGAGATTGACTTTAAGTACGATGAAGTTCTTCGTGCTTGTGATAAGATTCAAATCTTTAAACTTGTTGTAAAAACAATTGCCCGTAAACATGGTTTGTATGCAACCTTTATGGCTAAACCAAAATTTGGTATCGCTGGTTCAGGTATGCACTGTAATATGTCTTTGTTCGATGCTGAGGGAAACAATGCCTTCTTTGATCCAAATGATCCAAAAGGCATGCAGTTGTCAGAAACTGCTTACTACTTCCTTGGTGGTTTGATCAAACATGCTTACAACTATACAGCTATCATGAACCCAACCGTTAACTCATACAAACGTTTGGTTCCAGGCTACGAAGCCCCTGTTTACATCGCTTGGGCTGGCCGTAACCGTTCACCACTTGTCCGCGTACCAGCATCACGCGGAATGGGAACACGTTTGGAGTTGCGTTCAGTGGACCCAATGGCGAACCCATATATTGCTATGGCTGTTCTTTTAGAAGTTGGTTTGAACGGTATTGAAAACAAAATCGAAGCACCAGCACCAATCGAAGAAAACATCTACATTATGACTGCTGAAGAGCGTAAAGAGGCTGGCATCACAGACCTTCCATCAACTCTTCACAATGCTTTGAAAGCTTTGACAGAAGACGAAGTGGTTAAAGCAGCTCTAGGTGAGCACATCTATACTAGCTTCCTTGAAGCCAAACGCATCGAGTGGGCAAGCTATGCAACTTTTGTCTCACAATGGGAAATTGATAACTACCTAGATCTTTACTAATAACAAATAAGAAGATTGTCCGTGAGGGCAATCTTTTTTTCTTGCAATTTATATCGAGGTGTGATATATTTTGTATAACGAAGTGCGATACATCGAACTACATAGGGGGGGTGCTTAAATGGGATTAACAGATAAGATTAGACGGGTCTACCTTCCCATGACTGAAACAGGTTTTTATATTCTGTTCTGTCTGCAAAAGGAGAACCATGGATATGGTATTACACAAAAGGTCAAAGAGATGACAGATTCGCAAGTATCAATTAGTCCCGGAACCATGTATGGAACCCTGTCAAAGATGGAAAAGGATGGTTTGATTTCCTTTGTCCAAGAAGAGGAAAAACGAAAAATCTATCAAATAACAGACTTGGGCCGAAAAGTTTTAGACATTGAGTTGAAACGTATTGAACGGCTCTACAGAAACAGTCGGGAGGAGCTTTGATGGAAAAGAAAGTTGTTTATAGGATTTGTACCATTGCGGATTATGATAGAGAAGCTCTCTATCTCAGGGAAATGCATGCTGAGGGCTGGAAACTTAAGGAAGTAAGTTACTCTAACTTAGTAGTTGCGGTTAAGTATACTTTTGAAAGGTGCCAACCGGAGCAGGTGGTTTATCAGTTGGATTTTTATCCTATGAAAAAGTCAGAGAGAGCTTCCTATTTACAACTGTTTAAAGATTGTGGTTGGGAGCATATTACAGACTTTAATGGTTTTTCCTATTTTAGAAAACCTTATTATCGAATTGAATCAGATGCCGAGTTTGAAATTTATAATGACGCTACAGGGAAGTTAGCTATGGTCAAGCGCATTTTAATAATGCGGATGCTTCCTGTCTTGCTTCTCTTTTCAGCGCTACTACCGGTTTTCTCAAAGTTACTCAGTGGAAGAGGTTCTTTCAGTTGGGGAATGTTTTTGATTGTTAGCGTAGACTGTACTTTATTGATCGTTTTTGCGATTCAGATTTCTTATATTTGTTGGAGATTGTTTCAAAAATGGAAAGAATTATCCGATAAATAAAATCAAGCATGTTTTCTAATTTGGAGGTCAGACAATGAATAGCAAAGTACAATTTCGAATGTTTACCATTTTTGATTTGGATAAGGTAGAAGATTATTTGCATGAGATGTATTTGAAAGGTTGGAAATTTAAATCGAATCGTTTTGGATTTTTCTATTTTGAACAATGCCAACCAGATGATGTGGTTTACTGTGTATGGAATACTAGCTATCTTAGAAAAAATGAGGTAGATTTACAAAGTATTAAGGATAGAAGATGGGAATTTGTGGAAAATTGTTCTTATACTGTTTTTCGAAAGGCAACTTGTGATGTAGATTTAAATGATCAATCTTTCATGGACAATCGTCTTCGATGGGCTGGTGTGAAATCTGGATTTCGTACAGCTACAGTTTCTATCTCTGGCGGTCTAGTTGTTTGTATGAGCCTGTTTCGCGAAAGTCTCTCTCGGTCTTTCTTCATTATTTTTGCCCTATATGCTCTCATGATTACTTATCTAATCTATAGTTTTTACAGACTTAGACGGAAATATCTGCTTGATTGACAATAGTTTCTAGGTCCTCAGACTGATTTTTAGCACTCTTGATAAAAGAGTGCTAATTTTTTGAGTTTTTGTCTTGACATTCTCTTTTAAGGGTGTATAATAGAATCATAAGTTAGCACTTAGATGCGCCGAGTGCTAAAAAAGATCTATCAGAGAGGAGTAGCGAGATGGTTACAGAACGTCAGCAGAATATTTTAAATCTGATTATTGACATCTTTACCAAAACGCACGAACCTGTTGGATCTAAGGCCTTGCAAGAGTCTATCAACTCTAGTAGTGCTACCATTCGAAATGATATGGCAGCCCTAGAAAAGCAAGGTTTGCTTGAAAAGGCTCATACTTCCAGTGGTCGGATGCCCAGTGTGGCTGGATTTCAATACTATGTCAAACACTCTTTATCCTTTGACCGTTTAGCCGAGAATCAAGTTTATGAGATTGTAAAAGCCTTTGATCAAGAATTCTTCAAACTTGAGGATATCCTTCAAGAGGCAACGAAAATCTTGTCAGACTTGAGTGGTTGTACGGTTGTAGCACTGGATGTTGAACCAAGTAGGCAGAAGCTAACAGCTTTTGATATTGTTGTCCTCGGACAACATACAGCTCTGGCAGTTTTTACGCTTGATGAGTCTAGAACAGTTACCAGTCAGTTTTTGATTCCGAGAAATTTCTTGCAGGAGGATTTAAATCGCCTCAAGACCATGATTCAAGAGCGTTTCCTGGATCAAACTGTTTTGGATATTCACTACAAGATTCGGACAGAGATTCCGCAAATTATCCAACGTTACTTTACAACAACGGATAACGTCATGGACCTCGTCGAACATATCTTCAAAGAAATGTTCAATGAAAATATCGTGGTTTCTGGAAAAGTCAATCTTTTGAATTTCGCAAATCTAGCAGCTTATCAGTTTTTTGATCAGCCACAAAAGGTAGCTTTGGAAATTCGAGAGAATCTGATTGGCGACCAGATGCAGAGTGTCCGAGTTGCGGATAGCCAAGAATCTTGTCTTGCTGACTTAGCAGTGATTAGCAGTAAGTTCCTGATTCCCTATCGTGGGTTGGGAATTCTAGCTATTATAGGTCCGGTTAATCTGGATTATCAACAATTGGTCAATCAACTCAATGTTGTCAATCGAGTTTTGACTATGAAGTTGACGGATTTTTACCGCTATCTCAGCAGCAATCACTATGAAGTGAATTAATACTCTTCAAAAATCAAATTCAAACCACGTCAACGTCGCCTTGCCGTACTCAAGTACAGCCTGCGGCTAGTTTCCTAGTTTGCTCTTTGATTTTCATTGAGTATAAGATTGAAATCATTAAAGGAGGCGAAAATGGCCCAAGATATTAAAAATGAAGAAGTAAAAGAAGAGGAAGTTGTGGAAACAGCTGAAGAAACAACTCCTGAGAAGTCGGAATTGGACTTGGCTAATGAACGTGCCGAGGAGTTTGAAAACAAATATCTTCGTGCCCACGCAGAAATGCAAAACATTCAGCGCCGTGCCAATGAAGAGCGTCAACTCTTGCAACGCTATCGTAGCCAAGATTTGGCAAAAGCAATCTTGCCTTCGTTGGATAACTTAGAACGTGCCCTTGCCGTTGAAGGGTTGACAGATGATGTGAAAAAGGGCTTGGAAATGGTCCAAGAAAGTTTGGTACATGCTCTGAAAGAAGAAGGAATTGAAGAAATTCCAGCAGATGGAGAATTTGACCATAACTACCATATGGCCATTCAAACAGTCCCAGCAGATGACGAGCATCCAGCAGACACCATCGCACAAGTCTTCCAAAAAGGCTATAAACTCCATGACCGCATCCTACGCCCAGCCATGGTGGTTGTATATAACTAGGCTAGAGAACTTAAAAGCCTTGTCCGAAACGACAATAAACTATGAAGAAAGATAAGAGGCAAGCCGGAGGCTTGCAAGGAAGATATTTCCCGCCGTGGTGAAAGTTTCAGTAGCTTCTGCTACTGAAACAGGGAATTTTTGAGACAATAGGCTCAAAAATAAGTGATGAAATCCCGAAGGGAGTTGCTCACGTCCCCACCACTTAAGGGAAATATCAAAAAATCAAAATTCGAATTAAAATTTAAGGAGAAAAACACATGTCTAAAATTATCGGTATTGACTTAGGTACAACAAACTCAGCAGTAGCAGTTCTTGAAGGAACTGAATCAAAAATCATCGCAAACCCAGAAGGAAACCGTACAACTCCATCTGTAGTTTCTTTCAAAAACGGTGAAATCATCGTTGGTGACGCTGCAAAACGTCAAGCAGTAACAAACCCAGATACAGTCATCTCTATCAAATCTAAGATGGGTACTTCTGAAAAAGTTTCTGCAAACGGTAAAGAATACACACCACAAGAAATCTCAGCTATGATCCTTCAATACTTGAAAGGTTACGCTGAAGAATACCTTGGTGAAAAAGTAACCAAGGCTGTTATCACAGTTCCAGCTTACTTCAATGATGCTCAACGTCAAGCAACAAAAGACGCTGGTAAAATCGCTGGTCTTGAAGTAGAACGTATCGTCAACGAACCAACTGCAGCAGCTCTTGCTTACGGTTTGGACAAGACAGACAAAGAAGAAAAAATCTTGGTATTCGACCTTGGTGGTGGTACATTCGACGTATCTATTCTTGAATTGGGTGATGGTGTCTTTGACGTATTGGCAACTGCAGGGGATAACAAACTCGGTGGTGACGACTTTGACCAAAAAATCATCGACCACTTGGTAGCAGAATTCAAGAAAGAAAACGGCATTGATTTGTCAACAGACAAGATGGCCCTTCAACGTTTGAAAGACGCGGCTGAAAAAGCGAAGAAAGACCTTTCTGGTGTAACTTCAACACAAATCAGCTTGCCATTCATCACTGCTGGTGAAGCTGGACCTCTTCACTTGGAAATGACTTTGACTCGTGCGAAATTTGACGATTTGACTCGTGACCTTGTAGAACGTACAAAAGTTCCAGTTCGTCAAGCTCTTTCAGATGCAGGTTTGAGTTTGTCAGATATCGACGAAGTCATCCTTGTTGGTGGTTCAACTCGTATTCCTGCCGTTGTTGAAGCTGTTAAGGCTGAAACTGGTAAAGAACCAAACAAATCAGTGAACCCTGATGAAGTTGTTGCCATGGGTGCTGCGATCCAAGGTGGTGTCATCACTGGTGATGTTAAAGACGTTGTCCTTCTTGACGTAACACCATTGTCACTTGGTATCGAAACAATGGGTGGAGTCTTCACAAAACTCATCGACCGCAACACTACTATTCCAACATCTAAATCACAAGTCTTCTCAACTGCGGCAGACAACCAACCAGCCGTTGATATCCACGTTCTTCAAGGTGAACGCCCAATGGCAGCAGATAACAAGACTCTTGGACGTTTCCAATTGACTGATATCCCAGCTGCACCTCGTGGTATCCCACAAATCGAAGTAACATTCGACATCGATAAGAACGGTATCGTATCTGTTAAGGCCAAAGACCTTGGAACTCAAAAAGAACAAACAATTGTTATCCAATCTAACTCAGGATTGACAGACGAAGAAATCGACCGCATGATGAAAGATGCAGAAGCAAACGCTGAAGCAGATAAGAAACGTAAAGAAGAAGTTGATCTTCGTAACGAAGTAGATCAAGCTATCTTTGCAACTGAAAAGACAATCAAAGAAACTGAAGGTAAAGGCTTCGATGCAGAACGTGATGCTGCACAAGCTGCCCTTGATGACCTTAAGAAAGCCCAAGAAGATAACAACTTGGACGAAATGAAAGCAAAACTTGAAGCATTGAACGAAAAAGCTCAAGGACTTGCCGTTAAACTCTACGAACAAGCCGCAGCAGCGCAACAAGCCCAAGCAGGAGCAGAAGGCGCACAAGCAACAGGAAACGCAGGCGATGACGTCGTAGACGGAGAGTTTACGGAGAAGTAGGAGTGAAGAATGAAGGTTAGTGATTTAATTAACGCATTAAAGGACCAAGGTTTAAACATTACTTATAAAATAAACAAACAACAAATTTCTCTGTATTGTCGTACGAATAGGGGGAGAAGTAGAAAATTCTTGGAGCTTCCTAAAAACATGATTGACGAAGTAACGTGGTTACAATGTCATGTAGATGCTTCCATTTCGCCTAAAAATAGCAGCTTTATTTCAAAAGTAGTGATAAATGGGGCACCTATTAATCGTAAAGTCGATTTCAGTGATATTAATGATCAAGATATAATCGAGATTACCGTATCCAGTTATGATAAAGTAGTTTCGTTATATTAAGAATTGAGAGTTGTAGTCTTTAATTCGTTACTACAATGTTGAAAGATAGAATCCAATCCAGAGGTTGCAACCCAGCCTCTGTTTTTCGGTAAAATAGAGGATGTTGCGTATGAAAAAAGTACTTTGTATCATTTATCCTAATTTTTCTCTTTATGAGATAACCACTTTAACAAGTACTTTAGCTTTATCTTTTGGTGTAACAATTGATTATGCAGCTTCAGAATATTCGATAGTTATATCTGAGGATGGCTTACCCTGTCAACCGACTAAAACATTGGAGCAAATCCGTATAGAAGAGTATTCTTGTGTGATTTTGCCAGGAATGGTTAATATTGGACCTGCTCTACGCGATGAGAAATTGATTTCGTTCTTGAGGGACCTTGGTGAGCGAGATGTCTTGATTGCAGCCATTTCTTCAGCGCCCCTTTTATTGGCAAAAGCAGGCTTGTTGAAGGACACGAAATTTACAGGTGGCATTTGGCAAAACTTCTTTGACTATTTTGAATTTCTTCCTCGTGAGAATTTCCAACCTAAAGTGCTTGTGCAAGATAAACAAATCATTACGTCTATAGGCTTTGCGCACCAAGAGTTTGCAAGAAAAGTGATTCTTAGTCTAGGTTTGGCAGAAAATACTGACAACTATTTTAAAGAACAGAACGAATATTCAGAAGAGGATTTGATATTTACTCTATCAGATGAAGAGTTTGATCAAGTGATGCGAAGTATAGAAAACATCCTCTAAAGATTTGTTTATAAATTATAGAAAGGAACAAAGAGTGTTCGGGGAATTGAACCCGAGCTCTAAAGTTTCTTACTCAATATGAAAGAAAGGAATTGAACCCGACCTACATCGTGGTTTGATTTACAACATCAATAGAAAGGAACAAAGAGCGTTCGGGGAATTGAACTCGAGCGGAAAGCTTGGAAATTAGATAAACCTCCTAAGAAATCAGGATTTCTTGTCGGTTTCCTAAATTTCAGTCGCTTTCTGTTCGCTCTTAGTATCTTGTATGAACAATACTGAATTTTACGACCGTTTGGGCGTTTCGAAAAATGCATCTCAAGATGAGATCAAGAGAGCCTATCGGAAATTATCTAAAAAATATCATCCAGATATCAACAAGGATCCTGGAGCTGAGGACAAGTACAAGGAAGTTCAAGAAGCTTATGAAACTTTGAGCGATGAACAGAAACGTGCTGCCTATGACCAATACGGTGCTGCGGGTGCCAATGGTGGTTTCGGTGGAGCAGGCGGTTTCGGAGGCTTCGATGGAGCAGGTGGCTTTGGCGGATTTGAAGATATCTTCTCAAGCTTCTTTGGCGGTGGAGGTGCATCACGTAATCCAAATGCCCCTCGTCAAGGTGACGACCTCCAGTATCGCGTTCATTTGACTTTTGAAGAAGCTATTTTTGGTACAGAAAAGGAAGTCAAATACAATCGTGAAGCAAGCTGTCGTACTTGTAATGGGTCTGGTGCCAAACCTGGAACAAGTCCAGTTACTTGTGGACGCTGTCATGGTTCAGGTGTGATCAATGTTGATACCCAAACACCGCTCGGTATGATGCGTCGCCAGGTAACCTGTGATGTCTGTCATGGCCGTGGTCAAGAAATCAAAGATCCATGTACAACTTGTCATGGAACTGGTCATGAAAAACAAGCCCATAGCGTACACGTAAAAATCCCTGCTGGTGTGGAAACAGGTCAACAAATCCGTCTAGCTGGTCAAGGTGAAGCCGGCTTTAATGGTGGTCCTTATGGTGACTTGTATGTAGTAGTTTCGGTGGAAGCAAGTGATAAATTTGAACGTGAAGGAACTACTATTTTCTACAATTTGGACCTTAATTTTGTTCAAGCAGCACTTGGTGATACAGTAGACATCCCTACAGTTCATGGTGATGTAGAATTAGTCATTCCAGAAGGAACTCAGACTGGTAAACGATTCCGCCTACGTGGTAAAGGTGCGCCTAGCCTTCGTGGTGGTGCCCTGGGTGACCAATACGTTACTGTCAATGTTGTTACCCCAACAGGTTTGAATGACCGCCAAAAAGCAGCATTGAAAGAATTCGCAGCTGCAGGTGATTTGAAAGTAAATCCAAAGAAAAAAGGCTTCTTTGACCATATTAAGGATGCCTTTGAAGGAGAATAAATCATAAAGTAAAAAGAGCCTTCGGGCTCTTTTTCGTGTAATCTTTAGAATGTTAGCATGAGAGAAATCATTTTCCGACTGGTCTGTTATTGATATTTTTGAGTGAGTAAGCCAGCAGCATCCATGTCCTGGATGAGTTGCTTGAGTTCCGCTTCCTTGCCAGGTTTCACGGTGACGGTATCAATGTGCTTAATTGCCGAATTATCCTGAATATCCACCAAGGTCAAAGCTTTTTCATAAAATGCGATTCCCTTTTTTAGGCTTTCCGAATCCTGCCAAGAGAGAATAAAGAAAGAAGGATTTGATTTTTTTCCGATTTCTTGGAAATACTTCCTGCTCTCCCCCTCTAAAAATTGGAATAAACCATGATTGAATAAGTTGTCTTCTACTGAATGGTAGGAAATATCTCCTGTGTTTAGGACATAGACTTTGAGTCGATTTTTAGTCAGGTTAGGACTTTCTTTTAGGACTGGGTGGCTATTGACAACATCATCAGAGAAAGTCACATAAAAATCTAAGCCTCCACCCTCGAATTGATAGCTACCATTTGATTCTACTTTCTCAGGAGGCAGGTCAAGGGAGATGAAGATTTGTTTTAAGGCTTCATTTCCTTTTTTGATGTCACTCGGTGAGGCCTTGAATAGGTTGGCCAGTATTAGAAATGCTAGGGCTACAAGAAGGCAGAGGCCACCACAAATGATCAGGATGGTCCGCGTCAAAACTTTAAAAAACTGTTTCATTTTCATGCCCTCCCTGGTCTACTAAGATCTGCTAACCCAAAATGGATTTAAAGGGGAACTAAGGGAAATTGGAGTTTCCCTTAGTTTTCTTCAGTTTCCTGCAATTCTTTTAGTACAGCAAGTCTCGTTTGGACGTCTTTTTCCAAGACTTTAAACTTATAGGTCAAATCTTTTTGATATTCCTTGATGAGTTCTTTTTGTTGGTCGATAATTTGCAGGCTATCTTGGATGATATCCAAGTCATCCTTAATGGCTTCAACACGATCAGTAGTATCTAGAACTTCTTCAGTGATAGCTTGGCGGTTCTTAACGAGGAGGTATGAACCGACTGCAGAGCCTGCAAAAAGTAGTAAGTTTGATAGTTTCATAGTGACTCCTTAAGCGTTTTTGATCGTTTCAGCGACTTGGGCAAGTTTGCCGAAGTCTGGTTCATGTGCGATAAAGTCAATCTTGAGATCGTCATCTGCACTATAGCGAGGAACAAGGTGGACATGGGTATGGAAAACGGTTTGTCCAGCAACTTCTTCGCAGTTGGCGATGATATTCATACCTTCAGCTTTGGTAGCTTTCATGACTTTTTGAGCAACCTTTGGTACTTGGGCGAACAGTTGGCTAGCACTTGCAGCATCCATTTCTAAAAGATTGCGATAGTGTTCTTTGGGTACGACCAAGGTGTGACCAGGTGTTACTTGGGAAATATCAAGGAAGGCAAGAACTTGATCATCTTCGTAAACCTTTGATGCGGGAATCTCCCCTGCGATAATTTTACAAAAAATGCAATCTGACATAAAATCTACCTCTACTGTATTGAATTTTGATATAATATAGCTACATTATACCAGATTTGGAGAAAATATGTTAGAAATTAAAAATCTGACAGGGGGCTATGTTCATGTCCCTGTCTTGAAAGATGTGTCCTTTACAGTCGAGAGTGGACAGTTGGTCGGTTTGATCGGTCTCAATGGTGCTGGAAAATCAACGACTATCAATGAAATTATTGGACTTTTGACACCTTATAGTGGAGAAATAAACATCGACGGACTAACCTTAGGTGCAAATCCTCGTGAATATCGTCAACAGATTGGTTACATTCCTGAAACTCCTAGTTTGTACGAAGAATTAACTCTCAGAGAACATATCGAGACGGTTGCCATGGCCTATGGAATTGAGCAAAATCTAGCTTTTGAACGTGTAGAACCTCTTTTAAAGATGTTCCGTTTGGATCAGAAATTAGATTGGTTCCCTGTTCATTTTTCAAAAGGGATGAAACAGAAGGTCATGATTATCTGTGCCTTTGTCGTGGATCCGAGTCTCTTTATCGTCGATGAACCTTTCCTTGGTCTTGATCCCTTGGCAATTTCGGACTTGATTCAGCTTTTGGATCTTGAAAAGAAAAAAGGCAAGTCTATTCTCATGAGTACCCACGTTCTTGACTCTGCTGAAAAAATGTGTGACTCTTTTGTCATTCTTCATAAAGGCCAAGTGAGAGCTAAAGGGGATCTTGAAGAGCTGAGACAAGCTTTTGCCATGCCTCAAGCAAGTCTCAATGATATCTATTTGGCTTTGACCAAAGAGGAGGACAGATGAAAGACTTGTTCCTAAAGCGAAAGCAGGCTTTTCGTAAAGAGTGTGTCGGTTATCTGCGTTATGTGCTCAATGATCACTTTGTCTTGTTTTTACTGGTCTTAGTAGGTTTTCTAGCCTATCAGTATAGTCAACTACTTCAGCATTTTCCTGAGAATCATTTACCAATCCTAGGTTTAATTGGGATTGTCTCTGTTTTACTCTTACTTTGGGGAGGAATAGCGACCTATGTGGAAGCGCCTGATAAGCTCTTTCTCTTAGTAGCTGAAGAAGAAGTGAGAGAACACATCCAGAAGCAAAGTCTGGCCTCCTTCATCTTTTGGGTCAGTGTACAGACTCTCTTTTTGCTCTTTTTTGCTCCTTTATTTTTCGCCATGGGCTTAGGCTTAGGAGTTTTTGGGGTCTATGTTCTTCTGTTGGGAGTCGGGAAATATTTCCTGTTTCAGAAAAAGACTGGCAAGTTTTTTAGTGCAAATCATCTGGACTGGGACTATGTGATTGCCCAAGAAAGTAAACGCAAGCAGTTTTTACTTCGTTTCTTTGCCCTCTTTACCCAAGTCAAGGGAATTTCAAACAGTGTCAAGAGACGAGCTTATCTAGATGTTATCCTAAAAGCAGTTCAGAAGGTGCCGAGCAAGATTTGGCAGAACCTCTATCTTCGTTCTTATCTGCGAAATGGAGATCTTTTTGCCCTCAGTCTTCGTCTCCTCTTCCTATCCTTGCTGGCGTTGTTCTTTATCGAGCAAGCTTGGATAGCGACAGCAGTGGTGGTTCTATTTAACTACCTCTTGCTCTTTCAGTTATTGGCCCTCTATCATGCCTTTGACTACCAATATTTGACCCAACTTTTCCCGCTAGATAAGGGGCAAAAGGAAAAGGGATTACAGGCAGTTGTCCGAGGATTGACTGGTTTTGTTTTATTGGTTCAACTGATAGTTGGTGTGATTACTCTCCAAGAAAAACTAGCCCTTCTAGCCCTCCTTGGAGCTGGTCTGGTCTTACAAATTTTGTATCTCCCTTATCAGGTGAAACGTCAGATGCAGGACTAATCCTCTTCGAAAATCTCTTCAAACTACGTCAGCTTTATCTGCAACCTCAAAGCAGTGCTTTGAGCAGCTTGCGGCTAGCTTCCTAGTTTGCTCTTTGGTTTTCATTGAGTATAACATTGCTTATATGATACTAAAAAAGAAGTTGAGTTCAATCTGTACTGACCCCAAAAAGTTAGACAATTAATTTAAGCAAAGGATTTAATTCTGTATTGTACAGGACTAAGTCCTTTTAGTTTTACCTTAATTCGTTTGTTGTTGTAGTAATCAATATAGTCTACAA
>NZ_JASHFS010000026.1:0-15524 GCF_047460685.1 Streptococcus infantis | reverse complement strand
AGTTGTCTAAAGCTCTCTCCTTTCTTTCTTAATTCATATATTTGAACTTTATCTTCATAAGTTAATTTCATAATAAAAACACCCCAAAAGTTAGATTTTTATGTCTAACTTTTGGGGTGCAGTTCAATCTGTCTCAGCTTCTTTTTAGTTACTACAAGATAAGGGTTGGACCGTAGAGACTTATACTCTTCGAAAATCTCTTCAAACCACGTCAGCTTTATCTGCAACCTCAAAGCGGTGCTTTGATCAACCTGCGGCTAGCTTCCTAGTTTGCTCTTTGATTTTCATTGAGTATAACATTGCTTATATGATACTAAAAAAGAAGTTGAGTTCAATCTGTCTCAGCTTCTTTTTAGTTACTACAAGATAAGGGTTGGCCCGTAGAGACTCAACTTGGTTTTGACTTGGTCAAAGTGGAAGCGGTCATAGGCTCTCCAAGCGGCACGGGTAGGGGCATCTGGATTGAGAGCACTGAGGCCCATGAGAAGACTGGAAGTTTGGTAAAATTTTTCCAGCTCAATCAAGAATCGATTATCCACTGTCTCAGCTTTAGAGAGAAAGCAGAGGATATTGTCCAGTTGCTCCTGGAAACGGACATCGTCAGTTGTTGCCTGTTTGCAGACTTGGTAGGCTTTGTTTAACTCAGTTATCAGTGTCTGAGCTCTTTTGATTGGGTCTGTTTCTGTCATGAGAATTCCTCCTTTGTGATGGTTTTAAAGTTGTTTTAAGCCTTTGTCTTTCTAATCATAGCCTATCACTTTTTACTCTTTTTTTATCTACAAATCTTTAATTGTCATTGAAATTTCCTGAATGGTAATAGCGGGATTTTATGATAAAATAGTTGTAAGGTTATCATGGTTATTTAGTAAAAAATTCAACACTTTAGGAATTTTTGAGGACCGTTTAGGATTTGGTGAAAATTAGTTGCTAGACTTATGCTATCCTCTTTTTAGGAGGTTTTATCCATGAACTATATCATCATTCAAAAAGAGAAAGAAATTTTCAAATTAAACATAAAGGATATCTACTATATCCAAACGCATCCAAGTAAAGCCCATACCGTGCAGATTTTTACTAAAGAAGCTAGCTTTGATCTGTTTCAAAATTTAAGCAAGCTTGAGAAACAATATGGGGAAACCTTAACGAGATGTCATCGGAATTGTCTGGTCAACCTTGAACGAGTAAAATCCATGGAACTCCAATCAAAGACTCTTTTTCTTGGAGAAGAAGGTCGATATGCTGTTCAGTATTCCAGACGTCGTTATAGAGAAATTCGCCAAAAATGGTTGAAAGAAGGAGAGTAAGAAGATGAGAATTTTTGTTTTAGAAGATGATTTTTCCCAACAAGCAAGAATTGAAACGACAATTGAAAAACTTTTGAAAAAACAGAGTATCATTCCCAGTTCTTTTGAAGTCTTTGGGAAACCAGACCAACTGCTGGTAGAGGTGCATGAGAAGGGGGCGCATCAGCTTTTCTTTTTGGACATTGAGATTCGAAATGAAGAGATGAAGGGACTAGAAGTGGCTAGAAAGATTCGGGATCGGGATCCTTATGCTCTAATCGTCTTTGTGACGACACACTCAGAGTTTATGCCCCTGTCCTTTCGCTACCAAGTGTCAGCTTTGGACTACATTGATAAGGCCCTTTCGGCAGAGGAGTTTGAATCTCGGATTGAAACAGCCCTTCTCTATGCCAATAGTCAAGATAGTAAAAGCCTGGCGGAAGATTGCTTTTACTTTAAATCAAAATTTGCTCAATTCCAGTATCCTTTTAAAGAGGTTTACTATCTCGAAACGTCTCCAAGACCCCATCGTGTTATTCTCTATACCAAGACAGATAGGTTGGAATTTACGGCGAGTTTAGAGGAGGTTCTCAAGCAGGAGCCCCGTCTCTTGCAGTGCCATCGCTCTTTTCTCATCAATCCTGCCAATGTGGTTCGTTTGGATAAAAAAGAAAAACTTCTTTACTTTCCCAATGGTGGAAGCTGTATGATAGCGCGTTATAAGGTCAGGGAAGTGTCTGAAGCTATCAATAACTTGCATTGAGCTAGGAGAGTTTATGAATATTGCTTGGATATTATTGTATACACTTATTACTCATGGACTAGAAATTGTCATTTTCTTTAAGGTGGATGGAATTGGTCTCACTTTTGAGAGGATTTTTAAAGCCTTTCTTTTTAAGATACTGTTGGCCTTTGTTTTTTTAATGATTGGCTATATGGTAGGAGATAGTTTCCTATTTTATTTTATGGAACCCTTGTATGGCATCGGCTTGTCTTTCTTACTGTTAAGAGGGCTTCCTAAAAAACTCCTCTTCTTTTATGGTCTCTTTCCAATGATATTGGTGAATCTCTTTTATAGAGGGGTCTCCTATTTTGTGCTTCCATTTTGGGGACAAGAAATTGTAGATAAAGATAGCAATCCTATCTTTTTATTGATGACGATATTCGTTTGCTTCATAGTTTTAGTCTTTTTGAAATGGTTGGACTATGATTTCACTAACTTGAGAAAGGAGATTCTAGATAAAGGTTTTCAAAAGTCCCTGACTAAGATTAACTGGATAATGGGGGCTTACTATCTAGTGATGCAAAGTCTGTCTTTCTTTGAATATGAACAAGGTATTCAATCAACGACTGTTCGCCATCTCATCCTAGTGTTTTACCTACTCTTTTTTATGGGGATTATCAAAAAGCTGGATACCTATTTGAAGGACAAACTCCATGAGAGATTGGACCAAGAGCAGACCTTGCGCTATAGAGATATGGAACGCTATAGTCGGCATATAGAGGAACTTTACAAGGAAGTACGGAGTTTTCGCCATGACTACACTAACCTCTTGACCAGCTTACGTCTGGGCATTGAAGAGGAGGATATGGAGCAGATAAAAGAGGTCTACGACTCCGTCTTGAAGGACTCCAGTCAGAAATTGCAGGACAATAAATATGACCTTGGACGATTGGTGAATGTTCGGGACCGTGCCCTCAAAAGTCTCCTAGCAGGCAAATTTCTAAAAGCCAGAGAAAAGGATATTGTCTTTAATGTCGAAGTTCCTGAGGAAATTCAAGTCGAGAGTATGAGTCTGCTTGATTTTCTGACTATTGTGTCTATCCTATGTGACAATGCTATTGAAGCTAGTGTAGAGGCCAGTCAGCCTCATGTCTCAATCGCCTTTATAAAAAATGGAGCACAGGAGACCTTTATCATTGAAAACTCCATCAAAGAAGAGGGGATAGATGTTTCTGAAATATTCTCTTTTGGAGTTAGTTCTAAAGGGAAGGGCCGAGGTGTTGGTCTCTATACCGTTATGAAGCTTGTGGAAACTTATCCTAATACTAGTTTAAATACCACCTGTCAAAATCAAGTCTTTCGTCAGGTACTTACTATGATACATACAGAATGATGAAAATAAGACCGAGAATTCTTGTTTCTCGGTCTGTATGGCTGAATAGTTAATCAAAGTAATTTTGAGTTACAGTAAATTGCTTGTATAAAATAATTTTCTCTATCATCAACCATCGGGAGAGGTTTCTAATTTTTGAAATTTAATAGCTAAATCAATCATTTTTTCTCCTTTTGTATTTCTTATAATTAACATGACACGATATAATGGAAGTAATAATTAACACACCTCCAATAATAAAGTTTAATAAATCCTGATGCTCTACAACTATGTACAGACCAAATAAACATAGGCCAAATTGCGAACTACAGTTTTGAAATTTCATCAAGCCCCCACCCCCATTTTACAAAATTGATATACACTCTAACTTGGTCCATACAATATACCTTATAGGTATTTACTATGAATAAAACCTATAAGATTAATACATTTCTTTTTTGTCTTGTTGCAACTTTGACAAGTTTAGTATAGTACTATTTTTAAAAAATTTTCATCCAAATCTTGAATGGTTATTGAAACATCTTGAATTGAACAAAGAACTTTCTCCTTACCAAAATAATGAATATCATTCAGAAACCAAAAATAATATATACTCTAGTTTGTGAGGTATCCTATATGAATAAGAAATCCTATTTTATAGCTTGTTCTCTACTAATCATCCTATCAAATCTTCTCATTTTTTCTCTAGTCAAGGAGGGAGAAGGTACAGGAGCTAATCTGATTATAATTGTTACAACCTGTGTCTTGCTACCAGCCTTTTTACATGCAGTTGAAAATCAGCAGACATCATTGGTTAGGGCGGAATCCATATTCCTCATTCAGATGGCAGTGATGTCCTTAGTCCGTCTCATCAGCCAAATAGAGAGGACACCTGAAATCATACATACAGGCCTCACTCTACTAGTTTTAGCAAGCTGGCTAGTCTTTATCGTCCTAGCTATCATGAGAATGTATCAGAAGAAAGGGAAGTAAGGATGAGTGCATTTTAATTTGTTATGTTTTATTAGGGCAAGCATGTTTTCCGTGCTTGCTTTTTCTACAATTTAGGAGATTTTGATGACCATTCATGATTTGGGTGCAAAACCTAAATAAATCAGTGCTATACTAAGAGTGTAAAGGGGGCAGCTCATCTAAGATAAAGCACACATTTAGGAGGAAATCTTATGAGGAAAAAAATACTTATCATTTTCATTTTGTATCTGATCATGTCCATCTTTCTTTATCCGCTTAGGGAGAGTATTTGGTATCAGCTATTTTATACCATAGCCTATCTGATTGCAGTTATAATCTATTTTGCTTTAATGAAAAAGAAAGGAGCAAAGAAATGAAAACTTTTCTTGCTAAAAAACGGAATATCTTCCTTGCGAGATTGTTCCTAGGTCAGTTGCCCTTGCTTGTCTCTACTTATCTATTTCTATCTCGTCAGTTTTTACATTTTTCCTTAGTTTTCCAATTTCTTTTAGTGGTTATTAACTTGGCTTCTATTTTGGTCACTGTTTATCTCACTAGGGAAATGAGAATAAGAGAGTTTGAAGATGATGATTTGGTTAGTCCTAGAACCAATCAACTCATGTATATCGGCTTGACAGGTTTTATGTCTATTATTTGTTTGTATAGGGGTATCACAGCAGGGGAATTCTATCAGCAAATAATTGCCTATATTGGTGCTATTCTCTGCTTGCTTATCATGCTTCTGCTCATTTGGGGTTTGAAGTATTATAAAAAGTAGGGTTTAATGAAGTTTTTGCAATTCAAGATGTTTCGATGATAATTCAAGATTAGGATGCAAAACCTAAAAAAACAATGCTATACTAAAATTGCAAGGATATCAAAGCTAAACAAAAATAAGGGAGTGAATCTTATGGCGAAAAAAATAATTACGATTGTCATCTTGTATGTAATCATGCAAACTTGTCTTTATCCGCTTAGAGGAAATGAGTGGTATTATGTAATGGATGCACTAGCATACTTTGCTTCGGTTTATATCTTCGTTCAGTTCAATAAAAAATGGAGAAAAAGCCACTTTGAATCTTGAACATAGAAGTTTTATAGGTCTAGAATGGATCATCTAAATAGAATGAATAGTTTTAAATTAATATCTGCTAAGTATTATCTGTGAAATACAAAAATGTTGCATCCTTATTTTGATAATTCTAAAAGGAGGAATCATATGAAAAAGTATGTCGAATTGTTAGATTTATGTGCCCGAGTTGTAATAATATTGCTATCTCTTGTTCTTTGTATAAGAGTACTCATGATTTCAACTGAACTCTGGAGAAATGTTCTTGTACTGGTAAGTACCCCTGTTACGATCTATAGTCTGCTAAAACATAGACCAGGCAAGAAGAACATAAAAACCCTGTGATAGTCTTAAAAGAAAGATTAAAAAGATGCAAGCAAAATATAAAAATCAAATAGCAGAAGTTTGGGAAATTGGTAAAGACACTCCTAAACCAAGTTGGGTAGAAGACGCCTTGCAAAAGAATTACATAGTATGGCTAGACAATCATGTCCGAATTTTAATGGCAGGCCTTCAGTCTTCTCTTGTAACCAATCTCAAAATTGGCCTAGTCGGAACAGCAGGAGGAGGTTTTGCTGGTTATAGTATGTATGTCCTTGGCTATCCAGGAGATTATCTTGACCTCACAAATCATAGAGTGGTATCTGCCACAACTTTTCATCGAGACTATCAAGTTTTATAAAATGATTAGGTAGAAAAAAGATGATGGTCTATCATTTTGAAAAGAATTGACTGCCTAGATGATGAAAAATATAAAGTTTTTAACAGCAACAAAAGTACACAAGGGTAGATGTATTAGCTTATCAAAGTCATGGTGATAGCTACCGAGACTGAATGATAGAGGATTAATACTCAATGAAAATCAAAGAGCAAACTAGGAAGCTAGCCGCAATCTGTACTTGAGTACGGTAAGGCGACGATGACGTGGTTTGAATTTGATTTTCGAAGAGTATAAATGATAATTGGTGGCGGTTACGATATCAAAGCTATTAGGGAGTTTCTATGAAAAAATATTCTATTCTTTTCAAAACGAGTGCAGTCCTTTCCTATTTGTTTTTGTTTTTCGGGTTGTCTTGGACAACCCAATTTTGGAGAAATTATTGGGAGTTCTCGTCTTGGGTAGGAAATCTTATCTGGATTCGAAACATCATCAGTCTTCTCTTTATAGGCCTGATGGTTTGGATTTTAATCAGGTCGGGTCATGCTTATCTCTTTTGTATCCCTAGGAAAAAGTGGGTGAGTTATTCTGTTCTGACGGTGTTAGCAGCTGTCGTTCTTATAAGCTTTAACTATCTGACAGCTAAACATGTTCAGGGGACAAACGAAGGTTGGAATTTATTTATTGCCTATAGTGAGACCAATTTTGCAGAGTTCGGTGTTTACCTAACCTTAATAGTACTAGGGCCTCTGATGGAAGAATTGGTATGTAGGGGACTGCTTCAACATGCCTTCTTTAAGAATTCAAGATGGGGACTGGATATTCTATTTCCGTCGGTTTTGTTCGCCTTACCCCATTTTTCAAGTTTTCCTAGTCTACTAGACATCCTGGTTTATACAGCAGTTGGATGTATATTTGGTGGTTTGACACGCTATACCAAGACTATCTATCCTTCTTACACGATTCATATTGTTAATAATATCATCGCAAACTTACCATTTTTGCTCACTTTTCTACATAGGGTCTTGGGGTAAAAAACCAAAAGGCTTGATTTTCAGCCATAGAGGAGTTCATCATGTATAAACACTTATTTTTCCTAGATTCAAAAACCTTAGACTGGTTGACGCCCTATATTCTAGACTTGGCTTCTGACACCATTGCCTTTAATGTTTTTGTGCTAACCTTTGTATCTGTTGTGGTCTTTTATTTCCTAAATCCCATGCTATCTTTAATGGCTATCTTCTTAGGGGGTGGTTATGTGGTCGGATTTTGGTTACTCAAATGGTTTGTTTTGGAAAGGCTAGCACTAAAGGATGATGTGTAGGGAAGTCTGTTTGGTGAGGAGGATAGTTTTATGGATTTTTTTGATAAATTTCATGCCTTTTGTTTTGGATTTTTAGTATTACTAATCGTCATTACAGTTCCTTATACGATTAACCATGGGGATTTTTTTCAAAATGAATCCGCATTGATTATTGTAAGTCTTCTAGTAACCTTGCTGAGTGTTGCTTATGCTAGAAAGTTTGAAATGATTTCTTTTGGGATGTTAAGCAAGAAACAATTTTTACTTTTCATTGCAATCTTTCTTCTAAGTGTGCTTGAGACGCTAGTTTATATTCATTTCTTCGCTGTTTCTTCTGGAGCAGGAGTTCAACACTTGGAGGAAGTCAGCAGAGGAATTTCTCTGTCTTTGATTTTGACTACCTCAGTTTTTGGACCCATCCAGGAGGAACTCATTTTCAGGGGACTTCTTCAAGGTGCGGTTTTTGAAAATTCTTGGTTAGGGCTTGTGCTAACTTCCTCTCTCTTTTCTTTCATGCATGGACCTTCTAATGTCCCTTCGTTTATTTTTTATCTACTTGGGGGCTTGTTACTGGGCTTTGCTTATAAAAAGAGCCAAAATCTATGGGTTTCTACTCTAGTCCATATGTTTTACAACAGTTGGCCACTCTTATTTTATTTATAAAAATCATGAAAGGTAAGTAGGAGATTGTGCTTACCTTTTTCTTTCTATAATGATAACCCAACCCACCCCAGAGGCTTTTATTTTAGAATCAGGTCTGGACTGGTTGACGAATAGCCTAAAAACTAGTAGAATAGTAAGGAAACTTTATACGGAGGAAAGAAATGGACTTGGGTGATATTGAGCTAACGCTGACCCCTATACCTGGGAAAAGCGGAAAAGCTTATATGGGAAGCTACCCTGATGGGAAGCGCGTCTTTATTAAAATGAACACCTCTCCAATCCTACCTGGTTTAGCCAAGGAACAAATCGCTCCTCAATTATTATGGACTCGCCGTTTATCGGATGGGCGTGATATGTGTGCCCAAGAATGGTTGAATGGTAAAATTTTGACCCCTTATGATATGAATCGCAAGCAGATTATCAATATTCTGAGTCGTTTGCATCGTTCGCGTCCTTTGATGACGCAATTGACTCGTTTGGGCTATTCTTTAGAAACACCTTTAGACTTGCTTCAGGCTTGGTTAAAAGATGCTCCAGAATCCTTGAAGAACAATCAATATCTAAGAATGGTAGTAGAGGATTTGCGAGGAAGCTTGCCAAACTTTAGGGAAGATTATGCAACGATCGTTCATGGAGATGTACGACATAGTAATTGGATTGAGACAGAGAGCGGTCTTGTTTATTTAGTGGATTGGGATTCCGTTCGTTTAACGGATCGCATGTTTGATGTAGCGCATATGCTATGTCACTATATTCCAGACTATCAGTGGAAAGAGTGGTTGACTTATTACG
Organism: Streptococcus infantis; assembly: GCF_047460685.1. Classification (GTDB taxonomy): domain Bacteria; phylum Bacillota; class Bacilli; order Lactobacillales; family Streptococcaceae; genus Streptococcus; species Streptococcus infantis_AD. Next base: position 6,688 of record NZ_JASHFS010000026.1, on the reverse strand, counting down.
GTTATAAATACAACCAGACAGTCATCAACAAACTATTTTGGTATGCTCAGTTATCCTTCTTGAGCCAGATTGCCAAATATTATACAAATGAAGATCTAGAAAATGTCAATCGGGAGATTTATGCCTTGCGTATCTTCCGTGACAAGTATGGAAAGAAGAGATGAGAGTTAGAAATCGTAAAGGGGCAACAGAATTACTAGAGGCTAATCCTCAGTATGTTGTCTTAAATCCTTTAGAAGCCAAAGGGAAATGGCGAGATTTATTTGGAAATGACAATCCTATCCATGTTGAGGTTGGTAGTGGTAAGGGTGCTTTTGTGACAGGTATGGCCAAACAAAACCCTAATATCAACTATATCGGGATTGATATTCAAAAGTCTGTTTTGAGTTATGCCTTGGACAAGGTCTTGGAAGTTGCAGTACCCAATATCAAGTTGTTGTGGGTTGATGGTTCAGATTTGACTGACTACTTTGAAGATGGTGAGATTGATCGCTTGTACCTAAACTTTTCAGATCCGTGGCCTAAAAAACGCCATGAAAAGCGTCGTCTAACCTATAAAAGTTTCTTGGATACCTTCAAGCGTATCTTGCCTGAACACGGTGAGATTCATTTCAAGACAGATAACCGTGGCTTGTTTGAATATAGTCTAGTGAGTTTTTCTCAATATGGCATGAAACTTAATGGCGTTTGGTTGGACTTGCATGCCAGTGACTTTGAAGGTAATGTCATGACAGAATACGAGCAAAAATTCTCAAGTAAGGGTCAAGTTATCTACCGAGTTGAGGCAGAATTTTAAGAAAAAGCTTAAAATCAAGCCTTCTGAGTGCTTATACTTTACATAAGTGGTCAAAAGTGCTATACTGTAAGTAAGAATATGAGAAAGTGAGGCGGGGAAATATCTTCGCCTCTTGCTTATGAGGAGGTGGACGCAATCGCAACTATCGTAGAATTAGTCAGAGAAGTCGTAGAACCTGTCATTGAAGCTCCCTTTGAACTCGTGGATATCGAGTACGGAAAGATTGGCAGTGACATGATTCTTAGTATTTTTGTAGATAAACCAGAGGGAATTACCTTGAACGACACAGCGGACTTGACAGAAATCATCAGTCCTGTCCTAGATACTATCAAGCCAGATCCCTTCCCAGAACAATATTTCCTAGAAATCACCAGTCCAGGCTTGGAGCGTCCTTTGAAAACCAAGGAAGCAGTCGCTGGAGCAGTTGGGAAATACATCCATGTTGGACTTTACCAAGCCATCGATAAGCAAAAGGTCTTTGAAGGAACCTTGCTAGCCTTTGAAGAGGATGAGTTGACTATGGAGTATATGGACAAGACTCGTAAGAAAACAGTCCAAATCCCATACAGTTTGGTATCAAAAGCACGTTTAGCAGTAAAATTATAGTAAAAGAAAGGAAGCTTTTGAAGATTCAAAAGTGAATAGAAGATGAGTAAAGAAATGCTAGAGGCCTTCCGCATTTTGGAAGAAGACAAGGGAATCAAAAAAGAAGACATCATTGATGCAGTGGTGGAATCACTTCGTTCAGCCTATCGCAGACGCTATGGGCAGTCTGATAGTGTAGCCATTGATTTCAACGAAAAGACAGGTGACTTTACAGTTTATACTGTTCGTGAAGTTGTTGATGAAGTATTTGATAGCCGTTTGGAAATCAGCTTGAAAGATGCTCTTGCCATTAACTCAGCTTACGAGCTTGGGGACAAGATTAAATTTGAAGAAGCACCAGGTGAGTTTGGTCGTGTAGCAGCTCAGTCTGCCAAACAAACCATCATGGAAAAAATGCGCAAGCAAACACGTGCCATTACCTACAACACCTACAAAGAGCATGAGCAAGAAATCATGTCAGGTACAGTAGAGCGTTTTGATAATCGCTTTATCTATGTCAACCTTGGCAGCATCGAAGCTCAATTGTCAAAACAAGACCAAATCCCTGGTGAAGTCTTTGCTTCTCACGATCGTATCGAAGTTTATGTCTACAAGGTTGAAGACAATCCTCGTGGTGTGAATGTCTTTGTAAGTCGTAGCCACCCAGAAATGATCAAACGCTTGATGGAACAAGAAATTCCTGAAGTTTATGACGGAACAGTTGAGATCATGAGCGTGGCTCGTGAAGCAGGTGACCGTACAAAGGTTGCTGTTCGTAGCCACAATCCAAACGTGGATGCGATCGGGACAATCGTCGGACGTGGTGGTGCTAACATCAAGAAAATCACTAGCAAATTCCACCCAGCTCGCTACGATGCTAAGAGCGATCGTATGGTTCCAATCGAAGAAAACATCGACGTTATCGAATGGGTAGCAGATCCAGCTGAATTTATCTACAACGCTATCGCTCCTGCAGAAGTTGACCAAGTTATCTTTGATGAAAACGACAGTAAACGTGCCTTGGTCGTTGTGCCAGATAACAAGCTTTCTCTTGCGATTGGTCGTCGTGGACAAAACGTTCGTTTGGCAGCTCACTTGACTGGCTACCGTATCGATATCAAGTCTGCAAGTGAGTTTGAAGCCATGGAAGCAGCAGAACAAGCTGACCAGGTAGAAACAGACGAATTGGTCGAAGAATAAAAGCTGATCAGAGGAGGGAAGGATGAAAACTAGAAAAATCCCTTTGCGCAAGTCTGTTGTGTCCAATGAAGTGATTGATAAGCGCGATTTACTCCGTATTGTCAAGAACAAAGAGGGACAGGTCTTTATCGACCCGACAGGCAAGGCTAATGGTCGTGGTGCTTATATCAAGCTAGACAATGCAGAAGCCCTTGAGGCCAAAAAGAAAAAAGTCTTTAACCGTAGCTTTAGTATGGAAGTTGAAGAGAGCTTTTATGACGAGTTGATTGCCTATGTCGATCACAAAGTGAAAAGAAGAGAGTTAGGACTTGAATAAACAAAAAATTGCCAATCTCTTGGGACTTGCTCAGAGAGCAGGGAAAATCATCTCGGGTGAAGAAATGGTCGTCAAGGCTATCCAAGACCAGAAAGTAAAACTGGTATTTCTCGCCCATGATGCTGGTCCCAACCTGACCAAGAAGATTCAGGATAAAAGTCATTATTATCAAGTAGAAGTTATTACCGTGTTTTCAACACTGGAATTAAGCATAGCAGTCGGAAAATCAAGAAAAGTTTTGGCTGTGACAGATGCTGGATTTACAAAGAAAATGAGGTCTCTTATGGAATAGAAGAGGAGGACATGATTTGTCTAAGAAAAGATTGTACGAAATCGCAAAAGAACTTGGAAAAGAAAGTAAAGAAGTTGTAGCGCGTGCAAAAGAGTTGGGCTTGGATGTAAAAAGCCACTCATCAAGTGTGGAGGAAGCAGCTGCTTCAAAAATCGTAGCAAGTTTTAAACCTGCTCCTGCTCCAAAGGTAGAATCGAAACCTGTGGCTCCAAAGCCAGTTGTCACTAAGGAAGAGGCAAAACCAGCAGCAACTGTTGCTCCTAAAGAAGAAAAAGTGGCACCAGCAAAACCACAGAGTCGAAACTTTAAGGCTGAGCGTGAAGCACGTGCAAAAGAGCAGGCTGAACGACGCAAGCAAAATAAGGGCAATAACCGTGACCACCAGCAAAGTGGAAATCGTCAAAAAAATGATAACCGTAATGGTGGTAAACAAGGTCAAGGGAATCGCGACAACCGCCGATTCAATGATCAAGGTAAAAAACAACAAGGTCAGCAAAATCGTGGGAATGATCGTCGTCAGCAAGAGGATAAACGTCCAAATCAAGCAGGCCCACGTATTGACTTTAAAGCCCGTGCAGCTGCTCTAAAGGCAGAGCAAAATGCAGAATATGCTCGTTCAAGTGAGGAACGCTTCAAGCAGACTCAAGCTGCCAAAGAAGCCTTGGCCCAAGCAAATAAACGCAAGGAGCCTGAGGAAATCTTTGAAGAAGTCGCTAAATTAGCTGAACAAGTAAAGCCAGTTCAACCAGTGGTTGAAGTAGCACCTGCAGCTAAAGAACCTGTAGTGGATACACGTCGTAAGAAACAAGCTCGACCAGACAAAGAACGTGATGATTTCGATCACGAAGAAGATGGTCCTAGAAAACAACAAAAGAATCGAAGTAGTCAAAATCAAGTGAGAAATCAAAGAAATAGTAACTGGAACAATAACAAAAAGAATAAAAAAGGCAATAAGCAAAACAACCGTAATCAGGCACCAAAACCTGTTACAGAGCGTAAGTTCCATGAATTGCCAACAGAATTTGAATATACAGATGGTATGACCGTTGCGGAAATCGCAAAACGTATCAAACGCGAACCAGCTGAGATTGTTAAGAAACTCTTCATGATGGGTGTGATGGCGACACAAAACCAGTCCTTGGACGGTGAAACAATCGAACTCCTCATGGTAGATTACGGTATTGATGCTAAACAAAAGGTTGAAGTCGATAATGCTGATATCGAACGTTTCTTTGCTGAAGAGGGTTATCTCAATGAAGATGAACTCGTAGAGCGTCCACCAGTTGTAACGATCATGGGACACGTTGACCATGGTAAAACAACCCTTTTGGATACCCTTCGTAATTCTCGTGTTGCAACAGGTGAAGCTGGTGGTATCACTCAGCATATCGGTGCGTATCAGATTGAGGAAAATGGTAAGAAGATTACCTTCCTTGATACACCAGGACACGCGGCCTTTACATCTATGCGTGCGCGTGGTGCTTCTGTTACCGATATTACTATCTTGGTCGTAGCGGCAGATGACGGGGTAATGCCTCAGACTATCGAAGCCATCAACCACTCAAAAGCAGCTAATGTCCCAATCATCGTAGCTATCAATAAAATCGATAAACCAGGTGCTAATCCAGAACGTGTTATCGGTGAATTGGCTGAACATGGTGTTATGTCAACAGCTTGGGGTGGCGATTCTGAGTTTGTAGAAATCTCAGCTAAATTCAACCAAAATATCGATGAACTCTTGGAAACTGTTCTACTTGTGGCTGAAATTCAAGAGCTCAAAGCTGATCCAACAGTTCGTGCCATCGGTACTGTTATCGAAGCTCGTTTGGATAAAGGAAAAGGTGCAGTTGCAACCCTTCTTGTTCAACAAGGTACTTTGAATGTCCAAGATCCAATCGTTGTCGGAAATACTTTTGGACGTGTCCGTGCTATGACCAACGACCTCGGACGTCGTGTGAAGGTTGCAGGCCCATCAACACCAGTATCGATCACTGGTTTGAATGAAGCGCCAATGGCAGGTGACCACTTTGCTGTTTACGAAGATGAAAAATCTGCGCGTGCAGCTGGTGAAGAACGTGCTAAACGTGCTCTTATGAAGCAACGTCAAGCTACTCAACGTGTCAGCCTTGAAAACCTCTTTGATACCCTTAAAGCAGGAGAACTCAAGTCTGTTAACGTCATCATCAAGGCTGACGTACAAGGTTCTGTTGAAGCTCTCTCTGCATCACTTCAAAAGATTGATGTGGAAGGCGTTAAAGTAACTATTGTTCACTCAGCAGTAGGTGCTATCAATGAATCTGACGTGACTCTTGCCGAAGCTTCAAATGCCTTTATCGTTGGTTTCAATGTACGCCCTACACCACAAGCTCGTCAACAAGCAGAAGCTGACGATGTAGAAATCCGTCTCCACAGCATCATCTACAAGGTTATCGAAGAGATGGAAGAAGCCATGAAAGGGATGCTTGACCCAGAATTTAAAGAAAAAATTATTGGTGAAGCGATCATCCGCGAAACCTTCAAGGTATCTAAAGTGGGAACAATCGGTGGCTTTATGGTTACCAGCGGTAAAGTTACCCGTGACTCTAAAGTCCGTGTTATCCGTGATGGTGTTGTTATTTACGATGGCGCTCTAGCTAGCTTGAAACACTATAAAGATGACGTTAAAGAAGTTACAAACGGCCGTGAAGGTGGTCTCATGATTGATGGCTACAATGATCTCCAGATGGATGATGTGATTGAAGCTTATATCATGGAAGAAATCAAGAGATAATTTTTTGCTCCTTTCTTTAGTGGCGAAGGACGCAAGCAAACCCATGGTTTCATAACTTTCACCACGGCGAAAGAAGCGAGTAATTTCAAATTGAAATTCATTTCAATTTGAAATGGTTATCAATAACTCAAGAAAAGCTAGGTCTGCTGGCCTAGCTTTTGGTTCAATTGAGAGAAAGGAAGAAATATGGCAAATCATTTCCGTACGGATCGTGTGGGCATGGAGATCAAGCGCGAAGTCAATGAGATTTTGCAAAAGAAAGTCCGTGATCCGCGTGTCCAAGGTGTGACCATCACTGATGTTCAGATGCTAGGTGACTTGTCTGTTGCTAAGGTCTACTACACTATTTTGAGTAACCTGGCTTCAGATAATCAAAAAGCTCAAGTCGGACTTGAAAAAGCAACTGGTACTATCAAACGTGAACTGGGTCGCAATTTGAAATTGTACAAAATTCCAGACTTAACTTTCGTCAAAGACGAATCCATCGAATATGGAAACAAGATTGACGAGATGCTACGCAATCTGGATAAAAACTAAGTAGAAAGAGGGGCAACCCTCTTTTTTGTGGCTATAAGTCGGTCATTGTCTAGTCAGATTATATAAATATAGTAAAATGAACCTAAAACAGTACATAATGTGGTATAATCTTCTTATGGCATATTCAATAGATTTTCGTAAAAAAGTTCTCTCCTATTGTGAGCGAACAGGTAGTATAACAGAAGCATCACA
>NZ_JASHFS010000025.1:0-16522 GCF_047460685.1 Streptococcus infantis | reverse complement strand
AAGTTGTCTAAAGCTCTCTCCTTTCTTTCTTAATTCATATATTTGAACTTTATCTTCATAAGTTAATTTCATAATAAAAACACCCCAAAAGTTAGATTTTTATGTCTAACTTTTGGGGTGCAGTTCATAATACTAGCAAACCTTTTTTATTAATCTTATCTCTTAATATCTTTGTTTATAAGGCTTATTAAAGGCTTCTAAGATATCTGATGGAGTTTCTGCATAAGGTTTCACTTCTTTGAAATCTCCCTTCACGATAATCCGTTCTGTGGCATTGTAGTCTACACAGGTTACCAAGGTAATTTCTTTGATTCCCTCACGGTCTTCTATTTCATCAACGCGGTCAGGTGTAACGTGTTTGACTTCACGAATGACATAGGTATAAACCTTTTCCTTATCAGTCAAATAAATTTTCATCCCTTCTTTGGCATTGACCAAAGGTGAAAAGAGCATCTGACTGGCATTTTCAGCTGTAAAAATATGGTGACTAGCGAGAGAATAATTTCCCTCTCCCATTTTTTGATTTGGTTTCATGGTTCCTGCCCCATAGAACAAGTTCACATTATCTAAACCTTTAAAGATAGGTAGGTTAATCTCTACTTCAGGAATGGCAATTCCACCAATAACAGGAAGTTGTTGGGCATCCCACTGCGAAGATAAAACCGCTTCAGATGAGATAGCCTTCACTGAATCGAAATCAAAATTTCCTTCTGTATCCTGATTTTCTTCTAATTTTTCTTTTGATACCTGACTTACTTGGTACTTATTAGTATTCCAAACCATAAAAATATCACGGATTTTAGCGTTAAAAATCAAAGCGATTGATAGCAGTATCAGAAATCCTGCCAATATATTGATCAACAGATTTTTTCGTTTATTTTTCTTTTTATTGATTTTTTTAGACATTATGCTTCACTTTCTGTTTCCTGTTCTGCCCCAACTTCTTCTTTTTCTGCTGCTGCAACACTTGTAAAAGTCACAATCTTAGCATCTTGATCTAGACGCATCACTTTTACTCCCATAGTTGAACGTCCCGTTTGTGAAATATTGGCAACATTGGTTCGAATCATGACACCTGTGTCAGTGATAATCATCAGATCTTCATCCCCTTTTACTGTTAAGAGACCAGCCAGAGGACCATTTTTTTCAGTAACATTGGCTGTTTTCATTCCCTTACCGGCACGCCCTTTTGTTGGATATTCAGTCGCAACTGTGCGCTTACCGTATCCTTTCTCAGTAATGATAAGGACTTCATCTTGGTCAGTAATCACCCTTGCTCCAACTACAGCATCACCTTCACGAAGGTTTACCCCTTTAACACCAGTGGCAATACGACTCATGCTACGAACTGAAGACTGACTGAAACGAACTGCATAGCCTAATCTGGTTCCGATGATGATATCTGTGTCTTTTTCAGTTAGTAAGACATTAATCAACTCATCCTCATCTTTCAGATTTAAGGCTTTGAGACCATTTTGACGAATGTTGGCAAATTCTTTGACACTGGTTCTTTTGACAATACCTGCGCGAGTTGTAAAGAAGAGATAAGCATCATCACTACGTTCTGATTCAACATTGATAATGGTTTGAATGCTTTCACCTTCATCCAGTTTCAAAAGATTGACAACTGGCAACCCTTTGGCTGTACGACCGTATTCTGGAATTTCATATCCCTTAAGACGATAAACACGTCCTTTATTGGTGAAGAATAGCAAATGATCGTGAGTGCTGGTTGAAACCAATTCACGCACAAAGTCATCGTCCTTAACTCCAGTTCCTTGAACGCCACGTCCACCACGTTTTTGAGCTGTAAATTCGTCTTGGTCCAAACGTTTGATGTAACCTTTATTTGATAGAGTGATGAGAACATCAGACTCTTCAATCAAGTCTTCATCTTCAAGAGTCAAGACTTCACCAACCATCAACTCAGTACGACGTGGATCGCCAAACTTACGTTTGACCTCATCCAATTCTTCCTTGATGATTTGCGCTACACGTTCTGGTTTTGCAAGAATGTCTGCCAAGTCAGCAATCAAGGCAATAAGCTCATCATACTCTGACTGAATCTTGTCACGTTCCAAACCTGTCAATCGACGGAGACGCATATCAAGAATTGCCTGACTTTGACGTTCAGATAGTTTGAACTTGCTCATCAATTCAGCTTGGGCTTCTGCATCCGTTTCACTGGCACGAATAATGCGAATAACTTCATCAATATGGTCCAGAGCAATCAACAAACCTTCTAAGATGTGTGCACGTGCTTCAGCTTTCTCTTTGTCAAATTGAGTACGACGAGTCACCACTTCTTTTTGGTGCTCAATATAAGCATCCAAGATTTGACGAAGTGAGAGAATCTTTGGTACACCATTCTGGATAGCTAGCATGTTAAATCCAAAGCTAGTTTGCATTTGAGTCATCTTGAACAAGTTGTTCAAGATAACATTGGCAGAAGCATCACGCTTCACTTCGATAACAAAGCGAACACCCTCACGGTTAGATTCGTCACGAACAGCTGTAATACCTTCGATACGTTTTTCTTGAACTAAACGCACAATATGTTCATGGACTTTAGTCTTGTTGACCATGTATGGAAATTCTGTTACAACGATACGTTCGCGACCAGTCTTAGTTTCTTCGATTTCAGTACGAGAACGAAGCACAATCGATCCTTTACCAGTTTCGTAGGCCTTATGAATACCTGATTTCCCCATAACAAGGGCACCAGTTGGGAAATCTGGACCAGGAAGAACTTCCATTAATTCCTTGGTTGTGACTTCTGGATTATCCATCACTAACTTAACAGCATCAATGGTTTCACCCAAGTTATGTGGCGGAATATTAGTCGCCATACCAACAGCGATACCTGTAGCTCCATTGACCAAAAGATTTGGAAAACGAGCTGGTAAAACAACAGGTTCACGTTCATTGGCATCATAGTTATCAACAAAATCAACGGTATTTTTATTGATGTCACGAAGCATTTCAAGAGCAATCTTACTCATACGTGCTTCGGTATAACGCTGAGCTGCGGCACCATCACCATCCATGGAACCAAAGTTCCCATGCCCATCTACAAGCATGTAACGGTAACTCCACCATTGCGCCATACGAACCATAGCTTCGTAGATAGATGAGTCACCGTGCGGGTGGTATTTACCCATGACATCCCCTGTAATACGGGCAGATTTCTTATGAGGTTTATCTGGTGTCACACCCAATTCGTTCATACCGTATAGAATACGACGATGAACTGGTTTCAACCCATCTCGAACATCAGGAAGGGCCCGCGATACGATAACACTCATGGCGTAGTCGATAAAGCTGGTCTTCATCTCCTTTGTCAGATTGACATTCACTAAATTTTTATCTTGCATTAACAAATGCCTCATTTCACTATTAGTAACTAGATATATTATACCATAGTTTGACCTAGATTTCAGTCTTCCAATCCGACTAAAACGTTTACATGGCCAAGTGGATGTTATATCCGTGACAAAGCTATTTAAAAGTGATAGAATGAAACTAAACGGGGGAAGCCCTTAAAAAATGAAGGAGATGTTTAGACAAATGACATTAACTAAACAACACAAAAAAGTTATCCTTGTCGGTGACGGTGCCGTAGGATCATCATACGCTTTTGCTCTTGTTAACCAAGGAATTGCACAAGAACTTGGTATCATTGAAATTCCTCAATTGTTTGAAAAAGCTGTTGGTGATGCTGAAGACCTTAGCCACGCGCTTGCTTTTACTTCACCTAAGAAAATTTATGCAGCTAAGTATGAAGACTGTGCGGACGCTGACCTTGTAGTTATCACTGCTGGTGCTCCACAAAAACCAGGTGAAACTCGTCTTGACCTTGTTGGTAAAAACCTTGCTATCAACAAATCAATCGTTGAACAAGTTGTTGCTTCTGGTTTCGACGGTATCTTCCTTGTTGCAGCTAACCCAGTTGACGTTTTGACTTACTCAACTTGGAAATTCTCAGGTTTCCCTAAAGAACGTGTTATCGGTTCAGGTACTTCACTTGACTCAGCTCGTTTCCGTCAAGCACTTGCTGAAAAAATCGGCGTTGATGCTCGTTCAGTTCACGCCTACATCATGGGTGAACACGGTGACTCTGAGTTTGCTGTTTGGTCACACGCTAACGTTGCCGGTGTAAAATTGGAACAATGGTTGCAAGCTAACCGTGACTTGGATGAAGCTGACCTTGTAGAACTCTTCATCTCAGTTCGTGATGCTGCTTACTCAATCATCAACAAAAAAGGTGCAACATACTATGGTATCGCAGTAGCCCTTGCTCGTATTACAAAAGCTATCCTTGATGATGAAAATGCTGTTCTTCCACTTTCAGTATTCCAAGAAGGTCAATACGGAGTTGAAAACGTCTTTATCGGTCAACCAGCTATCGTTGGTGCACACGGTATCGTTCGTCCAGTTAACATCCCATTGAACGATGCTGAAACTCAAAAAATGCAAGCTTCAGCTAAAGAATTACAAGCTATTATTGATGAAGCTTGGAAAAACCCTGAATTCCAAGCAGCTTCAAAAAACTAATTTAAGTTAGAAAAAATGTCTAGACGATTTGTCTAGACATTTTTATATTTCATTACTTTATTTCATTTGAGCAAAAGCTGCTTCTGCATCTGCGTTACTAATCGCACCTAATTGAATCTTAGCAATTTTACCCTGTGAATCAATTAGATACTCTGTAGGGATGCTTCGAATTTGATAATCTTGAAAAACAGCTCCTTTTGTATCATATAAAACAGGGATGTCTTTATAACCTTGTTCTTCAAACCACTTTGGAAATTGGTCTATCGTTTTTTCACCTTGAAGCCCTGGCGCAATGACAGATAAAATTTCGAAACCACGATCTTCCTTAGCAGCAAGCTCCATCAATTCTGGCATACTCTTCTTGCATGGTCCACACCAAGATGCCCAAAATTTAAGATAAACTTTTTTACCTTTAAAATCAGATAATTTCACTTCTTTTCCATCCATAGATTGAAGGGTGAAATCAGGTGCTTCTGCTCCAATAGCTACTTGCTTCACAGGAGCTTGTTGTGTCTGATTTGATTGATTTTGTGGACTTGATTTTTTCTCTTCCTTGCCACAAGCAATCAGAAGAAAGAGAGACAAGAAACTAAGTCCAAAATAGATAATTTTTTTCATAGATAACTCCTTTTATCCTAATATTCCAGATAAGACATTTAACTGTCCCAACATTAATAAAATTCCCATGAGAATGATCAATAAACCACCAATCTTCTTCAATAAAAGTATGTGGGATTTGATTCTACTAAAATAAGGCATGACAAGACCTGATGCCAAGGCCAGAACTAAAAATGGAAGTGCCATTCCAAGAGTGTAAATGAGGGTTAATAAGGCCCCCTGAAGAGCTCCATTTCCTCCTGAGGCAGCCAGTGCTAAAACAGAACTTAAAACTGGGCCTATACATGGAGTCCAGCCAAAACTGAAGCTGATACCCAATAAAAAGGCCGACAAATATTTACTAGACTGTTTTTGCTTAAATGTCACTGTTTTTTGTATCTCTAATTTTTGTAGATGAAGAATTTCCATCTGATGCAATCCCAGTATGATAATCATGATTCCCATGACATAACGGAACCAGTCAGCATAAAGTAAATTCCCAAGGAATCCTGCTCCAAATCCAAGAATAAAGAAAATGAGAGAGATACCCGCAATGAAACAGAGGGTACGAATCAATCCTGACCAGGCAACATCTTTACCCAAAAAACGAAATGTCTTTGACTCCTCTTGATCATCTAGCAGAACACCTGCGTAAACTGGTAACAAGGGAAAGATACAGGGAGAAAAGAATGACAAGACTCCGGCTATAAAGACAGAAATAAAAAATAAAATACTTTCCAATTAAGAACCTTCTTTCATATAGTCATCTTTTATTTTACTATAAAAGAAAACGTTTGTAAGATATCTGCTACGTAAATTTATTTTCAACTTGAGAGAATCAAAAAAAGGAGCTCAGCTCCTTTTTTGATTAATAAGTTCCCTCTTCACCTTGACTTGTCAAGATTACAGGCCCATCTTTTGTAATAACAAACTGATGCTCGTACTGACATGATAGACCGCCGTCGATAGTTTTGTGAGCCCAGCCTGTTTTCATATCTGTATCGATTTCCCAATCACCAGTATTGATCATAGGTTCGATTGTCAAAACCATACCTTCACGAAGGCGGAGACCACGACCTGCGATACCATAGTTAGGCACCATTGGTTCTTCATGCATAGTTGGACCAACACCGTGTCCTACAAGATCACGAACAACTCCGTAACCACGACTTTCAGCATATTCCTGAATAGCAGCTCCAATATCTCCAATACGATTTCCTACAACAGCCTGCTCAATTCCCTTATACATAGCTTCTTTGGTAACATCCATCAAGTTTTTAACTTCTTCTGACGGTTTGCCAACAGCGTATGCCCAACAAGAATCAGCTAATCCACCTGTAAAGTTTTGAGTATATTTTTTCATCTGCTCAACGTTGTTAAAATTGAGTTTAGAAACATTGAGGTCGGACTTAGCGATTGGCCCACCAAGGACCATATCAACCTTGAGCAAATCGCCTTCCTTCAAAACATAGTGGCGTGGAAAAGCATGGGCTACTTCGTCATTAAGCGAACAACAAGTTGCGTATGGATAATCCATCATTGCTCCATCAACACCGATTTGTAAAGGGAGGAAATTTTCTTCTTTACAACGACGACGCACATATTCTTCTACTTCCCACATATCTACACCTGGTTTGATGATGTCACGCAAACCGATGTGAATACTGGCAAGAAAATCGCCAGCCTTATCCATTGCTTCGATTTCTCTAGCTGATTTTAATGTAATCATGTTTTCTCCTAGTTTTAATTAATTTTTACAGTAACATTTGCTTTTGATACGATTTGATGATTGATATAAATATCATAGTCGATAATGGCTGACCTTCTCGTATGATGAATAATTCTAGCCTGAATTCGCAAGATATCATCAATCTGAACAGCCTGTAAAAAGTAAATCAACATCTGTTCAATGATGAGGTTACGTCCGCTATTCACGACCAGATCCTGCGTCATATGGGTCAATATTTCTGAAAGAACTCCATTTGCAAGGACTCCATTTTTTTCCAACATAAATGGTTCAACCGTAATGACAACTTCATCATGGTGGTAAGATAACTTCTGACCAACCTGTTCTGAAAATGTTGGTAATGCTGAAACTTGAGAGCGGCTCATCTTTTCCATGACATCCCGTCTAGTAATAACACCAAGTAAGGTTTGATTGCTACGAACAACAGGTACCATTTCAAAGTCTTCAGCAATCATTCTCTGGCTAACATTAGCGATATTCGTCGCTAAACCAGTCATATAGACAGTCCTTGTCATGACCTTATCAATGGTCGTTCCTGGAGATTTATCACCTGCATCACGCATAGTAACTACACCAACAACAACCTGATGCTGATTAATGACAGGGAAACGGCTCGTTCTATTCTTACGAACCAAGTCTAGATAATCTTTGACAGTATCCGTTTCCTGTAGAAATCCATATTCATGACTAGTACGATAGATTTTTTCAACCGTCAAAATATCTGTCTTGATCTGAACGTTGGACAAAGCTCTGTTGATCATAGTCGCAATTGTAAATGTATCATGCTTACTGCGCAATACTGGAATATTTTTCTTATTGGCAGATTCTAAAACATCTTCGTGAACTTCAAATCCACCTGTTACCAAGACAGCATTTTCATTTTCAAGTGCTAATAACTGAATACGTGTTCGATCTCCTACGATAAGTAAGCCGCCATCATGAAGATAAGAAAGAATATTCTTTTCAGTCATTGCCCCAATGGAGAATTTACTAAATTCTCTGTCCAATCCAGCTTGACCAGCTAAAACTTCCGAGCCTGTAACTTCTGCAATTTCTGCGAACGTTAATTTCTCAATAGCTACTTTTTTTGACTTTACACGTACTGTTCCACTTCGAGGACGTGTTTCAACAAGTCCCCTATTTTCAGCTTCTTTGATAGCCCGATATGCCGTACCATCACTTACTCCCAGCCGATTTGAAATACTACGAACACTGACACGCTTCCCAACTGGTAATTCTTCCAAGTAGGCTAATATTTCTTGGTGTTTACTCATTTAGATTTCCTTTTGTATAACGGAATTCTAGATAATCCCGCATCTTTCGGGTATAACGATCGCTACCTTTAAAACGACGATAAAGAACAAAATTTGATTTTTCTGCTACTTTCTGACTAGCAACATTTTCTAGATGTGTCACAATCGAAAGTTGCTTCAAGGCAAACTCGTTCATGGATAAATCTCGTAATTTGGTAACTGCTTCAGTCATATAACCCTGAGACCAATAGTCTTTCTTTAAAAAATAGCCAATTTCAGCTTCTTTCTTAATTTCATCAAGTTTTTCAAACTTGATAGCTCCAATCATTCTTTGCTCTTTTTTATCACAAATAGCCCAAATCCCCAAAGGTGATTTCATAAAATAATTGGCAAGAGCATACTGACTTTCTTCAATACTTGCTTGTGCAGGAAAGATAAATTGGAGATTTTCAGGATCTGATGCAAGTTGATGAAAATCATCTATATCTGTAAAAAAGAAGGGACGGAAATACAAACGTTCCGTCTCATAGAAAGAAAATTTTGCTAATTTAGTCCAGATATTCATTACAATCCTCAAATTGCTAATCTTCGATTAGCTCAATATCTGCTCCAAGATTACGCAATTTTTCGATAATATTCGAGTAGCCTCGAAGGATGAATTCAACATTGGTAATCTCTGTTTTTCCTTCAGCCATCAAGCCAGCAATAACCAAGGCAGCTCCAGCACGTAGGTCTGTCGCCTTAACTTTTGCACCCTGCAAAGGATTTCCACCCTTATAAAGGATGTGGTCGTTTGTTGTTGAAATATCTGCATTCATTTTGGCTAATTCAAAAACATGGTTGACACGTTTTTCATAGATTGTATCAATCAATGTGCCACGACCTTCTGCTTTTAAAAGCAAAGGAGTAATAGGCTGTTGAAGATCTGTTGCGAAACCTGGATAAGGAGCTGTCTTGATATTAACAGCCTTTAGATTTGTTTGCTCTTCGACGAAAATACTGTCTTCAGAAACAGTCATGTGAACACCCATTTCTTCAAGTTTAGCAATAAATCCTTCTAAATGCTCATAAAGTACATTATTAATTCGAATCCCATGACCTACTGCAGCAGCCAATGAAATATATGTACCTGCTTCGATACGGTCAGGGATGACTTGGTGACGTGTTCCATGAAGGCTATCTACACCATCAATAGTAATCATATCCGTACCTGCGCCACGAATGTGAGCTCCCATATTGTTTAATAATGTAGCCACATCAATGATTTCAGGTTCGCGAGCAGCATTTTCAATAACTGTTCGACCTTTAGATTTTACTGCTGCTAGCATCGTATTGATTGTCGCACCAACACTAACAGTATCCATATAGATATGCGCACCATGTAGACTTGATCCTTGGGTTGAGAGATTCATATTATCTCCCTCGTAGGTTGTCTTAGCTCCCATAGCTTCAAATGCTTTTAAATGCAAATCAATCGGACGTGGTCCTAGGTCACACCCTCCAGGCAAACCTACAGTTGCTTCACCAAAACGTCCTAAAAGACTACCATAGAAATAATAAGACGCACGCAAGCTATTAATTTTACCATAAGGCATTGGTTTATTTTGAACACCACGAGGATCAATCTCAAGAACATCGTCATAACGCTTGACACTAGCTCCCATGATCTCCATAATCTCAATAAGACTAGCTACATCAGAGATGTCTGGAACACAATCCAAAATCACAACATCATCTGATAAAATAATGGCAGGAATCAAGGCAACGACACTATTTTTAGCACCACTAATCGTAATTTCACCTTTCAATGGTCTCCCACCGTTAATGACAATTTTTTTCATTTTATACTCTTTCACTATTTATTAAGAAGGTCTCACCCTATATTATACCATATTTCTTACTAATAGCCAATCCTATAAAATAATTAACAAACGTCTCACACTTAATTCCACCATAAAAATCCGTTTTAGACTAATTTCCACTTTGGTCAGGAAAGTGGAAGTTACTTTGAGAAATTACCCTCAAGATTTTGACAATCTCAATATCATCACAGTTCTGGAAGGTAGAACACAATCCATCATCCAAAATCATTTTCTTAAATATGAGAGTTCTGTCCGAAGTCGCGTCAAAATCATTACTATGGATATGTTTAGCCCTTATTATGACTTGACTAGACAACTTCGCTTTCGAATTTCTAGGCTCAGGCTGAAACAGTCTACGAGACTGTTTCACTCCCAAACGCTAAAATCGTTCTGGATCGCTTTTACATTGTACAACATCTAAGCCGTGCTATGAGTCGTGTGCGTGTCCAAATTATGAATCAATCAGGATAGTCGTAAACTGAGTGATAAACGTTTTTATCGCCCTACTTTTCGTATGCATTTAACCAATAAGGAAATCCTAAACAAGCTTTTGAGCTATTCCGAAGACTTGAAACACCACTATCATCTCTATCAACTCTTGCTTTTCCACTTTCAGAATAAGGAGCCGAAGAAATTCTTTGGACTCATTGAGGACAATCTAAAGCTGGTTCATCCTCTTTTTCAGACTGTCTTTAAAACCTTTCTAAAGGACAAAGAGAAAATTGTCAACGCTCTTCAACTACCCTATTCTAACGCCAAACTGGAAGCCACTAATAATCTAATCAAACTTATTAAACGCAATGCCTTTGGTTTTCAGAACTTTGAAAACTTCAAAAAACGCATTTTTATCGCTCTGAACATCAAAAAAGAAAGGACGAAATTTGTCCTTTCTCGAGATTAGCTTTTCTTCAACCCACTACAGTTGACAAAGAGCCAAAAAACTTGTCCCTTTTATATTTTAAACAATGGATTTAAGAAACCATCTGTGTTTTGTAATAATTTCTTATAAACTTTCCACTTGAGGCCTTCGGTATGCTTGAAACCACCTTCTTTCAAGTCTTTCTCAACAGCAGTGTTAAATAAGTTTTGAAGTTGAGCGTAAGTTGAAATCTTAGAACCGTCTACTTCAATCTCAACAAAGCCTTTCTGTGCTTTCGCATACACTTCATGATACCAATGTTTCTTCCACTCTTCGAGGTTTTGGAATTGATTATTAGAAACTTTCTTGATAATGAAATCATCACCTAAAAGCCCTTTATTTTCTCTGTTGGCATCACCTTTTAACTTGTTAGAAACATAAGGGATAAAGCCATTCTCATAACCATAGTAACCCCACATACGGAAAGTATTGTGTTTAAAGGAAATAGAACCTACGGTGCTTCGACTCGTATTCCCGCCAAAGATACCTGCCATCATATTGACCGTTTGATAAGCACTATCAAAACCTTCCGTACGGAAGCGACCGTTATTTGGCATACCATGAAGAGTTACAAAGTTATTATCTACCAACTTGTCAATGCTATCAATTGGTAATTTCTTCTCTTCTTCCGTCAAATCACGTAATTTGTCCCACTGGTGTGGTTCTCCAATTAAACGATTTCTATCCGCATTTGTACGCCATTCTTTATCCATCTTCTTGAACCACTTAGAGTTATCAGATAACTTCTGCTTAATAACGGCAGTAGCTTCTAAGTAATCTAACATCATCATAGACTCATTGTAGTTTTTCATATAACTATCAATCTTGTCTCGACTGTCTAACTTAGCTGGATCATAATTGTAGTACTGCTCACCATCATTTTTACGCTCATAAGCCATGTTGATACCCAGAGCTTTATACTCACTATTCGGAGTAGATTTATCAGGGGTTTGTAACATACCTTGAGCAAAGGCTTCTAAGTCAGTACCTTCACGATGCCAATCTCCACCATAGTAAGCCATACGGTCGTTTATGTGAGTTGTTTCATGTGTAAAGGCTGAAATACCAAACTGACTAATCATGTCAGTTACCATGAAGTAAACCTGATCATCTTTCCATGGACGTTCATAAATTTTTGCCATCGCTCCCATCGCTCCGTTAACTTGATGCCAACGATCAGTTGGGCCAAATAGCTCACGAATAGGAGTTGCAACCTTGCCATCTGAACCATAACCACGGCGACTAGCATTCTTAATACCGCTATAATTTTGATTATCCCAAACAGGCGTTGGTACGGAGTTTTGACTCTTCAAGAGCTGATTACGAACTTTTGGTAAGGCTAAACGAGACCAAAAGTCTAAATATCTTTGTTGAGCTTTCGCTACTTTGTTTATCTCCTCTTTGAAAGCATTTCGTTCTTCTTCCGTATTATTCCCATATTTTTCAAAAGAACTGAATGCCAACGTGTTGTAAGTAGAAATGACAAAAATATGTGCTTTCTTCAAGTTGAGTAACGGTAAAATCATGCGACTATGCACGTCATTGTTCAAACCGTCATAGATACGATGGCGCTTGTCTTTGAAATCCTCTGTAGTCGTCTCAGGCTCAGAAACATAAACGTTCTTTGCAGCATGAATAAACCAGTCATTTAAGTCGGTGTACTTAGTGAATAAACGCATGTTATAGCCTAACAAGCCATTTAATTCACCTTTTCCAATAGTACCACCAATAACTTCACGATAAGCTTCTAAACTTCTATCTCCTTTTAAATTCTTTTCTGCTGAACCTATACGAATCAAGAAATCTAAAATACTTGGTGTTTTACCATAAAAGTCTGGTTTAAACATCATCAAATGCTTAAAGTTCAAGCCATCATAGTCGATACCATAATAACGATTTAGATAAGTCAAGGCTAATATAATCTTAGCTTTATTATCTTCAACTTTCTTGAGAAGCGCCTTCTCAGCCACTTCATCACTGTTCAGTTGATGGTCTTCATTTTCTAACAAGGACTTCACTAACTTATCTAACGTCTCTCTAACCTCAGCGAAGCTTTCTTCTAGGTATAGAGATGAAGGGTTATTTGTAATAGCTTTAACCTCAGCAGAGTCTAAAGCAACAGAACTCAACTTCTCTTTAACTTTCGTAATCAAGGAATCTCTGTTCTTATCAACCATATTAGGAGTGTAAACTACACCTAAACCATCTACATTATATTCTTTGACTTGTTTTACCTTAGAGTCCGAAACCGCAGATACCCCAAATTCTTCTTTGGTTCCATCGGCATAGTGAATCATGATTTTATCCACACTTGATAAATCAGTGACAAATTGCCCTGCTTTCATACCTGTTACAGACAGAACAGTTTTCTTAACAAGATTGGACTCATCTGTTAACTTATTCCCTTGGTTTACAATCCACTCTTTGTTATAAAATGGTTGCAGTTTTTCCAAGTTTCGATAAGCTAGGTTTCTTGTTTCTTGGTAGTCCTGAATCGCTTTATATTCAGAATCTCTATCAACGATACGATTTAACTTGTTTACAACTGGATCTTGAATAGCGAAGGTATTCGCAGTAATCCCCATATTAGCGATTTTGGCGTCTGCTTCGGCTTGAGAGATAGACTGAATCTGTTTCGAACGCTTGTAGGTACTTTCTCCAGTAGCAACACCTTTTACATAATAATTATTTTTGAAGTAGTCAAAACCAAAGTATGGGTCACCGTCAATAGAACCTGAACCATACATAATTTCACCGTTATTGACTTTCATCATACTAATATTATTCTCAACCCAACCCCAGTCATAGTTTTCGTGAACTAAACCACCACTTTGACCATGATTTTTCAGAGTCATAGTACCTTTAACAACAGAATTTGTCAAACGACCTTTTTGTTTAACATCCCACTGATTACTTCCGTGATTGACTTTAGCTACTAAACCACCAAACTTAGAATTGTTACCTACAATATCACCGTCAAAATAAACACTATCCGTGTTACTTCGCCAACTTTCGCTGACAAGTCCACCAGACCACCAGCCTTTATCTCCAAGACTGTTAATCTTGCCAATAAAAGCTACATTGCGCATATTAGCTTCGTCTAACTTATTAACAGCACCGGTTACATCGTTATTTCCTGTTACTGAACCTACTACTTTGATATTCTCAAGTGTAGACTTCTTAAACATATTACCAATAGGTGCAACTTTATCAGCCCAAGGCATGTTTATATTTACATTACCTAAGTTAAAGTTTTTGAGTGTAGCACCTTCAGCCTCATTAAACAAAGGTCTTTCTAAGTTATGAATCGTGTACTGATGATTCTCTACACTTGATAAAGTACCTCTAAACTTAGCCATAACATAAGCTTTACCTGCTGGCTTAACGTTAACTGCATTCAAATCTGCACCAAGTTTAAACTCACCGGTAGGATTTGCTTGCATATCTTTTGCTAAATCATGGAAGTTGTAATAAACCTTATCCTCGGTAGCCCTCGGTTTTTCAAGATAATAAGTGTAAGTATCTCTTAACTTACCGTCTTTATCACGTTGAACTAAGTCAGGTGCTTTTGCCGTTATCTTGTAAAGCTGCTTACCTTCCTCAATGACCTCTTCAATCTTATCAATTGCTAAACGAGTCACTTTGTTTTCTCTGGAGGTTACTTTTAAGTAATAGTTGTTAACATTACTTGGAAGAGATGTTAAATGATTACTATCGCTTTCGACACCGCTTTCGTTTACTTGTACGAGACTGGTATTTGCAATATCTTTCAACTCAACTTTCTTTAAATCTAAGCGTAAAGGTTTATCTTCCAAAGTCGATACTTCTGCACCCTTACCTACATCATAAGTCATAGTGGTTGAAATCGTATAATCTTTGTAATAGTCTAAGTTCTCTAATACTTGAGATAAGTTATCGATTTTTAAATCAAGCGTTTTTACAATTTTTCCACCTTCTTTGATAGTCGCTACAATGCGTGTAATTGTAGCATTGTCTTGATTTTCTAGATTGTAGTTAATTGTAGCAGACTTAGCTAAAACATCCTTAGATACAGTGGTCAGAGTCAAAACAGGAGCTGTTTTTTCTTTTGGCTTTTCTTTTGTACCTTTTACAAGAATTTCAGGCTTCATTTCTTTTAACACAGTTACGGTTTCAACTGGTTCACTGATTTTTTTGCCATGTAACTCTTCATAGCTAGTAACAATTTGACGTTCGCCGTCCTCACCAACTTGTTTAACAGAATCATCACCTATAAATTTGGTAGGATCAGATTCTTCTGTGATAGTTTTAGGAATAGTCTCTGTACGAATATCAGTATGTAAAGCAGGAAGCTCTTCTCTCTCTGGAGCAACGTCAGGAACTGTAGCTAGTGGATCAGTATACTCTGAGATTTCAATAACCGGCGGATCAATTAAGTTTCCTGTTTCATCTACTCCTGTTGTACCTACAGATTCCGTGTATTCTGGCTTCTCGGACTTGGGTGCTTCTTCTGGAACTGTGCCTACCGGTTCAGTGTATGCTGGTTTTTTATGAACTTCTGGCTCACCTTTGTCAGTCACAACAGCTTCGGGTAACGCTGGTTGAACTTCCGGTTCGCCTTTGTCAGTCACAACAGCTTCGGGTAAGGCTGGTTGAACTTCCGGTTCGCCTTTTTCAGTCACAACAGCTTCTGGTAATGCCGGTTGAACTTCCGGTTCGCCTTTGTCAGTCACAACAGCTTCGGGTAACGCTGGTTGAACTTCCGGTTCGCCTTTTTCAGTCACAACAGCTTCGGGTAATGCCGGTTGAACTTCCGGCTCGCCTTTGTCAGTCACAATAGCTTCCGGCAACGCTGGTTGAACTTCCGGTTCTACAAGGTTTGTACCTATTGGTTGCGTATAGTCAGGTTTCTCAGCTTTAGGTGCTTCGTCAGGCACTGTGCCTATCGGTTCAGTATATTCTGGTTTTTCATGAACTTCAGGCTCAACCAGATTACCACCAACTGGTGCTGTATATTCTGGTTTCTCTGCTTTAGGTGCTTCGTCTGGAACCATACCCACAGGATCAGTGTACTCTGGTTTCTCAGCTTTAGGTGCTTCGTCTGGAACTGTGCCTATCGGTTCAGTATATTCTGGTTTTTCATGAATTTCAGGCTCAACCAGATTAGCACCAACTGGTGCTGTATGCTCTGGTTTCTCAGCCTTAGGAGCCTCATCTGGAACTGTACCTACTGGTGCAGTGTACTTTGGTTTGTCTGATGTAGGTGCTTCGTCTGGAGCCATACCTACAGGTTGAGTGTACTCTGGTTTGTCTGATGTAGGTGCTTCGTCAGGAACCATACCTACAGGCTCAGTGTACTCTGGCTTCTCTGATTTAGGTGCTTCGTCTGGAACTGTGCCTATCGGTTCAGTATATTCTGGTTTTTCATGAATTTCAGGCTCAACCAGATTAGCACCAACTGGTGCTGTATGTTCTGGTTTCTCTGCCTTAGGAGCCTCATCTGGAACTGTACCTACTGGTGCAGTGTACTTTGGTTTGTCTGATGTAGGTGCTTCGTCTGGAGCCATACCTACAGGTTGAGTGTACTCTGGTTTGTCTGATGTAGGTGCTT
>NZ_JASHFS010000024.1:0-21435 GCF_047460685.1 Streptococcus infantis | reverse complement strand
CTGAAGCAAATGGAGCTAAAGTACCAGCTCTTACTCCAGTAGTAGATCCTAACAACTTGACAGATGCAGAAAAAGCTAAAGTAGCTGAAGAAGTTAAGAAAGCTAACCCAACTGCGACAGATGTTAAGGTTAACAATGACGGATCAGTATCTGTAACCTTTGCGGACGGATCAGTAGCAACAATTGCAGCTAATAAAGTTGTTAAAGAAGCTACTAAAGAGTCATCTGCTCAAGCACCATCTAAGAAAGCAGGAGCGAAAGAATTGCCAAACACTGGTACTAAACAATCTAACGCTTCACTTGGACTAGCACTTCTTGCAGCAGTGACAGGAGGACTCCTTATCTCTAAAAAACGTAAGGAAGAAGAGTAAACCATTACTCGGATAAAGCAAATCTTAGAATCTTGATTCTATGAGATTGCTAGAAAAGAAGCTGGGTAAAAACTCACTTCTAAATATCAAAAAAACGAGCATTTCCATAGTTGGAGATGCTCGTTGTTTCTTATTATTTTCATAAAAACTCTTGTGTATGAAATTGAAAATAATAGGAAGTTTAGAATGCTTGATAAACAGTATCCACTGATAAGAATCTTGTTAACGGTATGTAGCGTAAAATAATTTCAAGAGGCAAACAAAATCCTTGTTTATTGGAGGGAAATTCGATAAAATAGAAAGGATTTAATATTTTATTATAAAGGAAAAAGTTAAGTGATGAAACATCAATTTTACGGAGAAAAGCGCCAGCGTTTTTCTTTTAGAAAGTTATCAGTAGGTCTGATATCAGCGACTATTGGAAGCTTCTTTTTGGGTTCTGTAGTTGGGACTAGTACACAGCCTGTTGAAGCAGCAGAGTTACCAGCGAATCAAGCTGTTCAGATTCAGTATAAGTATGTTATGGAATCAGAATTGACAGATACTGAAAAGGCGATGGTTGTTAAGGAACTTCCAAAATTTGTAGAGGAAAGTACAGATGCATACTACTTGGTTTATCGTCCTAAAAAAGAAGGAAGATTGATAGGAAACTTACCAAGTACTGGCTACTCTGGTATGTGGGAAGCAATCTTTGCAACAGCTGGTATTGTTCTTGCGGTCTTGGTAATTTCTAAGAGGAAAAACGGGAAAAGATATCTATCTTCGATTTTATTGGTGACTGGACTAGGATCCATTCTTCTTTCTCCTTCAATACTTGCAGTTACAAATATTGAGCTAGCTGCTTATAATCAGCTTTTAAATTTGGAGCTAGGAGAGCAACTACCTCAACCCTTGAACATTGAAGATTTTGAATACATTGGTTATCTGAAGAATCAGGCTATTTTGAAAAATTCTCTGGAGCAAGGTGAAGAATCTAAGCATAAAGCTAATCAGACTGTGAATCAATCAGTGGACGGTTCTGAAAATGACAAAGCGGTGGCAGTATCAAAAGCAGATAGTTCAGAGAAGTCGACAGATGAAAAACTGGAGCTTGTCAATGGAGCAAACCGAGTGCCGTCGGGAAGCTCAATTTATGATCGCTCTGAGTTACAATTATCTAGTCAAGATGAAAGTCAAACGCAAGTGCTTCCTTATCAAACAGAATATCGCTATTCGGATAATCTTGTTAAGGGGCAAACAAAGACCATTCAGGTGGGTGTATCTGGGGAACGTACAGTGATTACTCGTCGCTACAGTGCTAATCAGAAGGTGATAAAATCTGAGTTGGTGTTTGATCAAGTGACAGTCCAACCTATTTCAGAGATTATTTTGGTGGGCACGGCAGAAAGTAATCAATTGCTTAAAGAATCTCCTGTTCACGACTTGCCAGAGTACCCAGCTCCTGTGGGTACAGCTGGCACAGACCCAGCTCCCGTTCATGAAGTTCCAGAATATACAGATTCAGTAGGGACGGTAGGTATAGAACCCGCCCTCGTTCACGAAGTCCCAGCCTACACAGAATCAGTAGGGACGGTAGGTACAGAACCTGTTCCGGTACATGACGTTCCCGAGTACACAGATTCAGTAGGTACATCTGGTGACGAACCAGCCCCTGTTCACGACGTTCCAGAATATACAGAATCAGTCGGCACAGCAGGCGACGCCCCAGCCCCCGTACATGACTTGCCGGAGTATACAGATCCAGTCGGCACATCTGGTGTAGAGCCTACCCCAGTTCATGAGGTTCCCGAGTACACAGAATTAGTCGGCACAGCAGGTGCAGATCCAGCCCCAGTTTACGAAATTCCCGAGTATACAGAATCAGTAGGAACATCTGGTGTAGAGCCTACCCCAGTTCATGAGGTTCCCGAGTACACAGAATCAGTCGGCACAACTGGCGAAGAACCAGCCCTAGTTCACGACGTTCCCGAGTATACAGAATTAATCGGTACATCTGGTTACGAACCCGCTCCAGTTCACGAAGTCCCTGAATATATAGAATCAGTCGGCACAGTAGGTGCAGATCCCGCCCTGGTTTATGAGGTTCCCGAGTACCCAGATCCAGTCGGCACAGCAGGTGCAGAGCCTACCCCAGTTCATGAATTACCAGAGTATACAGATCAAGTAAATACGGTAGGTTCAGAGCCCGTTCCGGTACATGAAGTTCCAGAGTACATAGATCCAGTAAGTACGGTAGGTTCAGAGTCCGCTCCGGTACATGAAGTCCTAGAGTATACAGATCCAGTCGGCACAGCAGATACAGAATCCGCTCCCGTTCACGAATTGCCGGAGTATACATCCCCTGTCGGCACAGCAGGCGACAATCCCGCCCCGGTTTATGACTTACCAGAGTATACAGAACCAGTCGGCACAACTGGCGAAGAACCCGCCCTAGTTCACGATGTTCCCGAGTATACAGAAACAGTCGGCACATCTGGTGACGCACCCGCCCCAGTTCATGAATTACCAGAGTATACAGAAACAGTCGGCACAGCAGGCGACGCCCCAGCTCCGGTTCATGAGGTTCCCGAGTATACAGATCCAGTCGGCACGGCAGGTACAGAACCCGCCCCCGTTTATGACTTGCCAGAGTACACAGAACCTGTTGGTACAGCAGGCGACGAACCCGCTCCCGTTCATGAAGTTCCAGAGTACGCAGAACCAGTAGGCGCAGCAGGTGCAGAACCCGCTCCGGTTCACGAATTGCCAGAGTATACAGATTCGTTGGGCACAGCCGGTGAAGCTCCAGCTCCAGTTCATGATATTCCAGAATATACAGATCCTGTAGGCACAGCTGGTGAAGACTCAGCTCTGGTTCACGAACTGCCAGAGTACACAGATTCAGTCGGCACAGCAGGCGACGAACCCGCTCTGGTTCACGAATTGCCAGAGTATACAGATTCGTTGGGCACAGCTGGTGACGATCCATCCCCAGTTCACGAATTCCCAGAATATACAGATCCAGTCGGCACAGCTGGTACAGATCCATCCCCCGTTCATGAATTACCAGAGTACCCAGAATCAGTCGGCACAGTTGGTGACGAACCTGCCCCCGTTCATGAAGTCCCAGAATATACAGACCCAGTCGGCACAGCAGGTGCTGAACCAGCTCTAGTTCACGAAATCCCAGAATATACAGATTCAGTCGGCACAGCAGGCGACGATCCAGCCCTGGTTCATGAATTACCAGAGTATACAGAACCAGTCGGCACAGTTGGTGACGCACCCGCTCCAGTTTACGAAATTCCCGAGTATACAGAACCAGTCGGCACATCTGGTGTAGAGCCTACACCAGTTCATGAGGTTCCCGAGTACACAGACCCAGTCGGCACAGCAGGTGACGAACCTGCTCCGGTTCATGACTTGCCAGAGTATACAGACCCAGTCGGCACAGCAGGTGACGAACCCGCTCCAGTTCACGACGTTCCAGGTTACACAGATTCAGTAGGCACAGCAGGCGACGATCCAGCCCCTGTTCATGAATTACCAGAGTATACAGAATCAGTAGGCACAGCAGGCGACGGTCCAGCCTCAGTTTATGAATTACCAGAGTATACAGACCCAGTCGGCACAGCTGGCACAGAGCCTACACCAAGTTTTGACCTTCCTGAGTTAGAGCTTAGCTATGTAGATGAAACGAGAGTTGAAAAAGTAGCCTTTAAGATTGAGGAGCAGTATACTGATGAGTTGGTCAAGGATTCACGTATTGTAAGTGTTCCTGGAGTGGAAGGTGAGCGTACAATCAAAACTAGGGTCTACTATTCAAATAATCAAGAATTGGATCGTCTAGAATTATCTAATGAAGAAACCTTGCCACCAGTGACTCAGATTGTTAAGATTGGAACAGCAAGTCCGTTTATGATTCCAAATGATGCTCCAAAGGTTGAAGCATTGGATGAATTTGATTTAATTCCTCTCTACAATCTATTGTCGGAAGCAGAGCAAGTTAAATCACAGGCACGTTATTTTAACGATATCTCAACTCGCCAAATTAGTTACGACTCGGCACTCCTTAAAGGTCAAGAATTATTGACGCAATCAGAAGCTAGCCAAGAGCAAGTCAACCAAGCAGTTGCAAGCATTGAGAATGCGAAAGAGCAATTACAGGGCCCAGATGTCACTAAGGTAGCTTTACAAACAGAATACCGAGAAAGTCAAGACATCCAGGATAGCTTCAAATACAAAAATGCTGACTCAGATAAAAAAACAAACTTTACAAGAGAATTTGCAAATGCAGAGACAGTTTTAGCAAATCGACTAGCTAGCCAAGTTCAAGTTGATCAAGCCTTGGCGAACTTGACAGCAGCCAGAACGGCTCTAAATGGAGTTGCAAAAGTTAGACCAAATCTAAGTATCCTCAGTCTTACAGAAAATCCAGAAGATCGTTCTGTTACGGTTCAGTACAACCTGACTGATGAAACTCAATCATTACGGACAGCTACAGCAGAATTATATGAAGGTGACCAGCTTGTACGCTCACTTCCGATTACGAATTTTGCAGGCAGTCTCAAGATTGGTGATTTGGATCATTATACAGATTATACTTTGAAGACAAAATTAACCTACGAATTAGATCAAGGTCAGGTTACAGACTTTGAAAAGGACAGTCGTCAATTTGAACTCGAGTATAAGAAAATTTCTATCCGAAATGTAGAATCCGTTGAATTCTACAGCAAGGAAAATGATCAGTATAAACGCTTGATTTCTATGAACGCAGTTCCAAGCGATTTGTCAAATTACTTTGTCAAAGTTAAGTCTGCCGAGTCGAAAGAAATGCTCCTGCCAGTTCAGAGTATTGCCGAAAGTACTAAAGATGGTAGGGAAGTTTATAAGGTTACTGTATCTCTGCCTGAGCTTGTCCAAGAAAGTGAAACGGGTTATAAACCAGGATATGACTTCTACATCAGCAAATCTCATTCAAATCAACAAGGTGTCTATACTAGTTTTGCAAGTCTGTTAGAAGCGATGAAGAGCAACATGGCAGGCAACTTTGTACTTGGAGCTGATCTAGATGCTAGTGAAGTAAGCTTGGCAGCAAGCGATTATGTCTATCTGAGAAACAACTTTACAGGTAGCCTTACAGGTAGCCATAATGGTAAACAGTACGCTATTTACAACCTAGCCAAGCCTTTGTTTGAGAATCTCAAGAGTGGTGCTAGAATTTCAAATATCGATTTGAAGGATGTCAATATTGTTGGGACTTATGATTCTGCAAGCTTGGCCCGTTCTGCGGAAAATGCTCACATTCAAGACGTATCTGCTCAAGGGCGAGTTGCCGTGGTAGGGAATGCCAGTCAGGTTGCAGGGCTAGTGGTTGTTGCAACTAACACGCAAATTACAAATAGTTCCTTTACAGGTACTATCCAGACTAACGATAAGCAAAGCAAGGCCTATAATGTTGGAGGTTTAGTCGCAAATCTGAAAGGAAATGCTTCCCTACTGACACAAAGTAGAGCAGATGTTACTATTTTAGCGAGTGCCAAGACTAATGAGCAACGCTTTGGTGGTTTAGTCGGAAGATTAGAAGCCAATGCTCGTATCACTAATTCCTATGCATCAGGGAAAATTCAGAACTCAACCAAGAATGGCCAAATTGGTGGAGTAGTTGGTTCAAATTACTACAATGGTTTGATTGACAACGTCTTGAGTAATGTCAGTGGATCAAGAGTTTATAGTATTTCTGGCGATCAAGGTTATAAAAATGACCGTATCACCAATGCCTATGCAGTCGAAGGAATTGAAACACTAGCAGAAGATCCATTTGCTAGCTCTAAGCTTAGTCTTGAACAAGCCCAAGACAAGCTAGGAGAGTTTGGAATCACGACAAGCCTGGACGACACCAATCTGAACCTCTATGCAGTAGATTATAGTAAGGCGAAGAAAGTAGACAGTAACCGTACTATAGCTTACTTAAATATGGAAAAACTTCTGCCATTCTATAATAAGGAAACAATCGTAGCTTATGCCAACAAGCTAGCGGAGGATCATAAGCTCAACACCAGCTATTTGCTCGATGTAGTTCCGATGAAAGATCAGCAGATCATCACGGATATTCATGGAAATAAGACAGGCATCAATCGTCTCATGCTTCATTACGAAGACAATACCATTCAGTATCTAGAAGTTACCTATAAGGGAGACTTTAAAAATAAGGCTATAGCAGAATATACCATCAAGGACTTGAATCTTCTCTATACTCCGGAAGCCTTCCTATCTGACTATAGCAAGATTCTCACCAAAGTTTTACCAGAGTTGAATAAGGTAGTTTTAGATTCAGCTGCTGTGAGAACGGTTTTAGGTATAAATGCAGAAACTTCTCTGGATGATCTTTATTTGGATAAAGCCTTTGATCAAGTCAAAGCTAACTTATCTGTGGAGTTACGAAAGGTTCTGGCTATGGACAAGTCCATCAATACTGAGGGAACTGTAGTAGCTGATTATATCGCTAAGAAAATCACCGATAATAAAGAAGCCTTCTTAGTTGGTTTAACCTACCTAAATCGTTGGTATAACATCAATTATGACACCATCAATGTCAAAGATTTATCTGCCTATAAGTTTGATTTCTTTGGTAATAACGATGCGTCGACACTAGACACGATCATTGCCTTAGGTCGCTCTGGTTTTGAAAATCTCAAGGCAAAAAATACTTATCAAACCTATGATACTTCCTTGTCTGAGGCAACTGGTAAGCGAGGTTTATTCAATTATCTTGAAAGTTATCGTAATCTCTTTTTGCCGTATAAGACCAATAATGAATGGCTCAAGGATAATACAAAAGCCTATATTATCGAGGCCAAGTCGGACATTGCAGAAGCTAAGGCGCTCCAAGACAATGCGAATGATAAGAGTAAGTACTCTGTCGGAGTTTATGATAAGATTACATCTGATAGTTGGGAACATAAGGGTATGTTGCTACCGCTTTTGACTATGACTGAAAAGGGTGTCTACATCATTTCCAATATGTCTACCATCTCTATGGGAGCTTATGATCGTTACCGAGATATTGTTGATGGGAAGGTCCGTACAGATGCTGAACTTGCTAGCTATGTTGAAGATCGAGTGAGAAAGTCAGCTGAATGGCAGAGAGACCATTACGATTTCTGGTACAAGATTTTAAGTGATGAAAGTAAAGATAAACTCTTCCGTTCGGTCTTGGTTTATGATGGTTTTGCTCTCAAAGATAAGAATGGTCAAAGATATTGGGCCCAACCACATGACAAGCAGTCCACTGCAATGCAGGAATTCTTTGGACCAGCTGGTAAGTGGTATCCAAGCAAGGGCTATAATGCTTACGCAACAGGAAGTATGACCCATTTTGACAATGCTCGTCTGCTAGAAGATTACGGAAACTCTGTTTATACACACGAGATGACACACAACTCTGATGGAGCCATTTATTTTGAAGGCTTTGGTCGTCGTGAAGGTCTAGGGGCAGAACTTTACGCTCGTGGTCTTTTACAATCTACACCAAGTCCAGATGAAGCGACAATCACCCTCAATACTCTATTCAAGGTTGATAAGGATTCTAAGACACGTCTCCATACTTATAACTTTAAAGAGCGCGTTCAGAATGAAGCAGA
The DNA here is from genome assembly GCF_047460685.1 of Streptococcus infantis. Classification (GTDB taxonomy): domain Bacteria; phylum Bacillota; class Bacilli; order Lactobacillales; family Streptococcaceae; genus Streptococcus; species Streptococcus infantis_AD. The sequence goes on along the minus strand of NZ_JASHFS010000024.1, from coordinate 13,442 downwards.
CCTAAAAGGTTACGTTCATGGTATGTTTGATATGATCTATACGCTTGATTACCTAGAAGCAAGCTCTATCTTGAAGCAGACAGATGAAGCCAAGATGAAGTGGTTTAGAAAAATGGAAAACTACTACATTACTGATAAGTATGGCAAACAAACCCATGCTGGTAACCAGACACGGACCTTCACTGCTGAAGAGATTAAGAAACTAAAAACTTTTGAATCCTTGATTGACAATGATGTCATTACTCGACGCGAAAACAAGGATAGTGGCAAGTATGCACGAAATGGTTATCTCAGTCTCAGTCTATTCTCTCCAATTTATTCAGCGCTTAGCAATCCAACTGGTGCGCCAGGTGATGTCATGTTCCGTCGTACAGCCTATGAGTTGCTGGCAGCTAAGGGCTATCATGAAGGATTTATCCCATATGTATCTGGTAAATTGTCAGAAGAAGCTCTGAAAGAGGGAAGCGCAACTTGGGATGGATGGCTCGGAAGAGATGTTGGTCTAGTGACAGACCAGAAGGTTCTAGAAAATGTATTCAAAGGTGAGTATGACTCTTGGGCAGCCTTTAAGAAGGCCATGTACCAAGAGCGGATTGACAAATTGACAAAATTGAAGCCGATCACCATTGAATATGAACTCAGAAACCCAAATAGTACGAAGCAAGTAACTATTCGATCTTATAAAGATATGCAAAGGCTAATGGATGAGGCGACAGCAGAGGATGTTCGTAATATTGACAATGCTACAAGCCGCGTCGAAGCTAGCTGGGTTAACTTACTGAAGAAAAAGATTTATAATGCTTATCTTCGTACAACAGATGACTTCCGTCAGTCTATCTTTACCAAATAAGCTGCAGTATTACTTTAAAAAGTAGCATTATCCCTAGGTCTAAAAGGACTTAGGGATTTTTGTTCTGGAAATTCATATATAACAAATTGAGTTTAGAATAGTACATCATAGTTTTTTTAAAGCATTGTTAGAAATTACTTTAAAATTACCTCATCAATTTGTCCATATTCTATTTCAATCTACTATAAAAAAAGGAATTTATAGCAGGTTGAATCTATAATAGTACATTACGACTGCTAAAAATATTTCTAGAAATTAGTTTGACTTTCCTAATTGAATTGTTCATACTTTATTTCAATTTACTATATGAATCAAGGAAAATAAAGTGCCACTGATGATATTGTGGTCTACTTGGAAAAGCTTTGAATTTAACTTAAAATATGGTAGAATAACAATTATTAAAATTTGAAGGAGACATTTATGAAGACAAAAACACTAGCGCAAATTTCTGGAATTATTGGGACTATCTCAGGCTCGCTCTTGGCAATTTTGCCAGTCGTAATATTAATGGTTGCATCTATTTTTGCGAATGAAGATTTTGCAGGAGTAATTTTAGCGATTATCTTCATTGTTTTTACCTTAGTAAAAATCGCAACTCTCATTCTTGGAATTCTCTCTCTAATCTACTATAAGGATGATAAGCGCATGTCAATGGCACCATCTGTTTTGTTAATCGTAGGTTCTGTAGTCGGATTGATTCCATTTTTAGGCTGGATTGGTGGCATTGTCATTGTCATCGGTGGTGCCCTATTCCTGACAAGCTTGAAACAATTTCAAGTTCAAGAATAGTTGTTTATTGAGAGAAGGGGAGGTCACCTCTTCTCTTTTTAGTCGATTTTGACTAGCTTTTTTGTGAAAAATTGTGTAAAATAGAATAGATAAACGAGGGAAACCTCGGAAAATAAAAGGAGTATCCATCAAATGGTAAAATTGGTTTTTGCTCGCCACGGTGAGTCTGAATGGAACAAAGCTAACCTTTTCACTGGTTGGGCTGATGTTGATTTGTCTGAAAAAGGAACACAACAAGCGATTGACGCTGGTAAATTGATCAAAGAAGCTGGTATCAAATTTGACCAAGCTTATACTTCAGTATTGAAACGTGCAATCAAAACAACTAACTTGGCTCTTGAAGCATCTGACCAATTGTGGGTTCCAGTTGAAAAATCATGGCGCTTGAACGAACGTCACTACGGTGGTTTGACTGGTAAAAACAAAGCTGAAGCAGCTGAACAATTTGGTGATGAGCAAGTTCATATCTGGCGTCGTTCATACGATGTATTGCCTCCTGCAATGCCTCATGATGACGAATACTCAGCACATACTGACCGTCGTTACGCTTCACTTGACGACTCAGTTATCCCAGATGCTGAGAACTTGAAAGTGACTTTGGAACGTGCCCTTCCATTCTGGGAAGACAAAATCGCTCCAGCACTTAAAGATGGTAAAAACGTATTCGTAGGAGCTCACGGTAACTCAATCCGTGCCCTTGTAAAACACATCAAACGCTTGTCAGACGACGAAATCATGGACGTGGAAATCCCTAACTTCCCACCATTGGTATTCGAATTCGACGAAAAATTGAACGTAGTTTCTGAATACTACCTTGGTAAATAAAAAATTGTAAGTCTAGGATTTGATTTATATCGATCTCAAAAAGTTACACAAATAATTCAAGCAAAGGATTTAGTTCTGTCTTGCACAGGGCTGAGTCCTTTTAGTTTGATTTTATACTCTTCGAAAATCTCTTCAAACCACGTCAGCGTCGCCTTACCGTATATGTAGGATACTGACTACGTCAGTTCCATCTACAACCTCAAAACAGTGTTTTGAGCTAACTTCGTCAGTTCTATCCACAACCTCAAAACGGTGTTTTGAGCAACCTGCGGCTAGCTTCCTAGTTTGCTCTTTGATTTTCATTGAGTATTTAAGTATAGTGGATTGAACCTAGAATAGTAGGCTACGGATTCTAAAACATTTATAGAAATTTATTTGACTTTCCTAATTTCTTTGTTCATATCTTATTTTAATCCACTATAATAATCAATATTGTTTACAATCTCATGTCACACTCGATTCAGAGGCTTAAACATTTTCTCATAGCCTTAGAACGAGATCCCATTTCCAAGCACTAAAGAAGGGAATCATCGTGTCCTTTTTATTTATAAAAGTACTTGTTATTAAAAAATTGATGATAAAAATCATGGTGCTATTTCCATCCTTGGTAGCTATGAGAGATAGTATACTCAGATTGGTCAATTTTGAAAGCCTCTGCTAACATACCGTTCACTTGTTTTTGATTTGCTGAAGTAGAAAGGGGATAAGTCTCATTCATTATTAAAACCATATAATGCTGACCAGCAGCCAAAAAAAATCTAACATTTAGGGTGCAGGTCATTCCTGTTTTTTACCAGCAAACTCTCCTCCAGTATCTGTAAGAATGATAGGAAAGAGATACTTGAAGTACGATTATCTGTAAGATTCATTTTGAAAATTACTAAAAAAATGGTATAATGAATGGAAAAGATTCGGCTGAAAGTAAATTGGACTTTCAGAAAAAGAGAGCTTTTAAAGCTCTACAAACAAGTTGAAGTGACTATTCGGAGGAAAAATGAATACTATTAAATTAACAACACTTGGGGGTGTACGTGAAAATGGTAAGAACATGTACATCGCAGAAATTAACGACTCGATTTTTGTATTAGATGCAGGTTTGAAATATCCTGAAAATGAACAGTTGGGTGTCGATGTCGTTATTCCCAACATGGACTATCTGTTTGAAAATAGTGATCGTATTGCTGGGGTTTTCTTAACACACGGGCATGCGGATGCGATTGGAGCCCTTCCATATCTCTTGGCAGAAGCTAAGGTTCCTGTATTTGGCTCAGAGTTGACTATCGAACTGGCCAAACTCTTTGTTAAGGGAAATGACAGCGTCAAGAAATTTGATGATTTCCATGTCATTGATGAAAATACAGAGATTGATTTTGGTGGAACGGTAGTATCCTTCTTCCGTACAACCCACTCTATTCCAGAAAGTTTGGGTGTGGTCTTGAAAACATCTGAAGGAAACATCGTCTATACAGGGGATTTCAAGTTTGACCAAACGGCTAGTGAATCTTACGCCACTGACTTTGGGCGTTTGGCAGAGATTGGTCGCGAAGGGGTCTTAGCTTTGCTTAGTGACTCAGCAAATGCAGATAGCAATATCCAAGTAGCTAGTGAAAATGAAGTTGGTGTAGAAATCACGCAAACCATTTCTGACTGGGATGGACGTATCATCGTTGCTGCGGTTGCAAGTAACCTTTCTCGTATCCAGCAGGTTTTTGATGCGGCTGCAGAGACTGGACGCCGTGTTGTCTTGACAGGATTTGACATTGAAAATATCGTCCGTACAGCGATTCGCTTGAAAAAATTGTCTCTAGCAAGTGAAAATCTTTTGATTAAACCAAAAGATATGTCTCGTTTTGAAGATCATGAATTAATTATCCTTGAAACTGGACGCATGGGTGAACCCATTAACGGCCTACGCAAGATGTCTATTGGTCGTCACCGTTATGTTGAAATCAAAGAAGGTGACCTAGTTTATATCGTTACAACACCATCAATCGCCAAGGAAGCAGTGATGGCACGCGTGGAAAATATGATCTACCAAGCAGGTGGAGTTGTCAAGCCAATTACTCATAGCTTGCGTGTGTCAGGACACGGGAATGCGCGTGATTTGCAATTGATGATCAATCTCTTGCAACCTAAATATCTCTTCCCAATCCAAGGAGAATACCGGGAGTTGGATGCCCATGCTAAGGCTGCTATGGCAGTTGGTATGTTGCCAGAACGGATTTTTATCCCTAAAAAGGGAACAACTATGTCTTATGAGCATGGAGATTTTGTCCCATCTGGTGCTGTTACTGCAGGAGATGTCTTGATTGATGGGAATGCCATCGGAGATGTCGGCAATGTCGTCCTTCGTGACCGTAAGGTCTTGTCAGAAGATGGGATTTTCATCGTGGCTATCACTGTTAACCGTCGTGAGAAGAAAATCATTGCTAGAGCTCGAGTGCACACGCGTGGATTTGTCTATCTCAAGAAGAGTCGGGATATTCTGCGCGAAAGTACAGAGTTGGTGAACCAAACAGTTGAAGACTACCTCCAAGGTGAAGACTTTGATTGGGCAGACCTCAAAGGTAAGGTTCGTGACAATTTGGCTAAATTCCTCTTTGATCAAACAAAACGCCGCCCAGCTATCTTACCAGTGGTCATGGAAGCAAAATAAGGATTAAATAGTAGTAGAGAAAGTCGAGTTTCGGCTTTTTCTTATCTTAAGTGTATAAGGAGCAAGTTATGGCAGTAATGAAGATTGAGTATTACTCAGAAGTTTTAGATATGGAGTGGGGAGTAAATGTTCTCTACCCAGATGCGTCTCGGGTTGAGGAACCAGATTCTACAGATATCCCCGTTCTCTATCTCTTACATGGGATGTCAGGGAATCATAATAGCTGGCTCAAACGGACCAATGTAGAGCGCTTGGTGCGAGGGACTAATCTAATTGTTGTCATGCCAAATACAAGTAACGGTTGGTATACAGATACTCAGTATGGCTATAACTACTATACAGCTCTAGCAGAAGAACTGCCTAAAGTGCTCAAACGTTTCTTCCCTAATATGTCTAGCAAGCGTGAAAAGACTTTTATCGCTGGCCTTTCAATGGGAGGCTACGGTTCCTTCAAATTGGCCCTATCAACCAATCGTTTCTCACATGCAGCTAGTCTTTCTGGTGCTCTTAGTTTCGAAGAGTTTTCTCCAGAAAGTCAAAATCTTGGGTCGCTTGCTTACTGGCGAGGTGTTTTTGGTAAAGTTAATGATTGGGTGAATAGCCCTTACTCACTTGAAACACTCGCTAAAAAGTCTGATAAGAAAACCAAGCTCTGGGCTTGGTGTGGTGAACAAGATTTCTTGTATGCTGCCAATAATCTAGCAGTGAAGAATCTCAAGAAACTTGGTTTTGATGTGACCTATAGCCACAGTGCAGGGACCCATGAGTGGTATTATTGGGAAAAACAATTGGAACGGTTTTTGGCTACCTTGCCAATTGATTTTGTTTTGGAAGAACGCTTGTCTTAGTTTTAGTTTTCTTTCAGCTTACTCAAGTAAAATAAGGAATCTATCTTTAGAATGGGAATCCATGGTTTAAAGATGGATTCTTATTTTTTTAGGAAAGGCGGGAAATCATGTTCTGGATTATTCGTGTTCTATGTCGATTGTTACTAGGGATTTGGCGCATGTTCTGGCGCCTTGTGTGGACTCTTGTAGTCTTAATTCTCATTACTTTAGGGATTCTCTGGTATATGACAGGGGATTTATCTGGTGTCTTCAATCAAGCGGGGCAACTTGTTCAAGTTGGTCAGGCAGGTTGGCATCAATGGCAAGAAACTGGTAAGTTGCAAGGTTTGTCTCAGACTGATCATCATCAAGATTCAGGAGTAAAATGGCCCCAAGCACAGGCGACTATTTATATTGATCCTCAAATGGATGCAACCTTCCAAAAAGCCTACGCTGAGGCTATTGCCAATTGGAATCAGACTGGCGCTTTTAATTTTGTAGTTGTGACAGAACCTGACCAAGCAACTATTTTTGCGACTGAAATGAATGATGGTTCCACATCTGTTGCTGGTGAGGCGGAGAGCCAGACAAATCTCCTTACCAAACAATTCACATCTGTAACAGTTCGTTTGAATCATTATTATCTATCTAATCCAAACTATGGCTATACCTATGATCGCATCTTGCATACGGCCGAGCATGAGCTAGGACATGCCATTGGTTTGGAACATACTAATGAAGTGTCAGTCATGCAACCAGCAGGTTCTTATTATGGTATTCAGGCTCAAGATGTTCAAGCAGTTCAAGAACTTTATGAGTCTGGAGAATAAGTGATTTTCAAACGAAAAATAGAGCTCCTTGATGTAAGCAATGAAGGGGGCTTTTTGCTATAATGGAACTATGAATAACTTGATTAAATCAAAACTAGAGCTCTTGCCGACCAGCCCTGGTTGTTACATTCACAAAGATAAAAACGGTACGATCATCTATGTAGGAAAGGCCAAAAATCTACGCAATCGTGTACGATCCTATTTCCGTGGAAGTCATGATACCAAGACAGAAGCCTTGGTGTCTGAAATTGTAGACTTTGAGTTTATCGTCACGGAGTCTAATATTGAGGCTCTCCTTCTGGAAATCAACTTGATTAAGGAAAATAAGCCTAAATACAATATTATGCTCAAGGACGACAAGTCCTATCCTTTCATCAAAATTACCAACGAGCGCTATCCTCGCCTAATTATCACTCGTCAGGTCAAGAAAGACGGTGGTCTTTATTTTGGTCCCTATCCTGATGTGGGGGCGGCCAATGAAATCAAGCGACTTCTGGATCGGATTTTTCCTTTTCGTAAGTGTACCAATCCACCATCAAAGGTTTGTTTTTATTACCATATTGGCCAGTGCTTGGCTCACACCATCTGTAAGAAAGACGAGGCTTATTTCAAAGCTATGGCTCAAGAAGTCTCTGATTTTCTAAAGGGGCAGGATGACAAAATCATCGATGACCTCAAGGAAAAGATGAATGTGGCAGCTCAGAGCATGGAATTTGAGCGTGCGGCGGAATACCGTGATTTGATTCAGGCCATTGGCACCCTTCGGACCAAGCAACGGGTGATGGCCAAGGATCTCCAAAATCGTGATGTCTTTGGCTACTATGTAGACAAGGGCTGGATGTGTGTTCAGGTTTTCTTTGTCCGTCAGGGCAAGTTGATTGAACGCGATGTCAATCTCTTTCCTTACTACAATGATCCAGACGAGGATTTCTTGACCTATGTGGGACAGTTTTATCAAGAAAAATCTCACCTGGTTCCCAATGAGATTTTGATTCCTCAAGATATTGACGAAGAAGCTATCAAGGCTTTGGTGGATACAAAGGTTCTCAAGCCCCAACGAGGGGAGAAGAAACAACTGGTTAATCTGGCTATCAAAAATGCGCGTGTAAGCTTGGAGCAGAAATTTAACCTGCTAGAAAAATCAGTTGAAAAGACTCAAGGTGCCATTGAAAACTTGGGACGACTTCTACAAATTCCAACCCCAGTTCGCATCGAGTCCTTTGATAACTCCAATATCATGGGGACTAGTCCAGTTTCTGCCATGGTAGTTTTTGTTAACGGTAAACCGAGCAAGAAGGATTACCGCAAGTACAAGATAAAAACTGTTGTCGGACCAGATGATTATGCAAGTATGCGAGAGGTTATTCGCAGACGCTATGGTCGAGTTCAACGTGATGGCTTGACACCGCCAGATTTAATTGTCATTGATGGGGGACAAGGTCAGGTTAATATCGCTAAGCAAGTTATCCAAGAAGAGCTCGGATTGGATATTCCAATTGCAGGTTTGCAAAAGAATGATAAGCACCAGACCCATGAATTGCTCTTTGGAGATCCGCTTGAGGTGGTGGAGTTATCTCGTAATTCTCAGGAGTTTTTCCTCCTCCAACGTATCCAAGATGAGGTGCACCGCTTTGCCATCACCTTCCACCGTCAACTGCGCTCTAAAAATTCCTTCTCCTCTCAATTGGATGGAATTGAGGGCTTGGGTCCAAAACGCAAGCAGAATTTGATGAAATATTTCAAATCTCTGACAAAAATCAAGGAAGCCAGCGTGGATGAGATTGTCGCAGTTGGTATACCAAGAGCAGTAGCAGAGGCTGTTCACCAACACTTGAATCCCCAAGAACGCGTAGAACTAGCTCAGGTAGCAGAGCCATCTGCTGAATACAAGTGATAAAGTAACAAGGAAAGGTTTTTGCTTTAGCGAGTGCAAGCTAGTCAGAATTGTGGTAAAATAGATAAGATATGACTAAAGAATTTCATCATGTAACGGTCATGCTCCATGAAACCATTGATATGCTTGATGTAAAACCTGACGGTATTTACGTTGATGCGACCTTGGGTGGAGCAGGCCATAGCGAGTATTTATTAAGTAAATTAAGTGAAAAGGGGCATCTCTATGCCTTTGATCAGGACCAGAATGCCATTGACAATGCCCAAAAACGTCTGGCGCCTTATATCGAAAAAGGAATGGTTACCTTCATCAAGGACAACTTCCGTCATTTGCAAGCACGTTTGCAGGAAGCGGGTGTAGAAGAAATTGATGGCATTTGTTATGACTTAGGTGTTTCGAGCCCGCAATTGGATCAACGTGAACGTGGTTTTTCTTATAAAAAGGATGCACCACTGGATATGCGGATGAATCAGGAAGCTAGCTTGACAGCTTATGAGGTTGTCAATCATTATGACTATCATGACTTGGTACGAATCTTTTTCAAATATGGAGAAGACAAATTCTCCAAACAGATTGCTCGGAAGATTGAACAGGCGCGTGAGTTGAAGCCGATTGAGACAACAACGGAATTGGCTGAGATTATCAAGTCTGCTAAGCCTGCCAAGGAACTCAAGAAAAAAGGTCATCCGGCCAAGCAGATTTTCCAAGCCATCCGTATTGAGGTCAATGATGAATTAGGAGCTGCAGATGAGTCCATCCAACAAGCTATGGAATTACTAGCAGTGGACGGAAGAATCTCAGTCATTACCTTTCATTCGCTGGAAGATCGTTTGACCAAGCAATTGTTCAAGGAAGCTTCAACAGTAGAAGTGCCAAAAGGCTTGCCTTTCATCCCAGATGATCTTAAGCCCAAGATGGAATTAGTCTCTCGCAAACCGATTCTACCAAGCAAGGAGGAGTTGGAGGCCAATAATCGTTCCCACTCAGCCAAGTTACGAGTAGCTCGAAAAATTCATAAGTAAGGGGATAAAATGGTAGAAAAAAGAGAAACAACGAGCCAATTACTGCAAGCTCGTATCAAGAGGTTTTCACGTGTTGAGAAGGCCTTTTACCTTTCGATTGCCATTACAGCTCTTGTCTTAGCCATCAGTGTGGTCTATATGCAAACCAAGCTCCTGCAAGTTCAAAGTGATTTGACAACTGTCAACAGACAGATTGAGGAGAAAAAGACGGAGCTAGACGATGCCAAGCAAGAGGTCAATGAATTGATTCGCTCAGAACGTCTGGCGGGTGTTGCGGATTCGCAAGACTTGCAATTAAACAATGGAAATATCCGATCGGCGGAGTAATATATGAAAACATGGAAAGAAAAAATAGTACACTTTGCCATTAAGAATCGCAGAACTCCTCTAGAAAACCGCAGACGAGTTGGAAAAAGCCTTAGTCTCTTGGCTGTCATTCTCTTTGCTGTTTTTTTGGTTAACTTTGCGGTGATTATTGGTACGGGAAAGAAGTTTGGTGTTGACCTGGTCAAAGAAGCATATAAGGTTCATCAAACAACTCGAACAGTCCCTGCTAAGAGGGGAACCATTTATGATCGTAATGGAACTCCGATTGCAGAAGATGCAACCTCCTATAATGTTTATGCGGTCATTGATAAGGATTATAAGTCTGCGAATGGAGATATTCTATATGTTGAGGAATCTCAGTACAATAAGGTAGCCGAAATTTTTCATAAGTACTTGGATATGGAGGAGACCTACGTCAAAGATCAACTCTCTCAACCCAATCTCAAACAGGTTTCCTTTGGTACTAAAGGAAATGGGATTACCTACGCAAATATGATGTCCATAAAAAAGGATCTAGAAGCTGCCAAGATTGAGGGAGTGGATTTTACCACAAGCCCCAATCGAAGTTATCCAAATGGGAAATTTGCTTCATCCTTCATTGGTCTAGCCCAGCTCCATGAAAATGAAGATGGTTCGAAGAGCCTTATTGGAACATCTGGTATTGAAAGCTCCTTGAATAGCTTGTTAGCAGGGACAGATGGTATTATTACCTATGAAAAAGACCGTCTAGGTAATATCGTTCCTGGTACGGAACAAGTCACTCAACAAACCGTAGATGGAAAAGATGTCTACACGACCATATCTAGTCCTTTGCAATCCTTTATGGAAAGCCAAATGGATGCCTTCCAGGAAAAAGTGAAAGGCAAGTACATGACTGCGACCTTGGTTAGTGCTAAAACGGGAGAGATTCTCGCTACAACTCAAAGACCAACCTTTGATGCTGATACCAAAGAAGGGATTACAGAGGACTTTGTCTGGCGTGATATCCTTTACCAAAGTAACTATGAACCAGGTTCAACCATGAAGGTAATGACTCTGGCGGCGGCTATTGACAATAAAACATTTCCTGGAGGGGAGTATTTTAATAGTAGTGAATTAAAAATTGCTGATGTTACCATCAAGGACTGGGATGTAAATGAAGGCTTGACGAGTGGTGGAATGATGACTTACTTACAAGGATTTGCCCACTCTAGTAATGTCGGAATGACCTTGTTAGAGCAAAAGATGGGAGATGCTACTTGGCTAGACTACCTCAACCGTTTCAAGTTCGGAGTTCCAACTCGTTTTGGTATGACTGATGAATACGCGGGACAACTTCCTGAGGATAACATTGTCAATATTGCCATGAGTTCTTTTGGTCAAGGGATTTCTGTTACTCAAGTGCAAATGCTCAGAGCTTTTACAGCTATTGCTAATGATGGAGTTATGCTAGAGCCTAAGTTTATCAGCGCTCTCTATGACCCGAATGATCAAACCGTCCGTAAATCACAAAAAGAAGTTGTGGGAAATCCTGTCTCTAAAGAAGCGGCAAGCTTGACGCGAGATCACATGGTGATGGTTGGGACAGACCCTATTTATGGTACAATGTACAATCATAGTACGGGTAAAGGAACAGTCAATGTTCCGGGCTATAATGTAGCCTTGAAATCCGGGACTGCCCAGATTGCTGATGAGCAAAATGGAGGATACTTAGTTGGGGAAACCAATCATATCTTTTCTGTAGTAACCATGCATCCTTCTGAAAATCCTGATTTTATTCTCTATGTGACAGTTCAACAACCGGAACATTATTCTGGGATTCCGTTAGGAGAATTCGCAAACCCTATCTTGGAGAGAGCTTCGGCTATGAAAGAATCACTCAATCTTCAATCTACAGCTAAGAATTTGGACCAAGTGACAACTACAACTAGTTATGCAATGCCAGAAATGAAGGATTATAGTCCTGGAGATTTGGCGGAGGAGCTACGTCGGAACCTTGTTCAACCAATTGTTATCGGTTCAGGAACAAAAATCAAAGAAAGCTCTGTAGCAGAAGGAACCAATCTAGACGCCAATCAGCAAATCTTACTCCTTTCAGATAAGGTAGAAGAGATGCCTGACTTATATGGCTGGTCTAAGAAAAATGTTGAAACCTTTGCCAAATGGCTGAATATCCAAGTTGAGTTTGAAGGCACAGGAGAAACTGTTAAAAAGCAAAGTGTTCGTGCCAATACAGCTTTAAAAGATTTACAGAAAATAAAAATAACATTAGGAGATTAGAATGCTTATTTCTATCTTTGCTGGAGTGATTGCCTTTATTCTAACAGTCATAGGAATTCCAGCCTTTATCCGTTTTTACCATAAAGCACAGATTACCGGTCAACAGATGCATGAGGATGTCAAACAACACCAAGCAAAAGCTGGGACCCCAACAATGGGAGGACTCGTCTTTCTCCTAGCAGGAGTTTTAGTTAGTCTGGTCCTTGCTCTCGTGACTAATCAATTAACCAATAATGTCGGAATGATCCTCTTTATCCTGGTCTTATATGGTTTGGTCGGTTTCTTGGACGATTTCCTCAAGGTTTTCCGAAAAATCAATGAAGGACTTAATCCTAAACAGAAGCTCTTGCTTCAGTTGGTCGGAGGAGTTATCTTCTATTTCTTCTATGAAAGAGGTGGAGATATCTTAAATGTATTTGGTTATCCCTTGCATTTAGGTGTTCTATATATTCTCTTTGCCCTCTTCTGGTTAGTTGGTTTTTCAAACGCAGTTAACCTGACTGACGGGATCGATGGCTTGGCAAGTATTTCTGTGGTGATTAGTCTATCTGCCTATGGAGTGATTGCCTATGTGCAAAATCAGCTCGATATCTTACTAGTGATTGTAGCTATGATTGGTGGTCTTCTTGGCTTCTTTGTCTTTAACCACAAGCCTGCTAAAGTTTTCATGGGAGATGTAGGTAGTCTAGCTCTTGGAGGAATGTTGGCGGCCATTTCCATGGCACTGAATCAAGAATGGACGCTGCTTTTGATTGGTCTGGTGTATGTTTTTGAAACAACATCTGTTATGATGCAAGTCACCTACTTTAAGTTGACTGGAGGAAAACGTATCTTCCGGATGACACCAGTTCACCATCATTTTGAGTTGGGGGGCTTTTCTGGAAAAGGCCAAGCTTGGAGTGAGTGGAAGGTCGACTTCTTCTTCTGGGGAGTGGGCTTACTCGCTAGTCTCTTGACTTTAGCTTTCATATATTTGTTCTAAAAAGAGAATGTGGAATCATCAGATAGAGAAGGATTAAGTTCCTTCTCTTTTTTATGGCTCATTGTCAACTGTAGTGGGTTGAATAAAAACTAACATCTGGAGAGGACAATTGATGTCCTCTTCATTTTTATATTCAGAGCGATGAAAATTCGTTTCTTAAAGTTGTCAAAGTTCCGAAATC
>NZ_JASHFS010000023.1:0-23920 GCF_047460685.1 Streptococcus infantis | reverse complement strand
TGTGATGCTTCTGTTATACTACCTGTTCGCTCACAATAGGAGAGAACTTTTTTACGAAAATCTATTGAATATGCCATAAGAAGATTATACCACATTATGTACTGTTTTAGGTTCATTTTACTATATTCTACAGTCTATTATAACGCTTTTCACAAAGGAAGCAACCAAAAATCGAAAAAGGCAAGGATATTTTCCTCACCTTTTTCAAAGATTACACAGGTTACCCAACACTTTCGAGCAAGTTTTCTAATTCCTCTGTGGTCAAACGACGCCATTCCCCACGCTTCAGATTTTCATCCAAGGTCAAAGTTCCCATGGTCAGACGTTGCAAGTCCACCACTTCCTTGCCACAGTAAGCAACCATGCGTTTAATCTGGTGGAATTTCCCCTCTGCAATAGTCACGCGAACCAGACTTTGGTTTTTTTCTCTATCGAGAGACACAAGCTCAAGCTTAGCAGGTTGGCAGGTAAAGTCTTTGAGCGGAATCCCCTTGGCAAAAGTCTCAATATCTTCATCCGTCATGATTCCATCGACTTGCGCAAGATAGGTTTTATCCACATGGCGTTTAGGTGAAAGGAGAGCATGAGCCAACTGGCCATCATTGGTCAAGAGTAAGAGTCCATGCGTATCGATATCCAAACGCCCCACCGGGAAAACTTCCTTGGCACGTGCATAGTCATCCAACAAATCCAAGACAGTCTTATGTTTAGGATCTTCAGTTGCTGAAATAACACCCTGGGGCTTGTTCATCATATAGTAAACAAACTCCTCGTACTCTAGCTTTTGCCCGTCAAAACAAATATCGTCTGTCTCTTCATTGATTTGTAGCTTGGCAGATTTTTTCTTTTTACCATTGACCGTCACGCGCCCAGCCTTTAGAAAGTTTTTAACCTCTGTCCGACTTCCTACGGCGCAGGCAACCAAATATTTATCTAATCTCATAGCACTATTATACCATGAAAAAGCATAGACTTAGTACAAAAATAAGCCGCCTGATTGGGCGACTTTATTTTATAGGGAGATTATTATGAAAAATTTTTAGGAGTTAAAGTTAAGGTCTTCTTAACTTATGCTTATAGTATAAGCTAGATTCCTAAAAGTTTTCTTAAACTTTTCTCCTCAAACTTAAATTTCTTTAAATCTTCACTATTAAAATCAAGCATTGTCTCTTTAAAAAATATAGATCATGAAAATGTTAAGGCCATAAAGAGGAGTAGCATCACAAATAAGGCTAAGCTAACGAGCAAAGTTAGAACTTTAACAAGCGTATTGCTTTGCCAATAGCTGGGCTTTCCGATATTACTAGTTGCATCCATAGAAAAAATTTGAGTTTGTCTTGGTTGAATGGTCACAAGAATGATTAAGGAAAGAGCTAAAATAATGGTTAAAATTATCAATAATTCAGTCATTTAACTACCTCAAAAGTCCTATCAAAGTAAATAATAAACCAATCAAGATAACTAACCCCAACAAGAAAGAGAAAGTTTTACTAATCTTTTCACCACGTGTAGCTTTTTCTTTTTTGATGGGTTCTTGTTTCATCTCTTCCATACGACCTTCAACATCCTGATAAAATAGATCTTTTTTAGTCATGGCTTTCTCCTAAAATGGTTTTCATCCGCTCCTGATACATGATTGGATCCACATAATTGGCATGGTAACCTTGGTCTCCCAGAGCTCGTCCCATTTCTTTGACATGAGAAAGAGCTAACTCAATGGTGTGAATCATGTCGTCAACTGCTTCCTTAGCGAAAATATGATTTGGAGCAATATAGCGACGATTATGGGCTGTTTCCTCAAAAGCTAGGACCAGTTGGTTGTGTTCAAAAGCCTGACGAACAGCCTGGAGAAGTTCATTCCCATAGTTGATATCCAAATAGATATCTGATAACTGATAAAGCTCCTGAATCTTTTGGGGACTGGCATTTTGATAGAGTACGACATTGGGATAGCGGAGCATATCCAGCAACTTGGATGACATCTCTGTCACTGCTGCTATTCGGAAAGTAACCCTTGGTAAACTTTCCACCAGTTTTTCGACTTGCTCTAGTTGGTCCGAATTGGTCACAATCAAGGCATCAGGACGAACAAAATTATCACGCTTAAAGTGATAATGATAGCCTAGGTGACTAAACTTATGATGGAATTTTTCATCCGTCAATTGCAGAGCGCGTTCATAAGTCGCATAATCTGGAATGATAATGGTCTTAGCTCGAAGCTGATCATTCTCCAAAATCAGTTGCATATTTCCTGGTATACCATCATGTAGTGGTTCTTGCCAAACTAGAATATCCTGACCTGATTTGTCTGGGAAATGGAAGGAAGTCAAAAACGAGGTAGATAGGGTATTAAAGAGAAGGTGGTTAAGATTCACTTTCAAACCTTGTAAGAAGTCTATAATAAAGGCCACTCGACCAGAAAAATGGCGCAATCCTTGACCTTCCAAGGTCAGCAGAATATCACCTGTGACATGGTTTTCCAAAATAACTTCTTTTTGATCTACATTCCGATAAGAAGTCATGATAGCTTGGCCAGAAGCATCAAAGGTCGTCTTAGCAAAGCAAGCTCCAAAACGATTATAGTGATCCACTTGGAAGATGCGACCTGCTGGTGTTTTCCATTCGACTTTTTTCACCAAACGAGCCTGTAAGCCATCTGCAAAATGAATCACTGCTCGTTCTTGATTAAGGTCATTGATAGTCCCAAATTGATTATTCCCAGCAATCTCCCAAAAGTCTGGTACAGGAACTTGGTTAAAATACAAGGGTTTACCGCTATCATAACCCAAATAATAGGTGAAGGGAGAGACAACTCCATCTGGTAAAAATCCATCTGGTTCAATAACCACAGCCAAATCAGACAGGCCTGCTTCAGTCAGACTATAGTGCAAATCTTGGCTTTCTTGACTGTATACATCAAATAACTGAATCATCCACTACCTCCTTGATTGTTTTTTCCCATTTGTTCAAAATCTCTTGAGTCAAGAATTTCTCAGCAATCTGGTAAGATTTTTCTCTCATGCCTTCCAAATGATTCTCCAAATACAGTTGGCAAATCTTTTCTGCATAAGCTTTCTTGATTTCATCTTCGACATGGTCAGATGAACTTGGAATCAAGTAGCCATTTTCGCCATCTTCGATGAAGGTTTGATTTCCATAAGGAACATCAAAACCAATCAATGGCAAGCCCGAACCAATTGCTTCCATGAGTGTTAACCCAAATCCTTCACTTGTAGAAGCAGTTAGATAAACTTCATACTGTAAATAGATTTGAGAAAGTTCAGCATGACCCTTGAGTTTAATATACTCTTCTGCCTGACCTGCAGTGATAATCTCATGAAGACGTCCTTCTTCGCCACCACTACCGTAGATATCGAAGGTTAATTCTGGCAATTCCTTATGAGCCTCAATCACAGCCTTCACGAGCCAATCAATGTGTTTTTCCTTAGCCAAACGAGAAGCTGTAATGAGCGAAAATGGTTTACGGCTCTCTTGTGGTTTTGTTAATTGATCAACACTTCCAACTGGAATGGTCACAATCTTAGGTGCATGCGAGGTATAGCGAGCAAATTGTTGCTCTAAGACTTCCTTTTGACGATCCGTTGAAACGATAAAGAGATCGACCTTATCTGCATTGGTAAATTGATAGTCATAATAGTTATTCCAAAGGATATAATCGTCATTGGTCGCATTTTCACTGTAATGTTCCGCATGAACAACTACCGCTAGATGCGCCGCTTGCGCTTCCTCAAAAACAACCTGACCAATCCCTGTCTCACGGTCTAAAATCACTAGATCTGATTTGCTTAACCCAAGAGTTTGCATGAAATAACGAATCAAGGCAGGCTTCCCGTATAAAATGCGATCCTTGAAACGGTAGACTTCCTCGGTCCCTTGATTCATGAACATCTCATAAGCCGGAGTCCCATCTTCATTGTAGAAGGTTCTTTGATAGAGGGTCGCTACATTGTCTTTAGGAGCAAAATATTCTGTGCAGTAGCGTGTGTAAGAGAAGTAATCCTTGCGGATCAATTTACCAGCATACACATACTCCACATGTTGAACAAAATCCTTCTCCTCATCTACCAAATAACAAGTGATAAACTTGTCTTCATCTGAGAAGAAGATTCGTTCAATTTTCCCATTTCGTTCACGACGGCTTTCTACACCTTCAAAATAAGCCAAAACGTCATCTACCGTCACACTGGTCGGTGCAATCTTGATGTCTGTGAAGTGAGTGTAAAGCCAGATGACCTGATCATCATCAAAACCGATATTTGCGGTTAAGTGCTGGATATTATCACCCAAAATCATGTCTGTAAAGATAAACTTCGACGGCAGATTTAGGCTGCGAAAAATACCTGCACGGTAAGCTTGGGCATATTCAACACCACTGCTGGCCCAGCCAATTCCTAAATTTATATTGTAAATTGTCATATTGTCCCCTTTTTATGGAAAATAAGCCATAATTTCCCCATCAGGTGAAATGTCTACTCGACTCAATAGAAGATTTCGAACCATATCCTTCTTGACCTGCCTTTTCATCTCTTCAAATCCATGATAGGCTTCTTGATAATACTCGACAATAGGATTCTTTTGAGCAGCTGATTGCCCACCGATTGCTAGACTCAATTGTTGAAGGTAGTCTACCTGCTCTACCCAGTTATCATCTATTGCTTTTAGCAATGCTAAACGCTGAAAATCTGAAAAGAAGTCATGAGTTTCCAGAATCGTTCGTTTCTCTTGTAGACTCTTTTGAACGGTTGTCTCCAGAACTAGCTTGATTGCATCCTTATCCGTCAGATCTAACTCTTGAGGAACTGCATGGTAAAGAAAACTGATATTTTTAACGATAAAATGATACAGTTCTTCTCTACTTTCAAAGGGTTCTTCTGCCAAGCTTTTTCTTACGAACTCATCTAGCACATCTACAACAAAACCATCAAGATCCTCGGTTCCATCAATCAAGCGATTTCTTTGACTATAGACCATCTCTCTTTGGATATTCATACTCTCAGCATACTCTAAGGTTTGCCTTCTTGATGATCTAGCAGCGCTATCGCTTGCCTTCTGCGCTTTTTCTACTAATTTCCGATAGCGTCTTCCTTCTAAAAGTTCTGGGCTTATCTGTTTATTTACTGTATAGTCCTTATACATCTTATGGACCCAAGAAGGTCCATACTTCTTGATCACATCATCTTCCAGTGAGACAAAAAATTTCGACAAGCCAGGGTCTCCCTGTCGACCAGAACGTCCTCTAATCTGTAAGTCAATACGTTTACTATCCATCCGTTCTGTACCAATGACAACTAGACCACCCAGTTCAGCAACTCCTGGACCAAGCTTAATATCAGTCCCACGACCAGCCATAGAAGTCGCAACTGTCACGGCTCCCATACGACCTGACTCTGCAATCATCTGAGCTTCACGCGCTGCATTATGGGCATTTAAAACGTTATGAGCAATTCCTTCACGTAATAATAGAGAGGAGTAGAGTTCCGACATTTCTACTGATCCAACAAAAATCAATAAAGGATTACCCTTTTCATGATAATATTTAATCTCAGCAAGCGATGCATACACTTTCTCAGGTAGGGTAACATAGAGATTGTCTGGATAATCAATTCGCTGATTCGGACGATTTGTAGGGATTCGAATGACTAACATGCCATAAGTTTCTAAAAACTCTTTCTCTGCAACCTTTCCTGTCCCAGTCATCCCAGAGATTTTTTTAAACTTCTTAAATAAGCTTTGGTAGGTAATGGAAGCCATCGCCCGTGTTTCTTCAGACAAGGGAACATGCTCTTTTGCCTCAATGGCTTGGTGTAAACCACCCTGTAATTTGGTCATTTCTAATAAACGACCTGTACTTTGATCTACCAATACGAGTTCTTCCTCTTTCTCACCCTTACGGATGATATAGTCTTTATCCCTTTTAAATAAGGTATGAGCTCGTAAAGCAAAGGTCAGGTGTCTTGCTAGTACGCCATGTTCTTCAGAATAGAGGTTATCAATACCTAAAAAGCTCTCCGCAGTTTGAGCGCCCTTAGTAGTGAGCCAGACTTCTTTTTTCTCTTCTTTAAAGATATAGTCTTGACCCTCAACTAGAGTTGTCATCAAGGTGTCAATAATTCCATAAAAATTGGATTGAACCCTAGGAGAACCTGAAATGACCAAGGGAGTTTGAGCACTATCCAGCAAGACTGAATCTACCTCATCTACGATAACAAAGTTAAATTCGGGCATGTACTTTTTATCTTCACTAGAGGCTAGATTATCAATCAAGTAGTCAAAACCAAGACCACTGTTTGTCGTATAAACAATATCCGCACTATAAATTTCCCGCTTATCTTCAGGCGTTAACTCTTCATCATCGTCTTCAGAAAAGGGAATGCGAATGGTCAAACCTAAGAACTCATAGACTTGTCCCATCTCCTCTGCATCACGCTTGGCAAGATAGTCGTTAGTCGTCACCAGCATAACACCTTTTCCCGATAAGGCATTGAGATAGACTGGCATCGTAGCGGTCAAGGTTTTACCTTCACCTGTATTCATCTCCGCAACATTCCCTTGGTGGATGACAATCCCACCCATGACCTGTACATCATAGGGAAACATCCCTAAGATTCGTTTATCAGCCTCTCTGACAACTGCAAAAGCTTCTACTAGAAGATCATCTAAACTTTCCCCAGCAGTTAATCTCTCTTTAAATTCTTGAGTTTTACCTGCTAATTCATCATCTGTTAGCGAGGCCATCTCATCTTTTTTTAGATTGATTTGATGCAAGATTTTTTTCACCTTGCTCAATTGTCTATTATTTTTCCACATCTTGTTCAGAATCGTCCTCTTCTATTGAAAATGAATGAAAGTCAACTGCTTGAAATCCTGCACTCAACAGCTGTACTCTGTAATGATAGGCTTCTTCTGGATAGGTAAAGGTGAAATCCAAGTCTTTTTCAATCACTTGACCAACCTGCTTATCATAACGATCCATAAAGATGAGCCTAAAGTATAAACCATTTTGAGGTTGCACAGTCATACGACTAGACAAACGGTAACGATATCCCCTTTTTAAAAGAGGTAAGGTTGGGGTTAAGCGATTTCCTTGAAAGTTAAAACTTGAGGTCCACTCATGAATCATAGTACCAGAATTCACCATATCATTTTCCAGATAAACATGGTCTCTTGAATAATAGAGGACAATAGAACCAAACAAAAATGTATTTTGCCTCGTATCACCTAAACTAGCTCCCTTAAATTCTCCCCAATATATTTCTTTATTCCGTTTGATCATCATTAAAACTTTCTCCCAAAATCCTGCTCTAAAATCATCTTATAAAAATTCTTGAACCAAGCAGCACTAGTAGTACTATCGTCATTGTGGCGGCCTGAGGTCCCCTTGACCATAATACGAGCCCCCGTATGATAAAGGGCTGCTACTAAATCATCATAGGCATGCGGATCGTAGTCTTCCTCTTTCATATAAGAGAGCCCAAAGATTGTTTGACTAAAATCTGCTTCTTTAAAAGGAGTCCAAAAACGGTCATCTAAGGCTCTCATAGCATCTAAGCTAGCCTCTCCCTTAGAATGATGACGTAAGATATCAAAAGCAGTTGGGAAAATCCCAGGTGCCTCAAGTCGGCCTCTCTCTGCTATCAAGCCCAGATTGGTCAAGGGTTTTGAAACAATCACAGCTTTAGGTTCAAAGAAAGAGCTGTAATACATAGCACCATAGGTCCCCATAGACATGCCCGAAAGGATTAGTTCCTTATTTGAGAATCCTAACAAATCCAAATGTTCTTGAATGACATTTCGAACACCATTTTCAAGACAGTCATCACCCAGATAGAAAGCCCCTCCATCGATTCGAGGATCTTGAAAGAGAAGGAAAGGTGCTCCAAAGGATCTCATCATTCCAAACCCCTCAAATCCTTCTGCTCGTCGATAACCAGAAAAGTAGATATTCAAAGGAGGCTTAAAGTCTCCTGGATAGAAAAAGTAATTGATCTCCTCACGCTTGTCATTATGGATGATACCTCCACCAAGAACATATTTACCAAACTGGTAGCGCGTTAAACGCTGGTGAAGGGCTCCTATTTTCAGATGTCCTGCTCCTCTAGCTTCTAAAGAAACACTGATAAATGAAGAAAAATCATCATCCAGTACCAAGGCAGACTGCATATCTTCAACAGTGAAAACTCGCTCTTTGACAAAATTAGCAGTAGATCCATCTTGAATATTTCGAACGATCAGGCGAATATCACAAGTCCAATCTTTCTCATATTCGAGCCAGAGTTCAACTGGGTTAAATTCGCTAGCTCGGATATTATACTTCCAACTAATTAAAGGGCGAAAGTCTTGACCATACTTTCCTAGGAGTTCTAGATTTTCATAACCGTTATATCGAACCTTTCCCTTAAAAGCAGGATTGACAATCATATCAATTGGAACTAACTTATCCCCATACTGCCCTCTAAACAGGGCTTTAGATAGGAGTCTCAAAAGTTCTACTGGGTTTGAAAAATCTGTTGCTTGAGCACAAGTTTTTTTCAAGAAGTCTTGAAGATCTTTTGATTGAGGCTCAGCTGTATCAGGGTAGAAAATCGTATAAGGAGTAATCTTTCTCATCAACGGAATCAAATCCGATAAGTGCTCAGGATTTTCAACCAAAACAGCTGAAAAAGTTCTTAAGCCTTCCATTTTCATGACCTTCTTTATGGCAGTCATTGATCTCGGCCAAAAGAAGTGCCACTCCATATTTTCAGGAAGCTCATAGTCATGGCTCCAGTTTCTGCTACCTATCTGCAAAATCTGTAATTTATTGCTCACTTTTTGCCTCCTCTAACCATTTTTCCCACTTATCTACAAATTGATCACCTGTATTTTGTCGAATCTTATCAATTGAGTAAATTAAGGCTTGATTCCAATGTTTCAGGGTATCTAAAAAGTAGTGTCCTGCCTTACTAAACTCTGATAAATCTGATAGAATATAACCATTTTGTAAGTGAGTCACATATTCTGACTCTTGTAAGTTGATTTGAGGAATTCCTGCACTAATCCCTGCAATCTGTGTGTAAATATTAGCGACTGGATTCAAATCAACAATTAAACGAGTATATTCTAACTCCCGAATTAAGCCCATCTCATCATTTAGATTGATAATCTTAAAGCGATAATCATCTCTGGTATTTTCCTCTAATGTATTTTCCGCATCAGATACCACAGTATCCTTTAACAGCTCCCTTGGGTTAAGACGTTCCATAATCAGCGAATCAAGTTGCTTCTGCAAAGCTTCTATTTGATAACCTTCTGCATTAAATACTGAAAAAACAACCTCAGTCAAGGGATTTTCCGAAACAAAATGCAAAACTTCATACAAGACTTCTGGATCTTGTTGCACCTGTATATCTAATTGGACATAAATTTTTGATTCCTTTAACCGTTGACTAAGACCTAACTTCAAGCGCGTATCAAAAGATGGTAAATGGTGCATTTTAGAAGCAAATTGGGGATAAGCCTCTTGTAATCGCTCAAGAAAATCTTTCCGATCACTAATCAACAATCTAGACTGTTCTACTAGCTGACGATGAGCTTGTAAATCATCTGCTTGATTTCTTTCAATAAAGAAACTTATAATTTTTGGAGCTTCTTCTGGCAACCTTTCTAGCAATTGATCTTGAAACTTGGTATTAGCTGCCAAAACAAATGAATCTCCAACCTCATAGTCTTGATTTAAAAATGTTGCTAAGAATTCCCAGATAACCTCATCTATACTGTCATAAACTAATTTTCCAAAACGATAACTTACTGCTGGATTGATCTTTACAATTGGCTTTTCGCCCTGCAAATTTTCCCTAAGTTGCCACTGGCCTTTTGCATTGTAATAATAGCGAGTAGCTGGCTTCTGATCCTTAAACTCTACAAGACTAGATAAAAAGCCTCGATCATCAAAATAGCAAATAAAATCAACTTGGTCATCCTTAAAATACGTGATGTAGCTGATAAAGCCTTCTGAACCATATTCAATTTCAGCATAGAGTTCTCCTTGTTGCTTAACTACAACTACAAAAGGAGTATAGATAAAATCACAATCTTCATCCCATGCTAAATCCTTTAATTGTAAAGGATGCATCTCCTCAGCTTCAATATTTTGAATAGCATCAAAAACGGAGAAAACATCAGACTCCAATAAATCTTGTCTGTGTAACAAATAGCGTAGATGAGGATGATAAGTCAACCATAGCATCTTAGATTCTAATTCTTGGCGTTTAAAGATACGAATTTGGTGTAAGATATCATCAAATTCTAAGCGATAAGGAGTTCTATACCAAGGCACAATACTAGCTTGCCAAGATGGATTGTTACGCTCCAAAAAAGGAATGAAATAATACATAGCTTCTCCTCACAATTATGAATCAATTTCTAAGAGTGGTCTATAATTCTCATTTAAGGTCAAGGCGTCAATTTCTTCCTTGATATTAAACACCATTCCATTAAAAATCAAAAATAAACCTGGAAGCATCGTTAGTTGCATATAGCGTGGATCATATAATACAATCAACATTGGTAATCCTGCCATAAGAACAGTATAGGTCGAACCAATTACTGCAAAACGTAAGATCAGCCAATTGATATAACGACTTGTTTCTTCTCCTGGATATATATTATAGATATACTCTCCAGATTTTTTCATCTTCTCAGCGATTTCTTCTCCATTCATATTAACAAAAGAGAAAGCAAGTCCCAATATAAATAAAACAACAATATAAGTGAAGATCCAAATTGGCTGACCAATTGCAAAGCGGCTAATCCACTCTCCAATCCACGATTCTTTCGGTAAAACCATCTGAAGAAGCAACAAGCTATATTGTGGGATGGATACCAAGGACATGGCATACATAAAAGGCATTCCTCCAGCTGGGTTTAGCAAAATATCCAAATAAGAATAACGCTTAAAACGATTATGAATCATAATCTTATTAACAGGAATTCTATAACGTGCTCGCTGAACTCTGACTACAATTGCTAAAAATACGATGGAAAGTATTAGAAGAGCCATAATCAATACAGGACTAACCTGTAATTCTTTTATACTATTTAGGATGTTTTGTGGCATACTAATAACCATGCTGGACATTAAGATAACTATAGAACCCCCTATCCCAAACAAAGAATTCAGATCCGATAACCAAACCAAGAAAAAGGTACCCGCGATCAAGAGTAGAACATTCATTGTCAATACCAGTCCATAATTAACCCCTGACTGAATAGGGAGATTAAGAGTAATAGCTAATGCTTGGATTAAAGCAATAACAAACGTTAGAATCATTTTCCCACGATCTTGAATTTCAATTGGTAAATTTTGAAAACCTAGTTTCTTAGACATACTAAACATCTGCCATAAAATCATCGCCGACATCCATGGAGATAGTCCAACTGAAAATAAGGAAAGACTCCGAAGGTTGCCACCTGTCATAGCAGTAGAAAATGCTAAGAAAGCAGCAGTTCCACCCAAAAAACTCGTGTCATTAACGTTTACAAAGGGAAGGGTCAATCTACTTCCTAGAACATAAATGAACAAGAAAGAAATCGTCCACAGGACCCGTTTCACGACAACTGATGTCAATTTTATCTTCAATTTTTTCTCCTACTTATTCGATTGATGGGATATTTTGATAAACATAGCTGAATCTATAAATTAATCTTTTGCCAATAATGGCATTCCCTCATCCTAATGGATGAGGGCAATCCATAACTATTCTATTCTAAACATCCAAAACCTGCATCACTGCATCAATCAATAGTTTTTTTGTAAAGTAGCCTTGTTTCAAGGCATAACTCACTTTATATACATTTTCAACCATTTGTTGATAAGCTTCTACTGTCGTTCCCTCTACAAGGCGACTGGCTTCTTCCAAACTATCTACTACATAACCTAAGCCTTTTTCCTTTATGAAACTGGCATTTGAGAGATAGGATGGTACTACTACTGGAATTCCTGCTGCAAGATAAGTGCTAACTTTATGAGAGATATTCAAGCGATAGTAATCTGCCTCTTCAGCTGGATTTTCACTTGTTCCCCACACTAAGCCAAAGCCCCCCTCTGACAAAGCAAAAAGCAACTCTGGATCTGTTTTCCACCCTTTAAAGGAAACACTTGGATTATGCTTCTCCTGATTAGACTCGGAAAAAATATCGAGTGGGGTTGAGTAAGCCCAGTTGGATAAGTGTTCAAAACGTTCTACACTACCCGCAAAAGATAGTTTTTTCTGAAAAGTAGGCTGTCTCAAAGGATAGTCATGAACATGATCCCACATGCCTTGGATAATAATCTTTTGAACTGTCAATCCTTCCTGAATCAGCCGTTCTTTCATGTTTTCCGAAGGAACAACTACTAGATCTG
Source organism: Streptococcus infantis (assembly GCF_047460685.1). GTDB lineage: Bacteria > Bacillota > Bacilli > Lactobacillales > Streptococcaceae > Streptococcus > Streptococcus infantis_AD. Next base: position 11,517 of record NZ_JASHFS010000023.1, on the reverse strand, counting down.
ATTGGTTGTACATCTCAATGTACTCAGGCATTAAGTAATAATTGGATGGAAACATAAGGGGTGGCACGTCATGGATAAAGGTAATGATTTTCGTGTTTAAAATCTTACATTTCCTGATAAAGGCCTGGTCATACTCCCTACCATTCCATGTAGGAGATTGATAAACAACGATATCCCCATAACCCAGCTTAGCTAAAACACCATCTAAACGGCTATTCAACTCGCCTTGGCTATCACTATAGATATTGTAAAAGTAAAAGCTAAGCTCGTGAAAGTCTAACTTTTTTGCAATTTTAACGGTCTCATTCTGGGCGATCAAGGCTGTACTTTGACCAGACATACCGTAAATATTTGTAATATTAATTTTCATTTTGAATCTCTAATTTAGTATTTTTTAAAACAAACCACTCACAGACTTAAAGTTCCTTCAAAAAATCGACCATAGCCTGAGGATTATCATAAGGAAATACTTGATCTACATGATAAGGATTGGCCACATTATCAAACGCTAAAATTGTTTTCTTAGCTTCTTGCACCCATTCTAAAACATCAGGAAATTTAAACTCATGATTGATATCCAGATAAACATCACATTCTTCAATCATTTTCCTGCACATCCACCTCATAACAGTTGGATGCAACTTAATGTTCTCATAACTGGCTAGACTTCTGAGAATTTCTCCCATATCCGTAAAAGTTAAAATATGAATATCATACTCAGGTAAATGTTTAATCAGATAATCAATTTGTTCTAATTGCTGACTGCCTGTAATGATCAATGCTTGATATTTAGCTTTTTTCACGACAAGTTCTTCTTGACTATTTATTTGAGACCACTCTAGTTGATTATATTTCCACCAAACTTCACGTAGGCGACCTACCGAATAAGTATTCCAAGGTTTATCGGCAGACAAATAATGAACAATCGCTGGTAATGGAGTCAAAGGCAATTCAAAAATAAAATATTGCCCCCGACTATCAGCCAACTGATCATATCCAATCTGAAAATTATAGGTATCATCTAATAATACATAATTTTCTCCCATCACTAGATTGAGAACTGTTTGATCAGCTTCAAGTAAGTGTTCATGTTCTCTTTCAGTAATGTTAATGAGTTCCTGCTGGATTCCCTTATCCTTCCAATACGCATTATTGATCAGTAACACTCCTGCATTAAATCTGTCTTCTAAACCATATATGATTTTTGCAGCAGCTAGAGGTTTATTGGTTAAATCAGTAGAAAATAGATCTGTTAAATCACGTGTAACTACTAAGTCACAATCTAAATATAAAACAATATCTTCTGACACAAAACTCGGTATAAAATAACGAGCAAAGGTCATAAAGTTTATGTGCTGTCCAACAGGTGGTAGACTCCAATTTCGCATATTACCTCCAAACAGCTTGATATCAACTATCTCACTATTTCGGTATGCCATTTTTTCCCTGACGGAGACAAACCACTCTTGGGGAATATCCTGATTAAAAATATAAACCTTGACATCACTATTGTGATAGCAAATAGATTTTAAGGTAGTTTCGATTTGACGAATATAACCGTAATCTCCTGCTAACACAAATACTTTTTTATTCATTCACTACTCCTTGACTATAGCTTCACGATGATAGATGCATCATAAGCCGCATCGGCAACTAGCTGAATTTCTTGATCAAAATTATGCTCTGCGGTATGCTTATGTGAGAATTTCACTTTTGAAGTTGCTCCCATCTTAAACCACTCATATTCAGAGTCTATATGGCCTAAATCAATCGCTTGTATGCCTTTTTTGCTTAAATGGTAAGCCAAAACCTTGGCTGTAGGACCAAGCATCAAGAATACTAGTTTCCCATCTGCGTGATTTTCAATCGTTTCTTGAATATCCTTAACCTTACTGTAGGCATTTCTAGAAGGGCAGATGATACGCTCAACAGACTGAGCATTGTCAAAAAGGTCATTACCAACTCCTGAACGTGAGTTTTCACCTTCGACGATCAAGATGTTTCGTTTATCCCAAAGTTTCTTTAATTTTTCAAAGTGAGCTACTGAAGCTGACTTGTCTTTGAGGTCCATATAAGGACGAGATATAAAAGTCGAACCATAGAAACTTGCTGTACAAAATCTATGATAAGCTTCTTTATAATGCTCTAAATGTTTTTGCCAAAAATCGACTGCTTCAGGATTGTAGCGTTCCAAACCTTCAAAAACATCAGAAAGACAAACCAGCAATTCTGGAGAGCTTTCTAGTTGGATCATACTTCTAAGCTGTTCTGCCAATGTCTCATCGTAGTCTTGATAAGGAATCCCATGCCCCATCATAATATCCATTTCCCCATCTCCATAACGAATGACAGAAGAATGGTGCTCCAGTATATAATCAAGACTCTGCTGGATATCCAGTACCTTTGGGTAGGATTGCAGCTTTTTTACAGGTAGCTCTCCATTTTGGCAATAGTTTTCAATAGCTAGAACCATCTCCTCAGGATGTGCTTGGTCATAAAGAAACTGACCTTGTTCACCATGGGCTACACTTTCAAAAGCAAATACTGGTTTTCCAGCTTGTCGGAAACGCCCAATGATCCCATCAACTTCGGATTCAGCATTGATATCCAGTAAGAAGTCACAGCCTTCAACCAAGCTATCAATCAAAGCTGGTTGCCCAGCAATATCTGACAAGACAGAGACATTTGGGTAGGCTAGTAGAGCTGTGATACTATCAGCCACCATAACGGGAGCTGCCACATAAAATTTGACATCCGGTAGATGTTCAATCAAGTAGCCCATATTTCTCAAGTCGCTTGAGAAGGTATAGACTAGAGCTGAATGTTGAACCCCTGTGTATTGACTCACCTGATCTTTTGTCAGACAAGGTGTTACCTGACTCATATCAGACCAATCTTGGGCATTATAATACCACCAAACATCTCGATAGATGGAGCGTTCATACAATCCCCATGGTTTTCTCTCTGTCAAATAATGAATAATCGGTGGATAAGTCCCAGGTTCTGGTCGATAATCTGAGAAATGTGTATGCAAGGTAATGCAGTTATATTTAAAGTCTAAAGCTAACCAACGATCTTTAAATAAGAGATTCAAGATACTTTGATCATCTTGAGCAACCTTATCATGCAACTCATTAGTCATTTCAATCAACTGCTTGCGAACTTCTTCTTGTTTCCAAAGGCGATTATTGATGAGCAAGACACCTGCGTTGAATCCATGCTCATTAAAATATACTTGAGCCCCCAGATCCTTGACTGCTGCCAAAGGATAGTCTCCTAATTCGACATCAAATAGAGGACTTAAGTCTCTTGTGACAACCAAATCACAGTCCAGATATAAGACCTTATCTTCCTCAACAAAATCCGAAATAAAGTAACGTAAAAATGTTGCATAGTGAATATTGGTCTTATATTGGCTGATATGAGAACTATTGACACGGGCATTGACGATTTCACAGTCTAGCTTCTTTAATTTACGATTGAGATTATAGAACCACTCTGTCGGAAAATCGCTGTTAATCAGATAAAAACGAAGTCCTCGATTATGACAGCAGATTGATTTGATTGTCGTTAATACCTTATCTGCATATTGGTAGTTGGCTCCGAGTACAATTGCCTTCATGTTCATTTTATCTTTCTTTAACTCTTTAATTGCTTCTATCATTGACTGTGGAGATTGAGAGGAAACGACTATTTGTTCCAATTGATTTTTGTTGGTCGTATCAAAGGTCAGTACTGGCCTACCTGCACTGGTATAGCGACTGACGATAAAGTCCATCGGACTCCCTTTATGGATATCCAGATAGGCGTCTGTCTTCTCAATCATTTCATCAATCACTGCCCCAACCATGCTAGGATATAAGTAAACATTAGGATATTTGTCCAAAGCCATTAAAATTGAACCCATATCTGTATAAGCTCCAATATGGAATCCAACATCAGGAAGAGCTTGAGCTAGTTCTTCAATATACAGAAAATCCTGCGAATCTGTGAATGTAAATAGATTGACATTATGAAGGTCATAAACTCTCTTGATGGTAAAACGTCCTGCATAGTGGTCAGCAATCTGTTCATAACTAACATCCCTAAATGCCCACCATAAGTCTCGATAACGATAGCCCATCAAAGTGGACCATGGTTTTCGATAGGTCGTATAATGGATGATCAAAGGTTCTTTATCCAACTCAAAGTGTGAATCCCAATGGCTATAAAAAGCAATGACATCATGACCAACTTGAAGGTTAAAATGCTTATCCAACTCTAGCCAATGATTTTCAAACATCAAATTTAATATAGTCTGAACACCATTAAATCTATCACTGATTGCAAAATCAGGTGAAGATACGTAATCAATTGTCTTATTTATTAATTTAGTAGTGATATCATATTGTTTCCACTTAGAATTATCAATTAATAACATTCCTGAGTTGAAACCAACACCATCTACATCTCGAACAGCAGCAAGATACTTATCACCCAAATCAATATTAAAGAGTAAATCAAGACTACCATTAATAATCAAATCACTATCCAGATAGAGTACTCTCTCCTCTTCAATATAATGAGGAATGAAATAGCGAGCATACGCAATCGCTGAAATATGTTCCTGGTTTTTCCACCTAGAATCAATCTCTTCATCTATACGAATGTCTTCTACAACACTTCCCAATTTCTCCACTTGTACCTTGAGATCATTGAACCAGTCACTAGGAATATTTTGATGGAGAATATAAATTTTAACATTTTGATTGTAATATAGAATAGATTTTATTGTTGTAAGTATCGGGATAAGGTAATTCTTATCTCCCGCAAGAACAACTGCCCTTCTTTCTTCCAAAATATCAAACCCCATTATCTAATCTCCATTTTCATCATTCGCTAGTTGATGACGAATGCTATTAATCATACTCTCTTTATCCTCTAAACTAAAAACTCGAACGTTTTCATCTCTTCTATGGACAACTGTTTCAAAAGAAAATACCGGTTTTCCTATCTCTAAAGCACGACCTACAATATTATCAACCTCTCCCCAATGATTGATATCTAAGTAAATATCTGCTCTATTTAATAAATCTTCGAGAATATCATCATGATGCACATTAGTATAAATATTCACGTTCTCGTAATGATTAAAGCTGTCTAGATAGTCTGAGACATTTGTTTTAGCAGCTATATGAAATGCAACTTCAGGAAGTTCTTGTACAAGATAGTCTAAATGTTCTAAAGTATCTGATGCTGTTAAAGTAAAGGCGTGAAACTGATGCTGTTGTCTAGGAGTGATTTTTAAATCCTCTTGTGCAGTGACAACAGAATTAGCTGGGATATCTTTATAAATTAAAGCATTTGCCCCAATGATAACATTATCTCCAATGGTAACACCTTTTAAAATAACAACGTTAGTTCCAATCCAACAATTTTTCCCTATAGTTATCTTATCAGCTTTAAACTGAATTTTTTCAATATGGTAATTAGAGTATTTATGGTTGTGATCAAAAATTCTCACACCATCACCAAACATAGTATCCTTACCAATTTCAATCTCTTTGCCACAACGAATCGTACAATGATCGTTAAAGAAAACTCTATTTCCTAGTGTCAGCTTAGCATTATTAGACACTTCTAGACTTACAAATGAGCGAAATGTAACATCTGTTCCTAGTTCAATGCTACTAGTAGGAGAAATCTCTATATGATGAAAATCTCCTAATAACTTTACAGAATCTTTAAAATCCATGTTTATCTTCCACTTCTCTTATTTTATTAATCATTTCTTGAACTTGTTCTACTTTATAGATTATCTGTCCAACTTCAGAATATTTTGTATTTTCAAAGGCAAGAATAGGCTTCCCTAATTTTGCAAACTGCTCCATTATTTCTTCATTTTTTTCACCATGATTAATATCTAAAAGAACTTGACTTATCTCAATCAATTCTTGCTCAAGCTCTGATAAATCATTAAATTCAGACAAAATAGTCACATTGGGATTAACTATCCTCTTATTCAATTGATCACTAACTTTGACGCTAGCTATAATTATAAATTGAATTTCCGGTAAAGCTTGAACTAGAGACTCTAATTGCTCAATACGATCCGAAAAAGTATAAATTAAACAAGTAACAGGTAGTTTTTGAGGATAGATATGAGCCTTTTTAAGCGTATGTAAATGGTAGTTTTGGCCTAATTCTGTCTATTCAAGATTATGATAATACCACCAAACATTGCGATAAGCTTGAATCCCCAAATTATCCCACGGTTTTCTATTCGAAGGATATTGAATAATTCCAGGATAGTCTTGAGATTTTGGTAGTTTATAATCTGTAAACTGCCTATGACTCACAATATAATGATTATCAAAATCTATCTCTAGCCACTTATTTTCAAAAAGCTTATTCAGCATAAGTTGGTCCACCTGATCCGCCTTATCATGCTGTTCATCAGTTAAATTAATTAATCGTTGAGTCATACTTTCTTGTTTCCAAACAAGATTGTTGATTAGTAATACACCTACATTAAATATTTCTTGATCATAGTACACTTTTCCGCCATAATCACGAACTGCAGCTAATAGATAATCTTGTAGATCTATTTCAAATAAGTCATCTAGATTTTTCGTAACAAGTACATCATAATCCAAATAAAGTGCCTTATCTTCTTCTACAAAATCAGATATACAATAGAGCAGAGAGGCTACATAACTAATATCTGTTTTAAAACGTGATATTTGATCAGATGTTACTCGACAATTGATAATTTCCGAATCAAAGTCCCTTAATCGACTATTCAATTGTATAAACCACTCTTTTGGAAAATCCTTATTGATAATATAAAAACGAACCGAACGATTGTGATAGCAAATAGATTTCATGGTTGTCACAACCTGATCGACATATAAAAAATCAGCTACAAATACGACGGCTTTTTTGTCTTCTTTACTCTGAGGAAGAAGTCTATCCAATAACATCTTTTTCTCTTTTATGTAGTTTAATTCATAAGAATTAGCTAAACCTCTATTGTAAGCTTCAGAACTGATATAATCCAAACTCATTTTGTATGCTCGCCTATGCTCCGAAAGTGGATATCCTAACGTTGCCAATAAAGATAATCTCTCTTCAATTATATAAATGGCATCTCTAATCCATTCATCTGTCCAAGTATTGGACAAACTTCCCTCACGCACTCTATATACAGGCTGATTTATTAACATAAACAACTTTTTCAGAATCTAATAAGGCCTTCAAATTAAATAATGCATCTTCTCCAATTCTATTAATTGGAAAACGCAAATTCGCTATTATTTCTTTTTTATAAATTTTCCCCCAGGGTACAATCAAAGCAGACTTTAACAATTCTTTAGAGTCGTATAAACAAGGTATTATAGACTTATTATCATATACTTTTTCATAATAGTCAGTAGAGATGTGGAAATAAAAAACTGAATTAGACTCATTAAAACTAGTATAATTTCCAACTACAATATCTGCTTGATATTCTATCACTTTCTCATATAAAAACTTAATATAGTTTGGTTCTACCCAATCATCGGAATCAACAAAGGTAACATACGTTCCTGTCATTCGATCCAGACCAGCATTTCGCGTATCAGATACACCACTGTTTTCTTTTTCTATATAGATGATACGATCATCCTGTTTTTCATATTCCTGACAGATTTGTCCCGAGTTATCTGTAGAACCATCATTTATAATGATAATTTCCAAATTTTGATATGTTTGTTCCAAAATACTATCTAAACATTTCTGTAAGTATTTTTCAGCATTATAAACTGGAACAATGACACTAATTAATTCCTTTCCCATACAATCCCACTCCTAATTTTTTTTTCATATCTCTCATACTTTTTTTATGATAAAGACAATGAAAAAGACAACTTCTGCCACCCAATTTATATTGGATATTATAGAAGTTACTTTATACATAGATAGTTATTACATACATTTAATTTTCAACCGCAATATAAACTGAAACTAACTGCCATCGTTTTTCATATCGTGGAAACAACACATATCAACTTAAAGAAGTAGTTATAGAACTTCCTTATGACGATAATCTCTAACTAATTGAAACAGATTTCTATCATAAATCCTTTATATCTCGATTATCACTTTATATCATCTTTAAACCAAAATCATTATTTCTATGGTTTTATTTCAACTAATATTTAATAATCTAATTCTCCTGAGATTTTTCTTATATCATAAAAAGCAATAAATGTTCTAAACAATACAAAGATTTTAAAATGAAAAACTCTACTATATATTATACCATTTTTATGCACTTTCATAAAGTGAGATAACCCTAAGAACCTTATTTTTTCTAACTCTGGCAAAGAATATTGAATTTCAATTGCTTTACGAATAGACAAAAGTTCAATTAGTGGCTCTATAATTTCTGTAGTGGGTAAATCCCCTATGGATCTTATGGAGCCTATTTTTGTGTAGAAAAAAAGTCCCATAAGATCTATAATGAAAAGCAACAAAACAACTCATTAGAAAGATCCATATGGAACAATTACATTTTATCACAAAACTCCTTGATATTAAAGACCCAAACATCAAGATTCTAGACAAGCTTTTGAGCTATTCAGAAGACTTGAAACACCACTACAATGTCTATCAGCTCTTACTTTTTCACTTTCAGAATAAGGAACCAGACAATTTTTTCGGACTTATTGAGGACAATCTAAAGCAGGATCATCCTATTTTTCAGACTGTCTTTCAGACTGTCTTTAAGACATTTCTCAAGGACAAAGAGAAAATAGTCAACGCCCTTCAATTACCCTATTCCAACGCAAAATTGGAAGCGACCAATAATCTCATCAAACTTATCAAACGAAATGCCTTTGGTTTTAGAAACTTTGACAACTTTAAGAAACGAATTTTCATCGCTCTGAATATAAAAATGGAGAGGACAACGATTGTCCTCTCCAGATGTTAGCTTTTTATTCAACCCACTACAGTTAACAAACATACTAAGATTAGTAGTGAGAAAATCTCCGACGGGAGAGAGTACTCACTACTTTTTCTTTATGTTAAAGTAGAGGTGTCTTGTAAAGTCGTAGGGCTCTTGGGCGCTAGACGTCGCTTGACAAACTGGCAAGAGCCTATTTTAAAACTAAAAAACCTGAAAGTTATATCTTTCAGGTTTTTTGATCGAATTAATCAACTAATAGAATCGTTAGAAGATTTATTCTTCATCATCACGTTTACGACGTTTAGCTACTAAACCTAATCCTGTTAGACCTGCTACAACTCCAAGGAGAGCATTTGTAGCTGAAGCCGTTGTTCCAGTATTTGGAAGTTGCTTACGAGTCTTAGTTGTATTAGTTTGAGCAGATTGACTAGTTGAAGTCGAATGAATCATGGACGCGCTTGTGCTTGCTGACTCAGATGCTGATGTTGACGCGCTTGTGCTTGCTGATTCAGATGCTGATGTCGATGCACTTGTTGACGCTGATTCAGACGCTGATGTTGACGCGCTTGTGCTTGCTGACTCAGATGCTGAGGTCGATGCACTTGTTGACGCTGATTCAGATGCTGAGGTCGATGCACTTGTTGATGCTGATTCAGATGCTGATGTTGATGCGCTTGTGCTTGCTGATTCAGATGCTGAGGTCGATGCGCTTGTGCTTGCTGACTCTGACGCTGAGGTCGATGCACTTGTGCTTGCTGACTCAGATGCTGATGTTGACGCGCTTGTGCTTGCTGACTCAGATGCTGATGTTGATGCACTTGTGCTTGCTGACTCAGATGCTGAGGTCGATGCACTTGTTGATGCTGATTCAGATGCTGATGTGCTTGCACTTGTGCTTGCTGATTCAGATGCTGATGTCGATGCACTTGTTGACGCTGATTCAGACGCTGAGGTCGATGCACTTGTTGACGCTGATTCAGATGCTGAAGTACTTGCACTTGTTGATGCTGACTCAGATGCTGATGTCGATGCACTTGTTGACGCTGACTCAGATGCTGATGTTGATGCGCTTGTGCTTGCTGATTCAGATGCTGATGTCGATGCACTTGTTGATGCTGATTCAGATGCTGATGTGCTTGCACTTGTTGACGCTGATTCAGATGCTGATGTTGATGCGCTTGTGCTTGCTGATTCAGATGCTGATGTCGATGCACTTGTGCTTGCTGATTCAGATGCTGATGTGCTTGCACTTGTTGACGCTGACTCTGACGCTGAGGTCGATGCACTTGTGCTTGCTGATTCAGATGCTGATGTGCTTGCACTTGTTGACGCTGACTCTGACGCTGAGGTCGATGCACTTGTTGATGCTGACTCTGACGCTGAAGTCGATGCACTTGTTGACGCTGATGTTGATGCGCTTGTGCTTGCTGATTCAGATGCTGATGTCGATGCACTTGTTGACGCTGACTCAGATGCTGATGTCGATGCACTTGTTGACGCTGATTCAGATGCTGATGTCGATGCACTTGTTGACGCTGATTCAGACGCTGATGTCGATGCACTTGTTGACGCTGATTCAGATGCTGATGTTGACGCGCTTGTGCTTGCTGATTCAGACGCTGATGTCGATGCACTTGTGCTTGCTGATTCAGATGCTGATGTCGATGCACTTGTTGATGCTGACTCAGAGGCTGATGTCGATGCACTTGTGCTTGCTGATTCAGATGCTGATGTCGATGCACTTGTTGATGCTGACTCAGATGCTGATGTCGATGCACTTGTTGATGCTGATTCAGATGCTGATGTTGACGCGCTTGTTGATGCTGATTCAGATGCTGAGGTCGATGCACTTGTTGACGCTGACTCAGATGCTGATGTTGATGCGCTTGTGCTTGCTGACTCAGATGCTGATGTTGATGCGCTTGTGCTTGCTGACTCAGACGCTGATGTTGATGCGCTTGTGCTTGCTGACTCAGATGCTGATGTTGACGCACTTGTTGATGCTGACTCAGATGCTGATGTCGATGCACTTGTTGATGCTGACTCAGATGCTGATGTGCTTGCACTTGTTGATGCTGACTCTGACGCTGATGTTGATGCGCTTGTGCTTGCTGATTCAGATGCTGATGTTGATGCGCTTGTTGATGCTGACTCAGATGCTGATGTCGATGCGCTTGTTGACGCTGACTCAGATGCTGATGTCGATGCACTTGTTGACGCTGACTCTGACGCTGAGGTCGATGCACTTGTTGATGCTGACTCTGACGCTGAAGTCGATGCACTTGTTGATGCTGAGGTCGATGCACTTGTGCTTGCTGACTCAGATGCTGAGGTCGATGCACTTGTGCTTGCTGACTCAGATGCTGATGTCGATGCACTTGTTGACGCTGATTCAGACGCTGAGGTCGATGCACTTGTGCTTGCTGACTCAGATGCTGAGGTCGATGCACTTGTTGACGCTGATTCAGATGCTGATGTGCTTGCACTTGTTGACGCTGACTCTGACGCTGAGGTCGATGCACTTGTTGATGCTGACTCTGACGCTGAAGTCGATGCACTTGTTGATGCTGAGGTCGATGCACTTG
>NZ_JASHFS010000022.1:0-24160 GCF_047460685.1 Streptococcus infantis | reverse complement strand
TCAAAAACTTTGGCCGCCTCGACATGGCTGTGTCCCTCTTTGATGTAATCTAATGCTCGTTGTTTAAAATCTGTACTATATGCCATGGCTTTATTATAACATGTATTTTATAAACTAAGTGACTATATAAGAAACCTTGTAATGAAATGTTTGCATGTTCTGCTTTTAATTTTTTTGGTTGTGTCTGTTTATAGAGTTATTTCTAGTAACTCTCATCAAGAATTGGTTTGGGGATAAGAAAGGAAAAAGAAGATGAAATTGTTAAAAGTAGTCATTGCTGTAATCATTGTAGTAGTGAGCCTTGGCTTAGTAGTATTTATAGGAGCGAGTATGTATGCTGTTACTACGATTAATTTGCTATCTAACTCAGTCTATTATGCGCAACGGATGCCTCATAAGGAGGGGACAGAACCCGACTTAGTCATGTTGATTGAAAACATGGGGGAGATTTATACTCCGAAAATTGAAGGTATTCGCTATGATGATGGAGCGAAATTTATCGAAAATTCTATCGATTCAAGTGGTAATCCTACCAGTTTTGGTGAGTTTGATGGAGGTTATGGCTACAGTGATAAAAACGATGTGTCCTATAAGTTTGATAAGAATTTTGAGCTTGAGTGGACCCTCAATAAAGAGTATAAAGAAATTGATCTTGCAACAATTGATGAAACAAAGATAAAAGGAGAGATTAGAGAGACCCTTAAACCCATACTTGATGTACAATCTAAGCCCGTTGTCAATCTTCAATGGTTGTTTAATATGAAGTATCAGGATAGGTTTAATTAGAGATGCAGATAGGTCTTTAATTTGAAATTAAACTGAACAAAAGTGATTGAACTCTTAGAAATGCGATGCTGATATTTCTGAGAGTTTTTCTATCGCCATGCAAAACTTTCAAAATAGATTTTTAAAAATTGAACGGTTTCTGAAGAGTTAGTTCAAAAAATAAAGACACAACTCCAGACAGTAGCTCTTTCTCTATAAATGAGTAACATACCATAGATGAAGATAAAAACAGTGAGGGATTTCCTCAGAGAGTAAAGAGTAAGTTTAATTTACTAGAGAGACCTGTTTCAAGATAAAAGTTTAAGGTTTTGCTATCTCTTTTATTGATTTTGTGATATAATTAACACGTAAAAAAAATTAAGGAGTCTTTCCAAATGGCAAAATTGACTGTTAAAGACGTTGAGTTGAAAGGGAAAAAAGTTCTCGTTCGTGTTGACTTCAACGTACCTGTAAAAGATGGCGTGATTACTAATGACAACCGTATCACTGCAGCTCTTCCAACTATCAAGTACATCCTTGAACAAGGTGGACGTGCGATTCTTTTCTCTCACCTTGGACGTGTAAAAGAAGAAGCAGACAAAGCTGGTAAATCACTTGCTCCTGTAGCTGCTGACTTGGCTGCTAAATTGGGTCAAGAAGTTACATTCCTTCCAGGTGTAACTCGTGGTGCTGAATTGGAAGCAGCTATCAACGCTCTTGAAGATGGACAAGTTCTTTTGGTTGAAAACACTCGTTTTGAAGATGTTGACGGTAAGAAAGAATCTAAAAATGATCCTGAACTTGGTAAATACTGGGCATCACTTGGAGATGGTATCTTCGTAAACGATGCATTCGGTACAGCTCACCGTGCACACGCATCTAACGTTGGTATCTCAGCAAACGTTGAAAAAGCAGTTGCTGGATTCCTTCTTGAAAACGAAATTGCATACATCCAAGAAGCTGTTGAAGCTCCAGAACGTCCATTCGTGGCTATCCTTGGTGGTTCAAAAGTTTCAGATAAGATCGGTGTTATCGAAAACTTGCTTGAAAAAGCTGATAAAGTTCTTATCGGTGGTGGTATGACTTACACATTCTACAAAGCACAAGGTATCGAAATCGGTAACTCACTTGTAGAAGAAGACAAATTGGATGTTGCGAAAGCTCTTCTTGAAAAAGCAAACGGCAAATTGATCTTGCCAGTTGACTCAAAAGAAGCTAATGCATTTGCTGACTACACTGAAGTGAAAGACACTGAAGGTGAAGCAGTAGACCCAGGATTCCTTGGTTTGGATATCGGTCCAAAATCTATCGCTAAATTTGATGAAGCATTGACTGGTGCGAAAACAGTTGTATGGAACGGACCTATGGGTGTATTTGAAAACCCTGACTTCCAAGCTGGTACAATCGGTGTGATGGACGCTATCGTGAAACAACCAGGCGTTAAATCAATCATCGGTGGTGGTGATTCAGCTGCCGCAGCAATCAACCTTGGACGTGCAGACAAGTTCTCATGGATTAGTACGGGCGGAGGCGCTTCAATGGAACTTCTCGAAGGTAAAGTTCTTCCAGGACTTGCAGCTTTGACTGAGAAATAAGAATATAGAAAAAGGAGGACTCAGGTTCTCCTTTTTTTGCGCTCTTTTAAAGTTAAAGAGTACTGAGGGATAATTGGACAGAATCCAAAAAAAACAGTAAAATAGAGGAATACCAATCTAAATGAAATTTGAGTGATGAACGTGGAAAAAAGAGAGAATCTTACAAAAACAGCTATTTGCGGTATTATCAATGTTACCCCAGATTCTTTTTCTGACGGGGGCCAATTTTTTGCTATTGAAGAAGCCTTAAAACAGGCTAGAAAATTGATAGCTGAAGGTGCCACTATCTTAGATATCGGTGGAGAATCTACTCGACCTGGAAGTGGCTATGTTGAGATTGGAGAGGAAATCCAGCGTGTGGTTCCAGTCATTCAGGCTATTCGTCAAGAAAGTGATGTTCTGATTTCGGTCGATACTTGGAAAAGCCAAGTGGCAGAAGCAGCTTTAAATGCTGGTGCCAATATAGTCAATGACATTACAGGCCTTATGGGGGATGAGAAGATGGCAGAGGTGGTTGCCAGGGCTGGAGCTCAGGTGGTCATCATGTTTAATCCAGTCATGGCACGTCCTCAGCACCCTAGTTCACTTATCTTCCCTCATTTTGGATTTGGAGAGACTTTTACAAAGGAAGACTTGGCTGAATTTGAACAACTATCAGTTGAAGAATTGATGATAGCTTTCTTTGACCGTGCTCTAGTAAGAGCGAAAGCAGCAGGGATTTCGAAAGACAAGATCATGCTGGATCCAGGAATTGGCTTTGGTTTGACAAAGAAAGAAAATCTCATCCTCCTACGTGACCTTGATAAATTGCACGAAATGGGCTATCCTATCTTTTTAGGAGTCTCTCGCAAGCGCTTTGTCATCAATATTCTTGAAGAAAATGGATTTGAAGTAAACCCTGATACTGAAGCAGGCTTCCGAAATCGTGATACGGCTTCGGCTCATGTGACCAGTATTGCTGCCAGACAAGGTGTTGAAGTGGTGCGCGTGCACGATGTAGCCAGCCACAAGATGGCAGTTGAAATTGCGTCTGCTATCCGTCTGGCAGACCATGCGGAAAATTTAGATTTGAAACAATATAAGTAAGATGAATAAAAACGAAACCAATCAGTGGATTGCCCACTACCGCACAGACCAACCGCACTTTGGTTTGGAAAGAATGGTAGATCTTTTAGCTTTACGAAGCAATCCCCATCTTAAGCTTAAGGTTATCCACATCGGTGGAACCAATGGCAAGGGCTCTACTATAGCCTTTTTGAAAAATATGCTGGAAAAGATGGGGCTAAGAGTGGGAGTCTTTAGCTCACCCTATCTGATTCATTATAACGATCAGATTGCCATTAACGGCGAATCCATCCCAGAAGCGAGATTAGAGTACTTGATGGCGGATTATCGTTTACTACTTGAAGCGGAGCATGCTCATGCCTTGCAAGGAACGACAGAATTCGAGATTATCACTGCTATAGCCTATGACTATTTTGCTTCTGAACAAGTCGATGTGGCGATTATGGAAGTTGGTATGGGCGGACTTTTGGATAGCACCAATGTATGTCAACCCATCCTAACAGGTATCACGACCATCGGGTTGGATCATGTAGCGCTTTTAGGAGATAGCTTGGAAGCCATAGCAGAGCAGAAAGCAGGAATTATCAAACAAAGAGTTCCTCTAGTGACTGGTCGCATTGTCCCAGAAGCCTTGGCGGTTATTGACCAGATTGCAGAGGGAAAACAGGCTACTAGAATTGTTTATGGAAGATATTATCAGGTAAGCCATCATGAGAGTATTGTCACTGGAGAGGCATTTGACTATACAAGTTCTGTTAGACAAGGTCGCTTCCAGACAGGATTGCTTGGTTTGCACCAGATAGAGAATGCTGGAATGGCTCTAGCCTTGTTAGATAGCTATTGCCAAGCGACTGGTCGAGAATTGCCAGATAATGCTTTAGTGGCTCAAGCTTTAGAAGAAACAAGCTGGCCTGGACGCTTGGAAGTTGTTTCTAGAGAACCCTTGATGATTTTGGATGGAGCACACAATCCTCATGCCATCAAGGCCTTGTTGGCTACCTTGAAAGAACGCTTTACGGACTATCAGAAGGAAATCCTCTTTACTTGTATCAAAACCAAGGCCTTGGAGGATATGTTGGACTTGCTAGAAACCTTGCCCGGTACTAAGATTACGCTAACTCATTTTGAGGATAGTCGGGCGACGGATGAAAAAGTCTTGAAAGAGATGTCTGATTCTAGAAATCTCAACTACCAAGATTGGCAAAAATTTCTAGACCAAAAATTATCAGAAAATGAAGAGAAAAAAACAGTTAGGATTATCACGGGTTCATTATACTTTTTAGCCCAAGTGAGAGCCTACCTAATGGAGAGGAAAAATTAGAATGGATACACAAAAAATTGAAGCAGCTGTAAAAATGATTATCGAGGCAGTTGGTGAGGATGCAAATCGTGAAGGTTTGCAGGAAACACCTGCCCGTGTTGCTCGTATGTACCAAGAGATTTTTTCAGGTCTTGGGCAAACTGCTGAGGAGCATTTGTCAAAATCCTTTGAAATTATCGATGATAATATGGTAGTGGAAAAGGATATCTTTTTCCATACCATGTGTGAACACCACTTCTTGCCATTTTATGGTCGTGCCCACATTGCCTATATACCAGATGGTCGTGTTGCAGGTTTGTCCAAACTTGCCCGTACGGTTGAAGTCTACTCTAGAAAGCCACAGATTCAAGAGCGTTTGAATATCGAAGTGGCTGATGCCTTGATGGAGTATTTGGGAGCCAAGGGAGCCTTCGTTGTCATTGAAGCAGAACATATGTGTATGAGTATGCGCGGTGTTCGGAAACCTGGAACTGCAACCTTGACAACAGTGGCTCGTGGTCTATTTGAGACAGATAAGGATCTTCGTGATCAGGCTTATCGTTTAATGGGACTATAATACTCTTCGAAAATCAAATTCAAACCACGTCAGCTTCCATCTGCAACCTCAAAACAGTGTTTTGAGCAGACTGCGGCTAGCTTCCTAGTTTGCACTTTGATTTTCATTGAGTATAAAAAGAATCCGCTTTGGGCGGATTTTTCTAGAAAGGACTAGTTATGGACCAATTGAAGATAAAAGATTTGGAAATTTTTGCCTTCCATGGGGTTTTTCCTAGTGAGAAAGAACTGGGGCAGAAGTTTGTCGTTTCAGCCACCCTATCCTATGATATGACCAAGGCTGCGACATACTTGGATTTAACTGCTTCTGTCCATTACGGAGAACTTTGCCAGCAATGGACGACATGGTTTCAGGAAAATACTGAAGACTTGATTGAAACAGTAGCCTACAAACTAGTAGAGCGTACATTTGAGACTTACCCTATAGTCCAAGATATTGAGCTGGAACTAAAAAAACCTTGGGCGCCTGTTCATCTACCGCTAGATACTTGTTCAGTAACCATCCATCGCTGTAAGCAGCGGGCCTTTATTGCCTTGGGCAGTAATATGGGGGATAAAAAGGCTAATCTCAAGCAAGCTATGGCTAACATGAGTGCTCGCGGGATTCGTATTCTCAAAGAGTCCAGTGTGATTACAACTGATCCATGGGGCGGTGTAGAGCAAGATAGTTTTGTCAATCAGGTTATTGAAGTGGAAACCTGGTTGCCTGCTCCAATCTTGTTAGAAACCTTGTTAGCTATTGAGGCAGAAATGGGACGGATCAGAGAGGTGCATTGGGGACCTCGCTTGATTGACTTAGATTTGCTCTTTGTAGAGGATCAGATCATCTATACAGACGACCTCATTTTGCCGCATCCTTATATCGCTGAGCGACTCTTTGTCTTAGAGTCTCTGCAGGAAATTGCACCTCATTTCATCCATCCAGTCTTGGGACAACCAATTCGTCACTTGTATCAAGAATTGAAAAAATAAGAAAACTCTAGTTTCCGAAGTATTTACAGAGGAGACTAGAGTTTTTAAAATAGATCATTTTCTTCAGGGAGGAGAATAGTTTCCTTGCCATCCATATCTAGCACCAGAACTTTTGGTGGGTAGAGTGGATCAAAGGGATGATTAAAATCAAAGTCAATCGTAGTTGGTAGATGTTGACTAGAAAAACGAAAAGTGATGGAGCCTTCATGATTCAAAAGTCGAAATTCCAATTCATCTTCTAGCTCAAAAACATGCTTTAAAAAATGATCGATTATATACCAGATTGAGTCGATAACATCATCGGGTAGATTGGTCACCACACCGAAACTGGCACATCGTCTATGAGAATCTGTAAAAGCCATCCCTATCTCCTAATTGATTTTTTTATTATCATACTGCAAACTGCTAGAAAAATCAAGAAAAGTCAACTACCTTTAAAAATATGAGAATGATTTTGAAATTTTTTCAACGAATCTTCATCAAACGCTTGAAAATGCTTACAATTAGTGGTAAAATGAGAACAGTGGAATCATGAAAACAAAATTTTCAAAGTAGAAAGGAAACGGAATGAACACAGATGATACAGTAACAATTTATGACGTTGCCCGAGAAGCGGGAGTGTCAATGGCGACTGTCAGCCGTGTTGTCAATGGCAATAAAAATGTTAAAGAAAATACTCGAAAGAAAGTCTTAGAGGTTATTGAACGTCTAGATTATCGTCCTAATGCAGTAGCTCGTGGTCTAGCAAGTAAGAAAACGACAACAGTTGGAGTCGTCATTCCAGATATCACAAATACTTATTTCTCTGCCCTTGCTAAAGGGATTGACGATATCGCGGAGATGTACAAATACAACATCGTCCTTGCTAACAGTGATGAGGATGATGAAAAGGAAGTATCTGTGGTCAATACTCTCTTTTCTAAACAGGTGGATGGCGTTATCTTCATGGGTTATCATTTAACTGAGAAGATTCGCTCAGAGTTTTCACGCTCACGCACACCTGTGGTTCTTGCAGGAACAGTGGATGTGGAGCACCAACTTCCAAGTGTCAATATTGACTATAAACATGCTACGGTTGATGCAGTCCGGCATCTCTTGAAACGAAATAAAAAAATTGCCTTCGTTAGTGGACCATTAGTGGATGATATTAATGGCAAGATTCGCTTATCTGGTTACAAAGATGCTTTGAAAGAAGCGGGAATTAACTACAGTGAAGGTCTTGTTTTCGAATCAAAATACCGTTATGATGATGGCTATGCCTTGGCAGAACGTTTGATTTCTTCTAAAGCAACCGCAGCGATTGTAACAGGAGATGAACTAGCAGCAGGTGTGTTGAACGGACTTGCTGACAAGGGAGTTTCTGTACCAGAAGACTTTGAAATCATCACCAGTGATGATTCGCAAATCGCGCGTTACACTCGTCCAAACCTAACCACCATTGCGCAACCTTTGTATGACCTTGGTGCTATTAGTATGCGTATGTTGACGAAGATTATGCATAAGGAAGAGTTAGAAGAGCGTGAAGTTCTTTTGCCACATGGTTTGGTAGAACGTCATTCAACTCGTAAAGATTAACAAGAAGAGGTCGGGATAAAAATCCCGACCTCGCTTTTTAGTAGTAAAAACTTTTTAGCCAATAGTTCAAGCATCAAGTTGATGGTAGAAGGCTTTGGGGGTGACTAGAAAACAAGACTTGATCTAGTAATTTCTATCTCACCGACTTTTTTATACTCAATGAAAATCAAAGAGCAAACTAGGAAACTAGCCGCAGGCTGTACTTGAGTACGGCAAGGCGATGTTGACGAGGTTTGAATTTGATTTTCGAAGAGTATTATCCTTCCATATAGGCTCGTAATTCCTCTCCTGTAAGGCCAGCATTGATAGCAATGAGGAGTTTGAGACGAGCCTTTTGAGCATTGAGCTCTTTGACAAAGAAGACACCAGCCTTTTGTAGACAAACGCCACCGCCTTCATAGGCATAAACAGGTTCAGCAATCCCGTTAAAACAACGAGAAACCAAGGCGATTGGGAGTCCTTCTTGGATAAGGGCGTTCAATTTTTGTGATGTTTCCTTGGGAACATTTCCAGCACCGAAGGCCTGGATAATGAGTCCATCCAGTTGGTCAACAGGAAGCAAATCAAGGAGTTCTTCTGTCATACCAGCATAGACAGGGATAATAGGGACCAAGCCCTGAATCCTATCAAGGTCAAAACGAACACGGGGTTCAGCTGTTTTGAAGTAGAGAATCTCGTGTTTCATGATGAGCCCAAGAGGGCCGTGGGTCGGCGTTTGAAAGGTGCTAACATTTGTCGTGTGCGTCTTGGTCACATACTTAGCAGCGTGAATCTCGTCATTCATAACGACCAAGACACCCTTGTCAGCAGCCTTAGCGTCACTCGCTACGCGAAGGGCACTGAGATAATTGTAGACACCATCGCTTCCAAGTTCGTTGGAACTACGCATGGCACCTGTTAGTACGATTGGTTTGTGAGGAACTTCCATAGTGTCAAGGAAATAGGCAGTTTCCTCCAAGGTATCTGTCCCATGTGTAATCACGAAACCGTCATAATGATCGGCCTCCTCTTTAATTTTTTGATAGAGGGCCAGCATATGCTTGGGTTTAATATGGGGACTTGGCAGATTAAAAAAGTCGAGGGCGTGGACTTCAACTCCTTCAAGTGGATTGGATACATGATTCATAGGGTTGTCTTGACTAGTCACAACAGCGCCAGAGTCATCGGCTTGCATGGAAATAGTACCACCCGTATGTAAAACAAGGATTTTCTTAGGCATGATTTACTCACTCTTTCTGAAATGTGGTATAATCATTGTATCACAAAAGGGGAGATTGAGGTAGGATGGAAGTCAAAGCTGTTTTTTTTGATATCGATGGAACACTGGTCAACGATCGCAAGAGTGTTTTGAAATCCACTAAGGATGCGATTAAGATTGTGAAGGAACAGGGAGTGCTTGTTGGAGTAGCGACAGGGCGAGGACCTTTTTTTGTTAAGGATTTAATGGAAGATTTAGATCTGGATTTTGCTGTAACCTATAACGGCCAATATATCTTTAATAAAGACAGAGTCTTGTTTACAAGTCCTCTATCCAAATCTCATTTACGGAAGTTGATCACCTATGCCAAAAAAGAGGGCAAGGAGATTGCTTTGGGGACCAAGGATGCCATGCTGGGTTCGAAAATCATGTCTTTTGGCCTAGGTTCTTTTTCGCAAAGAGTGAGTCGTTTTGTCCCTTCTATGTTGACTCGTACAGTTAGTTATTCCTTTAATCGAATGGTGAGTAAGGTTGTTCCTCAGAAGGAAGAAGATCTGCTCCAGTTGATGAATCAGCCCATTTATCAAGTTTTGATGCTAATGACGCCAGAAGAATCTGAGAAAGCGGCAGCTGATTTTCAAGACTTGAAATTGACTCGTAGTAATCCTTTTGCAGCCGATGTCATCAACCAAGGAAATTCCAAGCTAGAAGGCATTCGCCGAGTCGGAAAAGAGTATGGTTTTGATCTCAATCAAGTCATGGCCTTTGGTGACTCGGACAATGACCTAGAGATGCTGGCGGGTGTTGGGATGTCAGTTGCCATGGGCAACGGTAGTAGCAGTGTCAAGGAAGTGGCCAAGCATATCACAACCAGCAACCAGCAAGATGGGATTCATAAGGCCTTGGAACATTTTGGTGTTTTGGCTTCAGAAAAAGTTTTTGTCAGCCGTGATTATCATTTTAATAAGGTCAAGACCTTCCACCACATGATGGATGAACGAACTCAAGAAGAGCCCCAAGCTTGGGACTTAGAAGGTGCCACCCATAGAGCAGGATTTAAGATAGAAGAATTGGTGGAGTTTGTCCGAGCTGCTAGCTCTTCTGAAGAAGATTTCGAACAGGCAGTAGGACAGTTACACCAAGCGTTGGATAAAGCAGCAGAGAAAGTAGTCAAGAAGACACCTGCTAAGCAAGATTTGGTAGGGCAAGTGGATGCCTTGATTGACACCCTATACTTCACCTATGGTAGTTTTGTTTTGATGGGGGTGGATCCAGAACGGATTTTTGACATTGTCCATCAAGCAAATATGGGAAAAATGTTCCCTGATGGAAAAGCTCATTTTGATCCAGTGACCCACAAAATCCTAAAACCAGATGATTGGGAAGAAAAATACGCTCCAGAGCCAGCTATTAAAAAGGAGATTGAGCGCCAGATAAAGGCCTATGAACGCCACAAGGAAAGAGCCGATAAGAAATAGGCGATAGCAGAGGAAGCCTGGAATGATGTTTTGAGTTCCTAGTTTCAACTACGACATCAACAATTTATAGTTGATTGAATCTAGAATAGTACACTACGGATTCTAAAAAAACTTCTAGAAATTAAGTTGACTTTCCTAATCTCTTTGTTCACATCTTAATTCAATCTATTATATAAAAAAGAAATGAGGTTAGGAGAAAAATCCCAACCTCATTTCTTTTTTATTACAAAGTTTTATCCTTATCTCTGACGACGAGAAGATCAACGCTGGTATGGCGTAGGATATATTCTGATGAAGAACCAACTAGCAGACGCTCAAAGGCATTGAGTCCTGTTGCTCCAACTAAAATCAAATCAACCTTTTCTTTGTCTGGAATTGTTTTAGCTAAGAGAGTTTTAGGATTTCCCATCTCAATAACA
Organism: Streptococcus infantis; assembly: GCF_047460685.1. GTDB lineage: Bacteria > Bacillota > Bacilli > Lactobacillales > Streptococcaceae > Streptococcus > Streptococcus infantis_AD. The sequence goes on along the minus strand of NZ_JASHFS010000022.1, from coordinate 13,217 downwards.
ACTTTAATGTCTGTGAGCCCAGCATCTTTTGCACGCTTTTCATATTCAGCCATCAAATCGTTGGCCTCGACTTGCAATTCTTCGTAAACTTCGGCATCAAATGTTGAGATGCTTTGAAGAGCACGTGTGTCAATGACATGGGCAATCGTTAGTTTTGCTTGGTTACGCAGTGCTGAATGAACCCCTTTGATGAAAGCCAAGTCAGCTTCCTTAGAACCGTCAACCGCTACCATGATATTTTCATAACGTTGTGTCATAGCAAAAACCTCCTCATTCTTATTACCTTCATTGTATTCCTTTTCACTAAAAAAGTAAAGTAAAAAACGATAGAAAAGATAGGTGCTTTTTGACTTTGACTTGGAGTTTGTTATAATAAAAATAGAAAAGCTAAGAGGAAAAGATATGACAAAAATCGCAGTATTATCAGATATACATGGCAATACAACAGCCTTAGAGGCTGTTCTGGCAGATGCCCAGAAGGCGGGGGTTGATGAGTATTGGCTCTTAGGAGATATCCTCATGCCTGGAACAGGACGAAAAAATATTCTCCAGAGATTGGACACTTTACCCATTACTCTTAGAGTTCTGGGAAATTGGGAAGATAGTCTTTGGCGAGCCTGTCATCGCAAGTTAGATGAAAGCAGACCCAGCCATCGCTATCTCTTGCGCCAGTGTCAGTATATTATGGAAGAAATTAGTAGCCAAGAGATTGAGGCACTGCAGGACTATCCTTTGCAAGTGCATCGCCAGTTTGGAGATCTGAAGCTAGGGATTAGTCATCACTTGCCTGATAAAAACTGGGGAAGAGAGCTGATTCATCTTGGTAAGCAAGAGGATTTTGATCGTCTTGTCACCAATCCAGATTGCGATATTGCCATTTATGGTCATATCCATCAGCAGTTTCTTCGTTATGGTAGTGGTGGCCAGCTTATCCTGAATCCAGGTTCGATTGGGCAACCCTTCTTTTTATCTGGGAATTTACGCAAAGACTTGCGGGCCCAATACATGATCTTAGAATTTGACGAAAAAGGTTTAAAAGATGCTGATTTTCGTCGTGTCGATTATGATATTGAGGCAGAATTACAGCTAGCCAAAGACTTACAATTACCCTACTACCAAGTTTATTATGAAAGTTTGGTTAATGGGATTCACCATACCCACAATCAGGACTTGTTGCACGAAATCGCTCAGAGTCAAGGACATGATGTTGAATTGGATGACTGGCTTAGTGGTAACTCTTGACATTACAACTAGAAGAGATATAATAAACTTAAGAAAAGAAGGAACTAATCTGACGAAAAAAGGAGAAGAGGATGCAAATTTCAAGCCGATTTACCATTGCGACCCATATGTTGATCATCATTGCCCTAAAAGGGAAGGAAAGCAAGGTGACTAGTGATTTTCTAGCTAGTAGTGTTGGAGTCAATCCTGTCATTATCCGTAAGACCTTATCTCAACTGAAAAAGGCGGAGTTGATCTCAGTTGCGCGTGGAACTGGTGGAGCAGAGATTATCAAAAATCTTGAGGATATCAGTCTTTTGGATATTTATCAAGCGGTCGAATGCCTTGGAAAAACTGGACAACTCTTTAGTTTTCATGATAATCCCAATCCAGCCTGTCCAGTTGGCGCAAATATCCACGGGGTTTTAGATGAGAAATTACAAAAGATTCAGCTAGCCATGGAGCAGGAGCTGAGCCAAACCAGTCTTGCTCAAGTGGTGGCAGATGCAGAAGCAAGGATGGAGAAATAAGAGCTTCTAGAAAGAGGCAGAACCTAGACATACCCTATCAGTAATAAAAAAATTGTCCTTATAGAGGTTGGATACTATATAGTAAAAATTCTTAGAAATGTTGACATAATGCTATTTTTAAGAGTTTTTTATTTTCTCTAGTAAAAGAAAGAGATTGAAGCAAATTGATCAAAATGAACCTTTTTTTAAATCTGAAGAGGAGAGACACAAACATAATTTTAGTAGAATATTGAGTATAAATCTTTCCACAATAAAACGCATATTATCAAGTTTTTTTTAAACATCTGAATAATATGCGTTTTTCTGATTTTAAAGACTTTTCTCCCAGCCTCTTTTTACATGTTTTTCTATCAAGTTGCTGGATTTATAGAGTCCTTGCTTTTATTGTTCCTTTCTTGACTTGAGGAAGCTACCAAGTCCAAGGAGGGATAGGAGGCTGATTCCTGCAAGAGTAAGAAGAGATTTGCTCTCAGTTCCTGTGTTTGGAAGGACTTTCTGAGAAAGAGCCTCTGCAGCAGTTTCTTGGGTTTCAGGATTTGCTGCTAGGTTTTGGGCTTGCCCTTGCCCTTGTTCTTGTTCGACATTCAAGCTAGAAAGATCAAATTCTGGTTTTTCTTCCACAGCTGGGGCAACGATGGCACCGCCTTGTGCGACTCGAAGAACAGTAGCTGTAAGGGCATTTAATTTCAAGCCTTTTTCAGTCCATTCCAGTCCTTTCGGGTTGGCAATTCCGACTGGTCCTGCTTGGTTTTCATCTGCCAAAACTTCAGCATTTCTGAGGTGGGCAAAGGCAGTTCCCAAATTAAATTCGCGAGCTTTTTCGTCCGCATTGACAAAGACTGCGTAGATATCTCCGTTTGGAGCAGTGATTTGGTAGCCAATCACTACATCTTCTTTTTCCACACCATTTTGGCCTGGGACAGTAATGAGGCGGACACGTTCCTTGATATCTTCAAGACTCTTGAGTCGGAAGGCGTCTGTAGATTGACGAAGGGCAATCAAACCTTTCATGTAGTCACGGCTCTTGACATTTTCAGGGAAAGCTTTACCATCTGTAGCCTTGGTCCAATCAAACTTGTTGACAGCATCACTTGAGTCGTAAGAGTCATGGATGAAGTAAGGATAGTCAAATGGGTTACCGTCCTTGTCACGAAGTAAGTGAGATTTGTTTGGAACCTTATCCTCTGCTACTGGAGTCTTGTAGGCTGGGTCACGGAATTGTTTGGTACGTCCATACTCTTGACCAGAGTGGATAAACGGAGTTCCTTGAGCTGTCAAGACCATGAGATTTCCAAGTCGCAAACGACGATGGATTTCAGCATAGTTCTCAGCCTTGCTTGGGTCTTTTTTGATAGATTGGGCAATGATGTCAAAGAGGGTCAAGTTATCATGGGCTGCAATATACTGGATCACATCTCCAGGGCTATCTGCTTCAAAGTTGGTTGGTTGAGCAATGAGGTTTTTAAAGATGGTATTGATATCGCGTTTTCCACCTGTGATAAAGGCAGGTTGACCTTCATTTGGATAACCAGACTTGAGGTTGTTACGGATATCATCTGAAAAGACAGCGACAGTATCAGTATGTTTCATCCAATCTTGGTCAGCAGCTTTAGTAGGCATATTTTCATCACCAGAATAGGTTCTCCAACCTTCACCAAGCATGATGAGATTTGGATTGAGGGCGCGTGCAGCCTTGTAAGCTTCTTCGACAGAAGCTGCATCATGATCTCCCATCATATCGAAACGGAAACCATCTACTTTATAGGTTTCAACTAGATACTTGATAGAGTCTACCATGACGCGTTTAGACATGTAGTGGGTTGTTCCTAGACGACCACCACCAAAGCTAGTACGAGGTGTTCCGTCTGCATCCATGAAGTGGTAGTAGTTTGGCTCAAGGTCTTCAAAGATATCGACATTGGCAGTATGGTTGTAAACTACGTCTAAGATAGCACCCATGCCACGTTTATGGATTTCGTTGACAAGGTTCTTAAATTCTGCGATACGTTTTTCTGGATCCTTAGGATTGCTTGAGTACATACCAGTCAATGAGAAGTAGTTTTGAGGATCATAACCCCAGTTGTAATTGCTATCGCTTGAAGCATAGGCGGACAAGCGTTCTTGGTTCTTCAATTCATTGACATAATAGTATGACAAGACTGGAAGGAGCTGGATATGGGTCACACCCAAGTTTTTTAGGTAGTCTAGTTTTTCGATAAAGGCTTCAAAAGTACCAAATGGCTTAGTCAAATCTTTTGCGATGGCAGGATCTGAAGTGAAGTCACGAACGTGAGCCTCGTAGATAACAGCATCTTCGCGAGATTTGAAATTGCGAATCTTACCATAAGTCAAGTCTTGCGGCCCTAGTTTTGCTGGGTCTACAAAAGCAGCTTTAGCAACTTTATGGGCAGCGTCTGTTTTTGCTAGATCGCTGTTCCAAGCTGCCAGAGATTTAGCATAAGGATCTAGTGCGAGCACAGTCTTGCCTTGGCGCTCGATTTGATAGTGGTAGTAGTAGCCAGTATAGTTGCTGATGCCAAGACCAGAGTTTTCATTCAGAGTTTGTTTCCAGGTTCCTTTTTCTCCTTTTTCAAGGGCGACGGTTCCGACCACTTTTTCAGGATCTTTCTTATCGTAGACGACAACTGAAACCTTATCGGCACTTGGAGACCAGAGGGTCAGATCAACACGTTTGCCATCTTCTTTAAGATTTGCACCGAGTGGGCCGTCGTAACTGTAAGTCTCGTCTTTGAGACGCCAGCTAGAACGAGTTGTAAAACGGTCTGAATCGTAGGCAACGGTGTAAGGATTTTGAGTGTCAGCAAAATCACCGATGTAGGTTACCTTCTTACCTGCTTCATCGATTGTAACATCGGAGATAGCCACTTTATTCCCTTGGTGGTCAGTGATGTTGGAATGTTTAAGGATGTCTTCTTTTTTAGCACCAACCAAGGTAGAAAAACTGCTTTCAATACGGGACTTAGCCACATGTTGGGCACCAGTCATACGGATGTCATGCACATAGTAAGGGTTGGTGTAGATTGTTTCGTCATCATCCTTAAGGAAGATTTGACTGTGGTTTTTCAGGTCAGTAAATTTATAATCTTCTTTTCTGATTTTCACATCATCGCCTTTCTTGCTCTCATCTAATAGTAAAAATCCAAATTCTCTGGCAGCTTCATTGAGCGGAATGTCGATGTAGCGTCCGTGTTTTCCACTTGCAGTAAAGTCTGTACCGTCAGGCCATTCACCATTGCTTGGAGTCTTCACATCTCCCCAGTACCAGAGAGATTTCTTGTCATAGTTGCCATCGGTGCGGAAATAGTTGACGCGGATCGTTCCCGCTGGCTGAGGTTGGTAGTTGTGGACTTTGTAGTCCTCATCTAGCCAAGCTTCATTCATCTTTGGAGAGAGACGCTCTACTGAACGATCTCCAGTAAGGTTGTCCCCTTTGGTGTTGTTAATGAGGAAGCTGACTTTCTTGGCTTGTTCATTTTTTAGTTTGACATCTAGGTAGTAGCCGTAGTCGTCTTTCTTGGCATCCTTGAAGGACTGGGCGCCATTTGGCCAGTTCTCAGATGGTTTTTCAACATCATCCCAAGTCCAAAGACCTTGCGAATCTTGGTTTTCTTGAGGAAGTTTTTTGACGTGGATACGGAAGTAGTTGTCTGCGATTGGGGTTTCAGATACAGTGTCTGCTAGCGAAGCTTTCTCAGTGGCTAGACTTGATACTTCTGTTTTCTCGTCTTTGTTGTTTGGAAGGTTTGGAGTAGCTTCAGTTGTAGCTGTTTCAGAAATTGCTACTGGTTCAGATGTTTTAGAATCTAGGGAAGCGTTTGCATCTTTTGGAGCCAAAATAGGCGTTTTTTCCTCAGCTTGGCTGGTTTCTGTAGTAGCTGGGCCTGCACTAATAGCGCTTACATTTTCTTGTGTGCCAAGACTAGTTTCAGCTGCAGATACAGAAGGTGCTGTTAAGGCAAGGAGGATAAAGCTTGCTCCAATAAGGACAGAGCCAGTTCCGTTTTTCAGAGAACGGATGCTGTAAATCATTTTTTTATCTGGTTGAGATGACGTGTTTTTCATAGACACTCTCCTATTGTTTATTTTTATCCTAGTATATCATGGAGTAAGAGTTTATGCAATCGTTTTCTTTTGTTTTGTAGATGAGAAATCAGACTAGGTGAAAAATCAACCTCCATTAAAATCAAAACCCCTTTTTGTTGATAGTCTACTGAAGAAATATCCTAGCCTAGGTATAAATATTGAAATTGACCAGCTAATCAGTAGTTCTTGCTATATTCTAGAAAAGCAAGGAAAAGTTTTTTGTTAGACTGAAATATATAGGTTATAGTTAAATAAAATTTGAACAAATTTACTAGAGAACTTAAGTCAATTTCTAGCAATTTTTTTAGAATTCACAATGCATAGTGGATTGAATCTAGAACAGTACATTACGACTGCTAAAAATATTTCTAGAAATTAGTTTGCCTTTCCTAATCGAATTGTTCATACCTTATTTCAATCCACTATGTTGTAAATGAGCAAAAATTTATCGACAAGTGCGAATCCATTGTTGAAAGTAATACTCAATGAAAATCAAAGAGCAAACTAGGAAATTAGCCGCAGGTTGCTCAAAACACTGTTTTGAGGTTGTGGATAAAACTGACAAAGTCAGCTCAAAGCACTGCTTTGAGGTTGCAGATGGACGTTGACGCGGTTTGAAGAGATTTTCGAAGAGTATAAAAACGCATAATATCAAGTTTTTAAGATAACTGACATTATGCGTTTGTATATGTTTTAGTCTGCTTACTTGGTTATAAAACAGAGGCTTTTTTAAAGTTTACTAATGGAAAGAGTATTGAGTTCATTGACGACTTGTAGATTAGCCATGCGACCGATGTTCATGAGTTTCGGATGAACCAATCCTTCAATATCAAAGTTGGTAATGATGGCATCGTAACCCGCTTCCATGATTTCATTGACATTGAGTGTCGCTTTATCCCATGTTTCAAAGTGGATGTTTCTAGAGGTGTAAAATTGATAGAGTGAAATCAAAGCCTGAGGATGGGCAAAGTCAAACTCACTCAAAACAAGAACACGAACCTTGGTTTGGTGCTTTAGGAGTTGTTCCATTAGATCAGTTGCGTGGGTTAAAAGAGTATAGACTAAATGGAGTACAGCGTGAAGTTGCTCCTTTTGTCCCAAGCTAGACTTATAGCGCATCATTTCAAAACTAGCTGCTTCGTAAAAATCTGGGAAGAACTTTTTAATCTTATTCAGTGCATAAGATTTGTTATGAGAAATGATAGATTCTGAGTTGATTTCTTGACGCTCTAGAAATGCAGTGTTATGCAAGTGCCAAATCAATTGATCGGTATTTGAAAAGTGGACATCAAACTGTCGGGTAAGATTGTCGAGGACATCTCGAGCTGAGTGATAGGAGTGATCGACTTTCTCATTGTCTTTCCGCGCCTCTAGGAAATCCTCGACCGTGAAGAAAATCCCCTCTTGAGTATAGGAGCTGAAAATTTGGTCAATGGTTGTAAAATCGAGTGTGATTCCAAGACGATCACCAAGAGATTGCAATTCCTGCTGGAAGTTTGAAAGTTGACTAAAAATAGGGCGAAGAGAGTCAAACTCGATTTCCCCTTTAGGTCTCGGTAAAATCTTTGCTCGATGGAGATTGACTGCAATTTGTGTCTTCAGCTGAAACATATTTTGGTAGGTGATAGGATAGCCTGTGACCTTGACAAAAAAAGTCACAAATTCATCCACATCTTCAGAAGAGAAAGGAAATGGCCATTTGAAGAAACCATAGGCTTCATGGAAATATTGGGCAAAAAAGAAGCGAATGTCTCTTTCGTCTCCAATAATTGAAATAGGGGTCACCTTGAGCTTGAATTTATACTTTGATTGCAAAATATTATTGATCTCAGCAACCTTCTTACGAAGTGAGGGAAGAGAAATATCAAGCGTTTCAACTAGGTGCTCGAAAGTAAATGGTTCTTCTAATAGGAAGAAAGCTTTGAGTACCTGAAAATTAACAGACTCTTGCAAAATGTGTCTATAAATTCGCTCAATACCAAAGTTCTGTTCGTTCGTTAGTCGGATACCAGCAGTTGATGATAAAATATCAAAGCAAGAAAGTTGCTCGCGCATTTCTTTGATATCGCTTTTGATGATGCGTCCATTCAGATCTAGAATATCAGCCAAGGTGTCAATATGAATCCATTCTTGGTTCTCAAATAAGTATTCTAGAATTTTTAATTGTCTCTGTTCTTTGTGAGATAATAGTTCTCTCATGGGAAATACTCCTTGAAAATATAAAGTATTATAAACAAAAAAAGATAAAAAAATTATCAGGGCTTTTCTCTATTATAGCATGTTTTCGAAAAAAACTTTTAAAAATCGTTTATAAATTATCAAATTTTATAATAATTTTACTAAAAAAAGAGTAAATTTGGAAATGATTTGTACCTAGGATTTTTTTTTTTTCTAAACAAACAAAGTGATTGACTATTTTGCCTCTATATTTTATAATGGTAACGTATGTAAAACACATGCGACTCTAATAAAAAATAAATAGGAGATAAGAATGTATTTTAATCGTAAAAATGCAGAGCAGAAGAACTGGCGTATGATTAAAAAAGGAAAACATTTCCTTTTTGGTTGTTCGCTTGTTTTTGCGGTCGGAGCTAGCTTAGCTACTCAAACGGTCCATGCAGACACAGCATCGGAATCTACAGAAAGCTAAAGAGGCTAAGCCTGGATATGGTGGAGAAACGGGGACTTATGAAGCTCCTGCTGCTGTGGCAGAGACTCAGCCAGCAACAGTTGAAAAAGCAGTGGTAGCAGAAAACACTACTGCTAAAACAGCTAACAAAGAAGTTTTGACCCAGTTGGTCGAAGAAGTAAAAGGCTTGGACAAAGCAGGAAAGACAGAAGACTCTCTTTCTCGCTTGAACACAGCACTTGAACAAGCACAAAAGGTTTTGGATAAGGCAGAAGCTAGCCAAGACCAAGTGGATACAGCAGTCGCTAGTCTCAAAGAGGCAGTAGCTCAACTTGCTGCCAAAGAAGAAAAAGCAACAGCAGTAGCCACTGAAGCTAAAGTTGAAGAAGTAACGGAAGCGGCAACTGAACCAGTCGCACCAGCTGAACCAGTCCGTTCAAGAGGGAAACGTGATCTAAGTTCACGTGCAGCATACCGTTCAGTTGACGGATCAGTCGCTGAAGGTGAATTTGCTGGTGCGGGTGTCAAGCAGTTTCAGTCAGTTCGCTACAGTGTGGATGGAGACACAACAACTTGGACAATTAGTGTTGTACCGCAGCATAAGAATCACCAAGCTGCTGGCTTGGTGGTCGCATCAGATGATACAATTCAAAGTATTACTGTCGTAGACCGTGGTCCTAATGCTGGACGTCTGAATGAGGATTATTACGTTGAGAAAGATTTTGGAAAGCTCCCTGCTATGAGCAATCACAAAGCTTTGGCGTCTCATTATAAATACGTTGGTGGAGGAGTTCCTGATTCGCTTACCTATAGAGTAGTGACTAAAGGGACCCATCACAATCTGTTTGCTCGTTTTGCAACAGCTATTGTAAAAAACTCACTAGAAAATGGTGGGATGAATGGTTCATCAGCTGTTAAAAATCGTACTTCAGACTTCCCAGAAGTCGGTGTTAATATCTCATCAAGACTTGCACCACAACCAGGAGTCAACAACACTTATACCCAAACAAATGACACGATTACAGTGCCTACTGTAGCTTCTACAGATACAACAATCTCAGGTACAGGTAAACCAGGTGCTATCATCAATCTTAAGAGTAAGGGTCAAACTGCTAAGCAAACCCAAGTTGCGGCAAACGGCCAATGGTCATTCCCACTTGATTTTGGTTTGAATAGTAGCGTCTCTGGTGGTCCACAGTTGGTTACTGGGGATGACATTAGCGTTACCCAAACAGTTGGTGGAGTAGAAAGTGCTGCTACCCCTGTAAACATCTCTCTCGGTCACTCAGAGATCGTACCATCATCTAAATCAAAACAACAGAATAATCTTGTTGCAAATGATAGAAACGTTACCTTGAAAGTGCCACATGATGCGGGAGCAGCTTATTTCCAATTCACAGATACAGATGGCAAGGCGCAAGAAGTTGGACTCAAGCGTACGGCTGTTCCAGGTAAGTGGCAAGTAAACTCTTCAAGCAGTGCTATTGCTAGTGTTGCTTCAAGTGAAGATGGTAAGTTCTACTCAACGATCAACTTGACCTTGAACAAAGATACGAAAGCTGGAACAACAGCTCGAGTTATCTCTAACATGCAAGAAGGTAGCTACTCAAGTCTTCAAGGATGGCAATCACGTAACGTTGAAGAAGCTCCAAAAGCAGAGACTCCAAAAGAAGAAACTCCAGCACCAGTTGCACCACAACCAGAACCATCAAAACCAACCGCTCCAGCAGTAGATGGCGCAACTACAGCCCCAGCATCAGCCCCAGAAATTGTCAATGATTTGGCAGGTAAAGCAAGTACTCCAGCTGATGTAACAGTGAAAGTACCAGCAGGTTCAACTGTTAAACTTTACAACAAAGATGGCGTTGTGATCGGTGAAGCTGTAGCTAACGACAAAGGTGTAGCAACTGTTCGCCCTACAAACAGCCTTCCAGAAGGAGAGATTACAGCTACTTCAACACCAGCAGGTGGTAAAGAGTCAGCTAAGAGTGCACCGATTACAGTTACAAAAACACCATTGACTGAAGGAAAAGTAAGTCAACAATCTAATGGTTCTCTGGTTCTTATAGTGTCTAAGAACCTTGTAACAGTTTATCCTGGAGATAAGATTGATATTGACGTTTGGGCAGATGGGACACCTTCTCTTGAGAAATTCGATGCTTATCAAAATCCAACTGGGGTCGCAGGAGTGTTCCCACAGGGTCACTTCTTCGCAACTGCAGGTTCAAATACCTGGAGAAACAAAAAAAATAAATACATTGGTACAGTTGCTGAGACACAAAAGGCAGGCACTGTAGATGTTGGATTCGTTGCTCGTAATAAAAAGGGTAACCAATTTACAGATGTTATTAGAGTTGTTGTTCTTGAGACTGCTAAGAAGTATGAACCAGTAGCAGGTACAAAAGTAGATGTTGCAGATCCTAATAAGGTTTCTGAAGATGAAAAGACCAAGATCATCGACTCAGTTAAAACTGCTAACCCAAGTCTTCCAGCAAATGCGACATACAGTGTAGATGAAAAAGGGAACCTTACCATCACTTATCCTGATAAGTCAACAGATAAGGTTGCAGCAGCATATCTCGTTAACCCAGCGAAAGACACAACAGCTCCAGACAAACCAGTTGTGAACACAGACCTTACAGGTAAAGCAGGCACTAAGACACCAGTTGAAGTAACTGCAGAAAAAGGTTCAACTGTTGCCCTTTACGATAAAGACAACAACAAGATCGGTGAAGCAACTGCAGGAGAAAATGGTAAAGCAACGATTACTCCAAAAGTTGATATTCCAGCAGGTCCTGTAACAGCCAAAGCAACTGATGCAGCAGGTAATGAATCAAAACCAAGTGATGCTAAAGTTGCGACAGATACAACAGCTCCAGCGAAACCAGTAGTGAATACAGATCTAACAGGTAAAGCAGGAACTAAGACACCAGTTGAAGTAACTGCAGAAAAAGGTTCAACCGTAGCCCTTTACGATAAAAACAACAACAAGATTGGTGAAGCAACTGCAGGAGCAAATGGAAAAGCAACGATTACTCCAAAAGTTGATATTCCAGCAGGTAATGTAACAGCCAAAGCAACAGATGCGGCAGGTAACACATCAGTAGCAAGTGATCCTAAAGTAGCAACTCCAGCACGTGAAAACGTAGCACCAACAGTAGAGATTCCGTATTCAGATCCAGCTCCAAACAAAAAAGAAGTTTATCTTTATACTGGTGAAGATGCAGACGTTGATATTACCTTTAATGATGATTCTGGAAAAATTAAATCAGCTTCACTTAAAAAAGGTGGAAATATTGCCTTAAATAATATTGATGGGAACCCAGAAAAACAAGATAATGAATTTGGATATACTGTAACAGCGATTAATTCTGAAACTGCTACACCAGCAAAAATTAAAGTAACAGGTCGAGTTTCTGGTCTTGATGATAGATTGCCAAAAACAGAAAACGACTCTTTAGAGCTTGTAACACGTTTTGCCACTGCAACTGATACTGATGGAGCATTAATCAATAATACTGCGGTAAAAACTAAGAAAAATGGAGAGGTTGTTGGTTCTTACTTAACCGACCCAGGTGCAGTAACTTTCGTATTAAAAGCACAAACTAAGAAATATGATATTAAAACTCCAGCATCGGCTGATAAAGTAACCGTATCAGATGCTAACAATGTTACTGATAAAGAGTTTGAAAAAATTAAAGAGAAAGTTAAAGTTGAATATTCTCAAAACAATCCAGATGCACGTTTAGCTGACAAAAAAGGTGAAGAAGTAAAAGATGCTTCAACAGTTGTTGATAAAGTAGAAAAAGAAGGAAACGATGTTGTTGTAACCTATAAAGATGGTTCTAAAGATACAAAACCATTGTCAGAATTTGTAAACGTAGCTCCAAAAGTAGAACTTCCATACTCAAATGAAGCTAAGAAAGAAATCTATGTTTATACAGGTGAAAACACTGATTTAACATTCAAAGCATCAGACAACACTGCTGTTAAAGATATGTATGTACGTGGTCCTGGTGGTATTGGAAAAGATAATACGGCAGATTACGGTTTCACAACTGGAAAAATCGAGAATTCAGCAGTCACTCATGGTGATGGTACTGTATCAGGTGCTACAGCTACTATTAAGATGACAGGTGTTACAACACTTAAAGCTCCAAACCATTGGACAAGTTTTGTTGTTGCTAATGACAATGATAATGCACCATCAAATACAGATTTTAATGCATTAGATAAAAATCCGAATGCAACTCAGACTCCAGGATATGTTCACTTTATCGTTAAATCTCAAACAGATAAGTACGATATTGCAACTCCAGCTCCAGCTGATAAAGTTGAGGTAGCAGATCCAACCAATGTAACAAACGATGACTTAGATAAAATCAAAGAAAAACTGAAACTTGAGTACAACAAGAAAAATGACGATGCGAATATCGCAAAAGATACTCCAGTTGATAAAAATGGTAAGATTAAATCAGTCACAAACGATGACAAAGGAAATCTTGTAGTAACATATACAGATGGTTCTACAGATAAAGAACCACTATCAAAATTTGTAACTAAAAAACCAACAGATGCAGATAAGAACGAGCCAAAAGCTAAGGATCAAACTGTTAAAGTTGGAGAAGAACCAAAAGCAGAAGATTCAATTGAGAACTTCAAGGGACTTCCAGAAGGAACAACAGCTAAGTTCAAGGAACCAGTAGATACAAAAACACCAGGTGACAAATCAC
>NZ_JASHFS010000021.1:0-30018 GCF_047460685.1 Streptococcus infantis | reverse complement strand
ATTGTAGACTATATTGATTACTACAACAACAAACGAATTAAGGTAAAACTAAAAGGACTTAGTCCTGTACAATACAGAATTAAATCCTTTGCTTAAATTAATTGTCTAACTTTTTGGGGTCAGTACAGTTTGAAACTGATGCTTTATTTTTTAGTTTCTTGGTGTGTGAGGTTTAAGCCCCAGGGAACAAGATTTTCTGTTTTATTACGAATACGATTGATGTTATCCTTATGGCGAATGATAATTAGACTTGCGAGGGCTAAGATAATCACTACAAATAATATATCGTAACTTGGCAGTAGGAAACCGATAAGTGGAAAGAGAATCACCCCAAGTACAGCAGCAAGGGCAGCAGTAACACTAGAGAGAGAAATCATACTACCTAGATAAAGAGTGCCGAAGAAAACAACTGCTAGATAGAGGCAAAATAGAGGAGCAAATCCGAAAATGACTCCAGCACTAGTTGCGACAGCTTTTCCTCCTTTAAAGTCTGCAAATACTGGGAAGGTATGCCCAATCACAGCTAAAAGGCCAAAGACTAGAGGTGAAACTCCTTGAACATGAAAGATAAGTGGAAGCAAGGTTGCGATGGTTCCTTTGAAAAAGTCAATCACGAAGGTTGCCATACCCGCTTTCTTACCTAGGATTCGAAAGGTATTGGTCGTTCCAGTATTACCAGAACCATGTTCTCTTAGATTAATCTTAAAGAAGATTTGCCCGATCCACAGTCCTGAAGGGATAGAACCCAATAAATAAGCTAAAATTAATAATACTATTGTCATCATGCTTCTATTATACCATGAAATAGGAGAGAAACGGAAAGGAATCTTATCTCAATTTGTGACATCTGATACTTTATGTAAGTAGAAAATTTTTCTCATGACCACTATTGTTCGGAAATCAAGGTTAAAGTTTTAAAAATTCATGAAAGTTTCTGAAAATCCTTGATTTTATGTTTATTTATGCTATAATAGGAACAATTATTTTTAGGAGGTGGATTATGTCTTATTTATTCGAGATATTACCAAGTTTATTGAGCGGTGCGACAATGACCTTACAAGTTTTTGCACTGGTCTTACTTTTTTCAATCCCTTTAGGCATTTTGGTTGCCTTTTGCTTACAGGTCCATTGGAAACCCCTCCATTACATGATTGATATCTATATCTGGGTGATGCGCGGGACACCCTTGCTCTTGCAACTAATTTTTATTTATTATGTCCTACCAAGTATCGGAATTCGACTCGACCGGGTGCCTGCTGCGATTATTGCCTTCACGCTTAATTATGCAGCCTACTTTGCTGAAATTTTCCGTGGAGGAATTGCAACGATTCCTCAGGGGCAATACGAAGCAGCTAAGGTTTTGAAATTTAATCCTATTGATACCGTTCGTTATATCATTTTGCCACAGGTGACCAAGATTGTCTTACCAAGTGTATTTAACGAGGTTATGAGTTTGGTTAAGGATACTTCTCTGGTCTATGCGCTCGGTATTTCTGATCTGATTCTAGCTAGTCGTACTGCAGCCAATCGTGATGCCAGCTTGATTCCAATGTTTCTAGCAGGAGCTATCTATCTTCTCATGATTGGTATTGTTACGATTATAGCTAAGAAACTTGAGAAGAAGTTCAGCTACTATAGATAGGAGGTTATCCATGTTAGAGTTAAGAAATATCAGCAAAAAATTTGGAAAAAAAGAAATTTTATCCAATTTCAGTTTAACAATTCCTGAAAAGCAGATTTTGGCCATCGTTGGACCTTCTGGTGGTGGGAAGACAACCTTGCTTAGAATGTTAGCTGGACTTGAAACCATTGATTCAGGTGAGATTTTTTATAATGGAGAATCGTTACCTTTGGATGAACTTGAAAAACGACACTTGTTAGGATTTGTTTTTCAAGATTTTCAGCTTTTTCCTCACTTATCCGTTATGGAGAACTTGATTTTGTCACCTATCAAGACTATGGGGATGTCTGAAGCAGATGCGAAGAAGAAGGCAATCGACTTACTTACTCGTCTAGGTCTTGAAGCTCATGCGGATGCCTATCCATATTCTTTATCTGGTGGTCAAAAGCAACGTGTTGCCTTAGCACGTGCAATGATGATAGATCCAGAAGTGATTGGGTATGATGAACCAACTTCTGCCCTTGATCCAGAGTTGCGTCTCGAAGTTGAAAAACTGATTTTACAAAATCGAGAATTAGGTATGACTCAAATTGTCGTAACCCACGATCTCCAGTTTGCAGAGAATATCGCTGACCAAATTCTCAAAGTAGAGCCTAAGTAGGAGGTGTCTATGAATCGAAAGAAAATCAGCCTTGTTTTGGTATTCTTTTTTGCTTTTTTCCTCGTAGGATGCACGCAAAAAGCTAGCAATCCTAAAGTAGATAATTGGGGAAAATACCAACAACAAGGAACAATTACTATCGGATTTGACAATACCTTTGTTCCTATGGGCTTTGAAGAAAAGAATGGGCAATATGCTGGATTTGATATTGATTTAGCCCAAGCCGTTTCTGAGAAACTGGGGTTCAAGGTACAGTTTCAACCCATTGATTGGGATATGAAGGAAACAGAACTTCAAAACGGCACTATTGATGCAATTTGGAACGGCTATTCCGCAACAGATGAACGCCGTGAGAAGGTAGCTTTTACCATTCCTTATATGGAAAATCAGCAGGTTCTTGTCTCTAAAAAATCTCAAAATATCCAGTCGGTTTCGGATATGAAAGATAAAATTTTGGGAGCCCAAGCGGGTTCTTCTGGTTATCTAGATTTCGAAGCTCAACCAGAACTCTTAAAAAATATCGTAAAAGATCAAAAAGCAAACCAATATCAGAGTTTTAATGAAGCCTTGATTGACTTGCAAAATGATCGGATTGATGCTCTTTTAATTGACCGTGTTTATGCCAATTATTATCTTAAAACGGAAGGGATATTAGACCAGTATGAGATTTTCCCAGCTGGTTTTGAGAGTGAGTCGTTTGCAGTTGGAGTAAGACCAGCGGATAAGACCTTGTTAGACAATTTAAACAAAGCTTTTGTGGAACTATATCAAGAAGGAAAATTCCAAGAAATTAGCCAAAAATGGTTTGGTGAAGATATTGCAACAAGTCAAGTTAAAGGAAAAGAAAACTGAGACTCTCGTCTTGGTTTCTTTTTTTAGGGTGGAAATGAGTGATTTTTTACTAAATAGGACTTGTGAATAGGCTTTTAACTTGAAAATTTTGCAAAATCCTTAGAAAACCTGTAAAATAGAAAAGATGAACAAATAGGAGGTTCCTTGTGTCAAAAAAGGAAATCAATATTAACAATTATAATGATGACGCCATTCAGGTGCTAGAAGGGTTGGATGCGGTCCGTAAACGTCCAGGGATGTATATTGGATCGACTGACGGTGCTGGGCTACATCACCTTGTTTGGGAAATTGTCGATAATGCGGTCGATGAAGCTCTGTCTGGATTTGGTGATCGTATTGATGTAACAATTAATAAAGATGGAAGTTTAACGGTTCAAGACCACGGACGTGGGATGCCGACTGGGATGCACGCTATGGGAATTCCAACGGTTGAGGTTATCTTTACCATTCTCCACGCTGGAGGAAAATTCGGTCAAGGTGGTTACAAGACTTCTGGTGGTCTCCACGGGGTTGGTTCTTCTGTCGTGAATGCCCTCTCTAGTTGGCTCGAAGTAGAAATTACACGTGATGGGGCTGTTTACAAACAACGCTTTGAAAATGGTGGGAAACCAGTAACAACTCTTGAAAAGGTTGACACAGCACCTAAGTCTAAGACAGGTACAAAAGTGACCTTCATGCCGGATGCCAGTATCTTTTCTACGACAGACTTTAAATACAATACCATTTCAGAGCGTCTCAATGAGTCAGCCTTCCTCTTGAAAAATGTAACCTTGTCATTAACGGACAAACGAACAGATGAAGCAATTGAATTCCATTATGAGAATGGGGTACAAGACTTTGTTTCTTACCTCAATGAAGACAAGGAAACCTTGACGCCAGTCCTTTACTTTGAAGGCGAAGATAATGGTTTTCAAGTAGAAGTAGCCCTCCAATATAATGATGGATTTTCAGATAACATCTTGTCCTTTGTTAACAACGTTCGTACCAAGGACGGTGGAACGCATGAGACAGGACTCAAGTCTGCCATTACCAAAGTAATGAACGACTATGCGCGAAAAACTGGACTTCTCAAAGAAAAAGATAAAAACCTAGAAGGTCCAGATTACCGAGAAGGGTTGGCGGCAGTTCTTTCCATCCTTGTTCCTGAAGAACATTTGCAGTTTGAAGGACAGACTAAGGATAAACTAGGAAGTCCACTTGCTCGTCCCGTTGTAGATGGGATTGTAGCTGATAAATTAACTTTCTTCCTTATGGAAAATGGAGAACTAGCTTCTAATCTGATTCGCAAGGCAATCAAGGCGCGTGATGCCCGTGAAGCAGCACGAAAAGCGCGTGATGAGAGCCGAAATGGTAAGAAAAATAAGAAAGACAAGGGATTACTTTCTGGGAAATTAACCCCAGCCCAGTCTAAAAATCCAACAAAGAACGAGCTCTATTTGGTCGAAGGAGATTCTGCCGGCGGTTCGGCCAAACAAGGTCGTGACCGTAAGTTCCAAGCTATCTTGCCTCTTCGTGGTAAGGTTATCAATACAGCCAAGGCTAAGATGGCAGATATCCTCAAAAATGAAGAAATCAACACCATGATTTATACCATCGGTGCTGGTGTAGGGGCAGATTTTTCTCTTGAAGATGCTAACTATGACAAGATTATTATCATGACCGATGCGGATACCGACGGTGCCCACATTCAAACTCTTCTCTTAACCTTCTTTTATCGCTATATGCGTCCGCTAGTTGAAGCAGGACATGTCTATATCGCTCTTCCGCCTCTTTACAAGATGTCTAAAGGCAAAGGCAAGAAAGAAGAAGTGGCTTACGCTTGGACAGATGGTGAACTAGAGGAACTACGTAAGCAGTTTGGTAAAGGTGCTACCCTCCAACGCTACAAGGGACTTGGTGAGATGAATGCGGATCAACTATGGGAAACAACCATGAATCCAGAAACACGCACCCTCATCCGTGTTACGATTGAAGACCTAGCACGCGCAGAACGTCGTGTCAGTGTCCTCATGGGTGACAAGGTTGAACCACGCCGTAAGTGGATTGAAGATAATGTCAAATTTACGCTGGAAGAAGCGACAGTGTTTTAAAGATATCCTCCTTCTTAAAAATTTTAGCTCTCTAAAAGAGGTATAAATCATGATAAGTTTATTGTTTGATAGTCCATTTCTTGTCATAGCCTTAGCTTTAGGTGCAATTAGGTATATAATTGCCAAACAAGGTAAACCTGAGCAAAGCCGCTATCTTGAATTTTTACTATTAACCATAGTAACTACCTGTGTCTTTTTATTTGATAATCCTTTAAGATCCAATCCTTATGCAGGTTTGCTCTTTTATGTTTTTGACTTTTATATTTTCACATCAGCTAGCTTAGCATTCAGTTTTACATCTATTTATAAAAGTACCAAACATCTCAGATATTATCCTAGTAGTTACTCAAAACTTCTTAGGATAAATGCCTGGTTTTTAGCAATCTTATCAGGTGTGAACCTACTATTTATAATGCTGACGCAAGAAATGGGAATTATTTTGCTATTACCAATTTTTGGTATTAGTTTTATCATTCAATTCTTGGTCGGAGAGCTTGAAAGAAAAAGAATTCTGAAGCTTCTTAAGGAAAGAAATGAAGATGCTGTTATTCAGAATCTAGAGACCACTGAGGATGAACCACATGAGAACTGACCAGGAAATGCTTGGACTGATTTTACAAATAGCTAAAAAGTTACAGGTTGATGCTGTGACCCTATCGGGTTCGCGTACAAACCCCAATGCCCCAACAGATGAATTTCAAGACTATGATGTTGTCTATGTCGTAGATAATTTAGATAATCTAACGGGAGACATTTCTTGGCTAACCCAGTTCGGTGAACGCATCATTGAGCAAGAGGTGACTCTTAGACATCGCCGTCTTTACCTCATGCTCTTTGAGGATGGGAATCGCATTGATTTAACCCTCTGTCCTAAAGAAGACATCAATGAGTGGGTGAATAGCGAGGCTGGCTTCACAGTTTTAGTAGATGATAAGGGCTTGTTTGAGTCCTATTCTTCCAGTCCAGAGCGTTTCTGGATACATCCAGCTAGTGAGACGGATTTTAAAAAAGCCTGCAATGAATTTTGGTGGGTGTCAGCCTACGTAGTCAAAGGAATATGTCGTAAGCAACTTATCTATGCGACAGACCATCTATACGGTATTTGCCAGCAAGAACTCTTGAAAATCTTAGCTTGGCAAGTTGCAGCTGATAAGGGGACGATTGATATTGGCAAGAACTACAAGTATCTCTTTAACTACTTGCCTTTTGAGAAGGAGAAGGACTTCTCAAATCTACTTAATTTCTCGAGTTTAGACAAAATCATTCAATCATTGTATGCTACGATGGAACTTTTCCACCAAGAAGCTCAATATCTTGCCCAAAAAATGGATTTTAAGTATGAAAAAGAAGTAGCTGAGAAGATGATTGGTTTTGCCAAAACGATACTTTTTAATAATATAGACTTATAATTTGGAAAATAAGATATAAGTATTTTATTTTTTAAAAGTTAAAAATTATTTAATATATATAAATTAACTTGAATTACAAGAGGGGTTATAATGGAAAAAATTCAAGAAACAGTAAACATTGTGGAAAAATTGACTACAGCTTATTATGCAGCATTGGGTTTGATATTTGCTATTTTTCTAGGCGTAATCGTTTTCTTGATTTATGATAAAAATAGTTTAAAAAAAGAGATGCGAGACAAATATCAAGAGATGTTAGAATTAGAGGTGGAAAAATTACAAATAGAGTTTGATAAAGGTATGAGTTTAATTGAAAGAAAGAACAATTTGAAATTATTTATGTTAGAAAATCAAGTTTACTTTTTTTATTTGAAAGATTCCCTTAGAAATGTTTCTACTAGATCTAAAAAGAAGCTTATTTGGTCTATAATTTACAAGTCTTTCATAATGGATTATGAATATCTAAAACAATTAAAAAATAGTGATTATGTTACAGAGGAATTTAAGAAAAAAGAAGCAGAACGTTTGTATAAAAAGGAGAAATACATTTTAAAAGAATGTAAAAAAGATAATTATTTTCTATTTAAAAATATCGGTCCAGATCCTCTTAAATATTTAAAAGATATTAATAAAAAAATTGAAGAAATAAATGAAATAATAACCCTTCTTAAAAATTCTGACAAAAATTTAAACGTTCCAACTATTAATATAGATGAAATGATTGAAAAACAAAAAAGAGTTAAAGATTCTCGAGAAATTTTAAAAAGGATTACAAGAGAGGGAACTATACATAAAATGAATAAATAAAACTCTTTTTATATAAAAGTAGTTAAATCTATATACAAGTGAAGTGAAAACTATTCTACTAACTTAAGCAACAAATGTTAAAACTTTAAACTACAGAAAGGATAGTTTAGTTATATAAAGTAACTGAACACCTTTGTCTATAAAAAGCTACTCTACATTCTTTGAAAGGAGTTGAACACGCCCTAAATACTGTGTGAAAACTCCTGATGCATTTTTTAAAACGTATTTTAAACTACAGAAAGGATAGTTTAGTTATATAAAGTAACTGAACACCTTCGTCTATAAAAAAACTACTCTACATTCTTTGAAAGGAGTTGAACACACCCTAAATGCTGTGTGAAAAAGATAAATTCTCTTGAGAGCGTCGCTCGCTTTAAGAATTTCCTATTTTCACTTTGCATTTTACGGGCTTTGTATCCTATATGAGTAATATCCAAAATATGTCCTTAGAGGACATCATGGGAGAGCGCTTTGGTCGCTACTCCAAGTACATCATTCAAGACCGGGCTTTGCCAGATATTCGTGATGGCTTGAAGCCGGTTCAGCGTCGTATTCTTTATTCGATGAATAAAGATGGCAATACCTTTGACAAGAGTTACCGTAAGTCGGCTAAGTCAGTCGGGAACATAATGGGTAATTTCCACCCACACGGTGATTCTTCTATCTATGATGCCATGGTCCGTATGTCTCAGGATTGGAAAAATCGTGAGATTCTAGTTGAAATGCACGGTAACAACGGTTCTATGGACGGAGATCCGCCTGCGGCTATGCGTTATACTGAGGCACGATTGTCTGAAATTGCAGGTTATCTCCTTCAAGATATCGAGAAAAAGACTGTTCCTTTTGCTTGGAACTTCGACGATACCGAGAAAGAACCAACTGTCTTGCCAGCATCCTTTCCAAATCTTTTGGTCAATGGTTCTACAGGGATTTCAGCTGGTTATGCCACAGATATTCCACCGCATAATTTGGCTGAAGTTATCGATGCTACAGTCTACATGATTGATCATCCGACTGCCAAGGTCGATAAGTTGATGGAATTCTTGCCTGGGCCAGATTTCCCTACGGGAGCTATCATCCAAGGTCGTGATGAGATTAAAAAAGCCTATGAAACTGGGAAAGGGCGCGTGGTTGTTCGTTCCAAGACTGAAATTGAGAAACTTAAAGGTGGTAAGGAACAAATCGTTATCACTGAGATTCCTTATGAAATCAATAAGGCTAACTTAGTAAAGAAAATCGATGAAGTCCGTGTCAATAACAAGGTGGCAGGGATTGCTGAGGTTCGGGATGAGTCTGACCGTGATGGTCTTCGCATCGCTATTGAACTTAAGAAAGATGCGAATACCGAGCTTGTTCTCAACTATCTTTTCAAGTATACTGACCTACAAATCAACTACAATTTCAATATGGTGGCGATTGACAATTTCACCCCTCGTCAGGTTGGAATTGTACCAATCTTGTCTAGCTATATTGCCCACCGTCGTGAAGTGATCTTGGCGCGTTCTCGCTTTGACAAAGAAAAGGCTGAGAAACGTCTCCATATCGTGGAAGGTTTGATTCGTGTTATCTCGATTTTGGATGAAGTTATTGCCCTTATCCGTGCTTCTGAGAATAAGGCTGATGCCAAGGAAAACCTCAAGGTCAGCTATGATTTTACGGAGGAGCAGGCTGAAGCTATCGTTACCTTGCAACTGTATCGTTTGACCAATACAGACGTGGTTGTCTTGCAGGAGGAAGAAGCAGAACTTCGTGAAAAGATTGCTATGCTTGCAGCTATCATCGGTGATGAACGTACAATGTATAATCTCATGAAGAAAGAACTTCGTGAGGTCAAGAAGAAATTTGCGACTTCACGTTTGAGTACTTTAGAAGATACAGCAAAAGTCATCGAGATTGATACAGCTAGTCTGATCGCTGAAGAAGATACTTACGTCAGTGTGACTAAGGCAGGTTATATCAAGCGTACTAGCCCTCGTTCCTTTGCAGCTTCAACCTTAGAAGAAATTGGTAAACGGGATGATGACCGATTGCTATTCGTTCAAAATGTGAAAACTACCCAGCATCTTTTAATCTTTACAACGCTTGGGAACGTCATTTATCGACCAGTCCATGAGTTGGCAGATATTCGTTGGAAGGATATCGGAGAGCATTTGAGCCAGTCTATTACAAACTTTGAAACCAATGAAGAAGTGCTCTATGTAGAAGTTGTGGATCAATTTGATGATGCGACAACTTATTTTGCAGCAACACGACTTGGACAAATCAAACGCGTAGAACGCAAAGAATTCTCCCCATGGAGAACCTATCGTTCTAAATCTGTCAAGTACGCTAAGTTGAAAGACGATACTGACCAGATTGTAGCAGTAGCTCCGATTAAATTGGATGATGTTCTGTTGATCAGTCGAAACGGTTATGCCCTCCGCTTTAACATCGAAGAAGTGCCAGTTATCGGTGCCAAAGCTGCAGGTGTCAAAGCCATGAACTTGAAAGCAGATGATGTGATACAATCAGCCTTTATCTGCAATACTTCATCTTTCTATCTTTTAACGCAACGTGGAAGCTTGAAACGTGTTTCAACAGAGGAAATTCCAGCAACCAGTCGTGCCAATCGTGGCCTTCAAGTCTTGAGAGAATTAAAGAGTAAACCCCATCGCGTATTCTTGGCTGGAGCGGTCTCAGAACAAGGATTTGTTGGAGATCTCTTTAGTACAGAAGTAGAAGATGGAGAACAAACACTTGTTATTCAATCAAATAATGGAACGATTTACGAATCAATCCTACAAGATTTGAATCTATCAGAACGTACAAGCAATGGAAGCTTTATCTCAGATAGCATTTCTGATGAAGAAGTTTTTGATGCTTATCTTAAAGAAATCTTTAAAGAAATCAAAGAAAATTAAAAATCGGTCCTAGTGACTGATTTTTAATAAGTAAAATTTTCAGAAAATTACAAATAATACTTGAATTTTTAGGAGAATAGTGTAGAATAGAACACAAAGCTTGATTAGAATAAAGGAGATTGTCATGACAGTTACGATCGATTGGGAAAATCTCGGTTTTTCCTATATGAAACTACCTTATCGTTATATCGCTTATTTTAAAGATGGACAATGGACTCAAGGAGAATTAACAGAAGATGCAACCTTGCATATCTCAGAATCATCTCCAAGCCTTCACTATGGACAACAAGCATTTGAAGGATTGAAAGCCTATCGTACAAAGGATGGCAGTATTCAACTCTTCCGTCCAGATGAAAATGCTAAACGTCTGCAACGTACCTGTGATCGTCTCTTGATGCCTCAAGTTCCAACAGAAATGTTTGTAGAGGCTTGTAAAGCCGTTGTTCGTGCTAATGAGGAATACGTACCACCTTATGGAACTGGTGGAACCCTCTACCTCCGTCCACTCTTGATTGGTGTTGGAGATATCATTGGGGTAAAACCAGCTGAGGAGTATATTTTTACCATCTTTGCTATGCCAGTTGGAAATTACTTTAAGGGTGGATTGGTTCCAACAAACTTCTTGATTCAAGATGAGTATGACCGTGCTGCACCAAATGGAACAGGGGCTGCCAAGGTCGGTGGGAACTATGCAGCTAGTCTTTTGCCAGGAAAAATGGCTAAATCTCGTCATTTCTCAGATGTTATTTATCTTGACCCATCAACTCACACCAAGATTGAAGAAGTTGGTTCAGCAAACTTCTTTGGGATTACAGCTGATAATGAGTTTGTAACCCCATTGAGTCCATCAATCTTGCCATCCATTACCAAGTACTCATTGCTTTACTTGGCAGAGCATCGTTTGGGCTTGAAACCTGTTGAGGGTGATGTACCAATTGATAGTTTGGATCGATTTGTAGAAGCAGGTGCCTGCGGTACTGCGGCAGTTATCTCACCTATTGGGGGAATCCAACACGGTGATGACTTCCACGTTTTCTACAGTGAGACAGAGGTTGGTCCAGTGACTCGTAAACTATACGATGAATTGACAGGTATCCAATTTGGTGATATTGAAGCGCCAGAAGGTTGGATTGTAAAAGTAGATTAAAAATTATTAAAGGAGTTCTTTATGAAAACGAAAAAGTGGATGTTAACAGCAGGAGTGGTCCTGAGTACAGCAGTTCTTCTTGTGGCTTGTGGGAAAGCTGACAAGGAAGCAGATGCGCCTACAACTTTCTCTTATGTCTATGGAGTAGACCCATCATCTTTGGACTACAGTATCGCAACTCGTACTTCAACAACTGATATCATCGGTAACGTCGTTGATGGTTTGTTGGAAAACGATGAATATGGGAATTTGATTCCTTCCCTTGCTGAGGATTGGAGTGTCTCACAAGACGGTTTGACTTATACTTATAAACTTCGTAAAGGGGTTAAATGGTATACTTCAGAAGGTGAAGAATACGCTGAAGTAACTGCGCATGACTTTGTTACAGGATTGAAACACGTAGCAGATGGCAAATCAGACGGTGTCACTCTTATTCAAAACTCAATCAAGGGCTTGAATGAATATATGACTGGTGAGACTAACGACTTCTCAACAGTTGGGGTTAAGGCAGTAGATGATTATACTGTTGAGTACACTCTAAATGCACCTGAAACTTTCTGGAATTCAAAAGTAACTTCAGCAACTATGTTGCCTGTAAATGAAGAATTCCTCAAAGCATCAGGTAAGAATTACGGAACGGTCAGCCCAGCTGGTATTCTTTATAACGGTCCATATATCTTGAAGACATTGACTTCAAAATCTTTAATCGAATATGAAAAGAACCCAAATTATTGGGATAAAGAGAAGGTTAAAATCGAGAAAGTTAAATTAACTTACTATGATGGTTCAGACCAAGAATCCTTGATCCGTAGCTTCTCTTCAGGTGTTTACACAACAGCTCGCCTCTTCCCAAGTAGCTCAAACTTTGCCTCAACTTTGGAACAATACGGAGATAAAATTACATACAGCCCACAGGATTCAACTAGTTACTACTTTACCTTTAACGTAAACCGTCAATCTTTCAATAAGACAGCAAAAACAAGTGAAGAACAGAAAACTTCTACAAAAGAAGCAATGTTGAACAAGGACTTCCGTCAAGCAATCAACTTTGCCTTCAACCGTCATTCTTATGCTGCCCAGCTCAATGGTGAAGATGGTGCGGATAAGATTATTCGTAATAGCTTAGTACCAGACAATTTCGTTCAATCTGGTGGTAAAAACTTTGGTGATATCGCTCAAAAAGAATTGATCAACTATGGAGACCAATGGAAAGGTGTTGAGCTCGTTGACGGAAAAGATACCATCTACAATCCTGACAAAGCCAAAGCTTCATTTGAAAAAGCTAAGAAAGAATTGGAAGCAAAAGGTGTAACCTTCCCAATTCACTTGGATGTTCCAGTTGAGCAAACAGATACCATTGCTGTTCAACAAAGCAATTCCTTTAAACAATCAATCGAGTCAACTCTTGGTTCTGAAAATGTCGTGATCGATGTTCTTCAAATGACTGATAACGAGAAGGAAAGCATTACGTCTCAAGCACGTGTTCCTGCTCAAAAAGACTATGACTTGAACAGTACTGGATGGGCGCCAAGCTACCAAGACCCAGCAAGTTATCTCAATATCATGGATCCTAAGACTGGTTCTGCTATGAAACACCTTGGTATTACTAAAGGAAAAGACAAAGAAGTAGTAGCTCAACTAGGTTTGGACGAATATAAGAAACTCTTGGATGATGCAGTTTCTGAGAAAAATGACTTGGATAAGAGATATGAAAAATATGCTAAAGCTCAAGCATGGCTCACTGATAGTTCTCTCTTGATGCCAACAGCTTCATCAGGAGGTTCACCAGTTGTCAGCAACGTCGTTCCATTCTCTAAACCTTACTCACAAGTAGGTATCAAGGGTGATCCATATATCTTCAAGGGAATGAAATTGCAAAAAGAGATTGTAACGGCTAAAGAATATCAAGCAGCTCTTGAAAAATGGCAAAAAGAGAAATTGGAATCAAACAATAAATACCAAAAAGAACTAGAAAGTCATGTCAAATAAACCAGACTAGTATTTTGGAAAAGGGGCCTATATGGAATGGATTAAACTAATAGGGATAGTTATCATTGTGGTTGGTTTTATCTATAAATTAGATACCATTGCAACGGTAGTCTTAGCTAGTTTAGTTACCGCTCTAGTTTCTGGAGTTTCTCTTGTTGAGTTCTTGGAAATTTTGGGAAAAGAATTTAGTAATCAACGAGTTCTGACGATTTTTATGGTAACCTTGCCACTGGTAGGTTTATCTGAAACTTTTGGCCTCAAGCAACGTTCGATTGACTTGATTCAAAAGATAAAGGGACTAACAGTTGGAAGTTTTTATACAGTGTATTTCTTTTTTCGGGAACTCGATGGTTTCTTTGCCATTCGTCTTGGAGGACATCCGCAGTTTGTAAGGCCTTTGGTTCAACCCATGGGACAAGCAGCAGCAGAGTCTCAATTAGGTAGAAAATTAACGGAGCAGGAGAGCGAAGCGCTAAAAGCGCGTGCAGCAGCAAATGATAATTTCGCAAATTTCTTTGCTCAAAACACTTTCGTTGGTGCAGGTGGTGTCCTCTTGATAGGGGGCACACTGGACCAATTAGGTTACGAAAGTAATTATGCAGGAATTGCTTCAGCTTCGCTTATAGTTGCAGGAATTGCCCTATTTATAGTTGGGATTTACAATTACCTGTTTGATAGAAAACTGCTAGCAAATAAGGTTAGTAAAGGGAAAGAAGAATGACCAATCTAGCAAGACAGTTATTAGAGTTGACCTATATTGTGATTGGTTGTCAATTCCTTCATACAGCTTATTGTAGCTATAAAGATAAAACAAACCCAGTTCGCTTTGGAACGGCTGGGTTTTGGGCTTTATTGGGCATCAGTTTTATCGGTGGTTCCTATCTACCTTCTGTCTGTATTGGAGTTATCGTAGTGCTATTAGCCCTGCTAACTCTCTTTAAACAGGTTCGTATCGGCACCTTACCGTCTCTGGATGAAGTCAAGGCAAACATTGAAGCTAAACGACTAAAGAATAAAGTTTTTATTCCAGTCATGTTAATGGCTTTGATTGCTTTGGTATTAGCAAAAATGATCCCTGAGTTTAGTAAGATTGCTATCAGTCTTGCTGCATTTTTCGCAACCATCTCACTTTTATTGATTACTAAGAGTTCTCCTAGAAGTTTGTTAGCAGAAAACAATCGCATGGTGCAACAAGTTTCAACCAGTGGGATTGTGCCTCAACTTTTAGGTGCTTTAGGGGCAATATTTACCGTAGCAGGAGTTGGAGACCTGATTTCTCATTTGATAAGCGGTCTAGTGCCTTCGGGTAGTCGTTTTATGGGAGTGGTAGCTTATGTCCTTGGGATGGTTCTATTTTCCATGATAATGGGGAATGCTTTTGCTGCCTTCACGGTTATTACTGCTGGAATTGGTGTTCCCTTTGTATTTGCCTTGGGAGCTGATCCAATCGTAGCTGCAGCTCTAGCAATGACGGCAGGTTGCTGTGGAACCTTATTGACTCCAATGGCGGCTAACTTTAATGCTTTACCGGCAGCTCTCCTGGATATGAAAGATCCAAATGGGGTTATCAAAGCGCAAGTAGGAGTGGCTATTATCATGATTATTCTACATATATTTTTGATGTACTATTTGGCGTTTTAGCAAAGGAAATAAAATGAAAATATTAGTTACAGGTTTTGATCCTTTCGGTGGTGAAAAGGTCAATCCAGCCTTGGAAGCTGTTAAATTATTACCGAAAGAGATTCATGGAGCTGAAATTCATTGGGTAGAAATCCCAACAGTCTTTTATAAAGCAGCAGAGGTTTTAGAAACAGCAATCGTCCGCTTTCAGCCAGATGCGGTGCTTTGCATCGGACAAGCAGGAGGAAGAGCTAGTCTAACTCCTGAGCGAGTTGCCATCAACCAAGATGATGCTAGAATTCCTGATAACCAAGGGAATCAGCCTATTGACACTCCTATACGCCTGAACGGTCAAGCAGCCTATTTTAGCACACTACCTATTAAGGCAATGGTTCAAGCGATTAAAGAGGAAGGGTTACCAGCTACAGTGTCCAATACAGCAGGAACCTTTGTTTGTAATCATTTGATGTACCAGGCTCTCTATTTAGCGGATAAAAAGTTTCCAAATATGAGAGCAGGCTTTATGCATATTCCCTATATGACAGAACAGGTGATCAATAAACCTAATACAGCATCTATGAATTTAACTGATATCGTCAGAGGTATCGAAGCTGCGATTGGTGCTATCGTAGAATATAAAGATAAGGACTTGAAAATAGTTGGTGGAGCGACCCATTAATTGACTAAAATTCAAGGAAAAAATTTCTCTAGACGATTCTAGGAACTCTTTACCAAGATTAGCTTGGTAAAGAGTTTTTTTCTTGCCAGTTTTTTAAATTTCTTGTACAATAGGAAGAGTGAAAAGAGGTATGGTATGAGTAAAAAAGATAAAAAAATTGAAATTCAATTAACAGACGCAACTGTTTTAGTTGGTAAGGAAAAGTATGAAGGGTATACTTTAACGATCGGTAAAAAGGTTATTGGTGAAATTGCTGAACTAGATAATCAATTTGCGATCATAAAGAATGGAAATGTCGATAGTTTTTATAAAAAACTTGAAAAAGCTGTGGAAATTTTGATTGAAAACTATAATTTAGCAAAATAAAGCTTGTTTTTTGTAATTTTTCATGATATAATAGTTTTTGTTGAACATTGGAGAGATAGCGAAGAGGCTAAACGCGGCGGACTGTAAATCCGCTCCTTCGGGTTCGGGGGTTCGAATCCCTCTCTCTCCATTTCACTTTTGGGGTATAGCCAAGCGGTAAGGCAAGGGACTTTGACTCCCTCATGCGTTGGTTCGAATCCAGCTACCCCAGTTCTTAGGTAATATATTCAAGATAAAAAGAAAAATATCTTAGGGTATTTTATTTTTATAATTGAAGGACGTGAACGATATAACATGTCTTTGCGGGTGCTTAGGAAAAAATTATAAGTATGTCAAGTTTAAGAAAAACTTGATTGTTGGAGGATTTTTTAGATGAACGAATTTGAAGATTTGCTAAATAGCGTTAGCCAAGTTGAGCCAGGTGATGTTGTTAGTGCTGAAGTATTGACAGTTGATGCTACTCAAGCTAACGTTGCAATCTCTGGAACTGGTGTTGAAGGTGTCTTGACTCTTCGCGAATTGACAAACGATCGCGATGCAGATATCAATGACTTTGTAAAAGTAGGTGAAGTATTGGATGTTCTTGTACTTCGTCAAGTAGTTGGTAAAGATACTGATACAGTAACATACCTTGTATCTAAAAAACGCCTTGAAGCTCGCAAAGCATGGGACAAACTTGTAGGACGTGAAGAAGAAGTTGTTACAGTTAAAGGAACTCGCGCTGTTAAGGGTGGACTTTCAGTAGAATTTGAAGGTGTACGTGGATTTATCCCAGCTTCAATGTTGGATACTCGTTTTGTACGTAACACTGAGCGTTTTGTAGGTCAAGAGTTTGATGCTAAAATCAAAGAAGTTGATCCTAAAGAAAACCGCTTCATCCTTTCACGTCGTGAAGTTGTAGAAGCAGCTACAGCAGCAGCTCGTGCTGAAGTATTTGGTAAATTGGCTGTTGGTGATGTTGTAACTGGTAAAGTTGCACGTATCACAAGCTTCGGTGCTTTCATCGACCTTGGTGGTGTTGACGGATTGGTTCACTTGACTGAATTGTCACACGAACGTAACGTTTCACCAAAATCAGTTGTAACTGTTGGTGAAGAAGTTGAAGTGAAAATCCTTGATCTTAACGAAGAAGAAGGACGTGTATCACTTTCACTTAAAGCTACAACACCTGGACCATGGGATGGCGTTGAGCAAAAATTGGCTAAAGGTGATGTTGTAGAAGGTACAGTTAAACGTTTGACTGACTTCGGTGCATTTGTTGAAGTATTGCCAGGTATCGATGGACTTGTTCACGTATCACAAATTTCACACAAACGTATTGAAAATCCAAAAGAAGCTCTTAAAGTTGGTCAAGAAGTTACTGTTAAAGTTCTTGAAGTTAACGCTGATGCAGAACGTGTATCTCTTTCTATCAAAGCTCTTGAAGAACGTCCAGCTCAAGAAGAAGGACAAAAAGAAGAAAAACGCGCTCCACGCCCACGTCGTCCAAAACGTCAAGAAAAACGTGATTTTGAACTTCCTGAAACTCAAACAGGATTCTCGATGGCTGACTTGTTCGGAGACATCGAACTTTAATCCATTCGAATTTGAATAAAATCCTTTGTTTTTAAAACAAGGGATTTTTCTTTTTTCTACTAGCATTTTTTGATATAATGGTTTTATGTTATATTCAGAAAAAGAATCACTTTATCAAACAATAAATGAACAGCTCTCTTATCTTTTAGAAGGAGAGCACAATGTGCTGGCTAATCTTTCAAATGCTAGTGCTTTGCTAAAAACAAGCTTTCCCAATACTGTTTTTGCAGGTTTCTATCTATTTGATGGAAATGAACTGATCTTGGGCCCCTTTCAAGGTGGAGTTTCATGTGTACGAATCGCTCTTGGAAAAGGTGTTTGTGGCGAATCTGCAGCTAGTCGTCAAACAGTTATTGTTGGTGATGTAAAAACCTATCCACACTATATTTCTTGCGATAGTAGTGCTCGTAGTGAAATTGTTGTGCCGATGGTTAAAGAGGGACGTCTTTTGGGCGTTCTAGATTTAGATTCATCTCTTGTTGATGATTATGATGACTTGGATCAGAAATATCTAGAAGAGTTTGTTGCTATTTTGTTAGAGAAAACCGAATGGAATTTTTTAATGTTTGAGGAGAAAGTGTAATGTATCAGGCCCTTTATCGAAAATATAGAAGTCAAACATTTTCACAGTTAGTAGGCCAAGAAATTGTTGCAAAAACTCTGAAACAAGCTGTAGAGCAGGAAAAGATCAGCCATGCCTATCTTTTTTCAGGCCCTCGTGGAACTGGAAAAACCAGCGTAGCCAAAATTTTTGCCAAGGCTATGAACTGCCCTAATCAAGAGGGAGGAGAACCTTGCAATAACTGTTATATCTGTCAAGCTGTAACAGACGGTAGCTTGGAAGACGTTATCGAAATGGATGCGGCCTCGAACAATGGAGTGGATGAAATTCGTGATATTCGTGATAAATCAACCTATGCTCCAAGTATAGCTCAGTATAAGGTCTATATCATTGATGAGGTTCATATGCTTTCAACTGGAGCCTTCAATGCCCTTTTGAAAACTCTTGAAGAACCAACTCCTAATGTTGTTTTTATCCTAGCAACGACAGAGCTTCATAAGATTCCTGCAACCATTTTGTCTCGTGTTCAACGCTTTGAGTTCAAATCTATTAAAATTCAGGATATTCGAGATCATATCTTCCATATTTTAGAGAAGGAAGGGATTGCTTATGAAACTGAAGCTGTTGAGATTATTGCTCGTAGGGCCGAAGGTGGTATGCGGGATGCTTTGTCCATTTTAGACCAAGCATTGAGCTTGACTCAAGATGCTAGATTAACAACAGCTGTTTCTGAGGAAATAACGGGGACTATTAGTCTAAGTGCTTTGGATCATTACGTAGCTGCTTTAGCTCAAAAGGATGTACCGGGAGCCCTTCAAAATCTTGATCTGATTTTTGAGAATGGAAAGAGCATGACACGTTTTGTAGTCGATTTGCTGCAATATCTACGTGATATCTTAATTGTTCAAGCAGGCGGCGAAAATACACATCATAGTGATGCATTTGAGAGAAACTTAGCTCTTCCGCAGGATGTCTTGTTTGAGATGATTAGTCTTGCTACTAGAAGTCTAGCTGATATTAAGGCTAGCCTACAACCTAAAATTTATGCCGAAATGATGACTATTCGTTTAGCAGAAATTGATTCTCAACCAGAACTTTCAGGTGAGGTGGCTGAGGAATTGTCTTCTCTTCGAGAAGAAGTTGCACGATTGAAACAAGCTCTTGCCAATGTTGGTTCTAATCCCAAACAAAATGTTTCTACACCAAGTCGTCCGACTAACAGTAAGTCAATCTATCGTGTAGACCGAAATAAGGTGCAGTCTATTCTTCAAGAAGCAGTAGAAAATCCAGACTTAGCTCGTCAAAACTTAATCCGTCTTCAGAATGCTTGGGGAGAAGTCATTGAAAGCTTATCTGGTCCAGATAAGGCACTCTTGGCTGGTTCTAAACCAGTTGCTGCTAATGAACATCATGCGATTTTGGCTTTCGAATCTAACTTTAATGCTGGTCAGACCATGAAACGGGATAATCTCAACACCATGTTTGGTAATATCCTCAGTCAAGCAGCGGGATTTTCACCAGAGATTCTTGCTATATCTATGGACGAGTGGAAAGAAGTCAGAGCAGACTTCTCAGCGAAGGCTAAATCGTCTCAAGGTCAACCCGTTAAGGAAGAAGTTGAAGAATCTTTCCTTCCTCAAGGATTTGAATTTCTAGCGGATAAAGTGACCATAGCAGAAGATTAAAAGGATTTTGTAACATAATACGATGAACAGACAACAATTTATAATTATGGCCTTATTTACTGCTGCTGAGACTTATTTTTTTAATGAATCCATCATGGAGCAACGGTATATCGTGGCCTTGCTTTGGGCTATTTTAATCCTAAGAAATTTTAGAGTTAGCTATATTATGGGTAAAATTGTGAACGCTATAGATGACCATTTTCGAGGAAAGAAGTAACCCTCAGCTTCTAGACAAAATTAAAGCCTTTTAGGCTTTTTTTTGTTATACTATTAAAGTATATTTATTGATATTTTATCGTTTTTTACTAGAAAACTAAGGACAATTTTCTAGCGAAAATGGTAAAACGGATTGAAAAGAAAGGAATTATCATGTCAGTATTAGAGATCAAAGATCTTCACGTTGAAATCGAAGGAAAAGAAATTTTAAAAGGGGTTAACCTGACTCTTAAAACAGGAGAAATTGCCGCTATCATGGGACCAAATGGTACTGGTAAATCAACTCTCTCAGCTGCTATTATGGGAAACCCAAACTATGAAGTCACTAAAGGTGAAGTCTTGTTTGACGGTGTAAATATCCTTGAGTTGGAAGTGGACGAGCGTGCGCGTATGGGACTTTTCCTTGCCATGCAATACCCATCAGAAATTCCTGGAATCACCAATGCTGAATTTCTTCGTGCAGCTATGAATGCTGGTAAAGAAGATGATGAGAAGATTTCAGTTCGTGAATTTATCACTAAGCTAGACGAAAAAATGGAATTGCTCAACATGAAAGAAGAA
Organism: Streptococcus infantis; assembly: GCF_047460685.1. Classification (GTDB taxonomy): domain Bacteria; phylum Bacillota; class Bacilli; order Lactobacillales; family Streptococcaceae; genus Streptococcus; species Streptococcus infantis_AD. The sequence continues at coordinate 9,281 of NZ_JASHFS010000021.1, read as the reverse complement.
ATGGCAGAACGTTACCTCAACGAAGGTTTCTCAGGTGGTGAGAAAAAACGTAATGAAATTCTTCAACTCTTGATGTTGGAACCAACTTTTGCCCTCTTGGATGAGATTGACTCTGGTCTTGATATTGACGCTCTTAAAGTTGTATCTAAAGGTGTGAATGCTATGCGTGGTGAAGGCTTTGGTGCTATGATTATCACTCACTACCAACGTCTTTTGAACTACATCACACCAGACGTGGTACATGTGATGATGGAAGGGCGTGTTGTCCTTTCTGGTGGTCCAGAATTGGCTGCGCGTTTGGAACGTGAAGGATACGCAAAACTAGCTGAAGAACTTGGCTACGACTACAAGGAAGAATTGTAATTCCCTCGTATCTTTTAGGAGAAGTAAATGACTAAAGAAACTATTAAACTTTTTTCAGAAATGCACGCTGAACCAAGCTGGTTGGCTGACCTCCGTCAAAAAGCTTTTGACAAGATTGAAAGTTTGGAATTGCCAGTCATTGAGCGTGTCAAATTCCACCGTTGGAATCTGGGTGATGGAACTATTACAGAAAGTGAGCCATCAGCAAATGTTCCAGATTTCACTGCACTAGATAACCACTTGAAGTTGGTGCAAGTAGGAACTCAAACTGTTTTTGAGCAAATTCCAGTTGAGTTGGCTGAACAGGGTGTTGTCTTTACAGACTTCCATTCAGCTTTAGAAGAAATTCCAGAACTGATCGAAGAATTCTTCATGTCATCTGTTAAGTATGACGATGACAAGTTGGCAGCCTACCACACAGCATACTTTAACAGTGGTGCTGTTCTCTACATTCCTGATAATGTTGAGATTGCTGAACCAATCGAAGGAATTTTCTACCAAGATAGTGATAGCGATGTGCCGTTTAACAAGCATATTATGATTATCGCTGGTAAAAATTCTAAGATTAGTTATCTGGAACGTTTAGAGTCACGCGGTGAAGGAAGTGCCAGAGCAACTGCTAATATTACAGTAGAAGTGATTGCTCGTTCTGGAGCTCAAGTGAAGTTTGCAGCTATTGACCGTCTAGGTGAAAACGTCACTGCCTACATTAGCCGTCGTGGTAAATTAGGAAACGATGCAAGTATTGACTGGGCAATCGGTGTCATGAATGAAGGGAATATCGTTGCGGATTTTGATAGTGACTTGATTGGAAATGGTAGCCATGCTGATCTTAAGGTAGTAGCTCTATCAAGTGGTCGTCAGGTACAAGGGATTGATACCCGAGTAACTAACTATGGTTGCAACTCAATCGGAAATATTCTTCAACATGGGGTAATCCTTGAAAAAGCAACTTTGACTTTCAATGGTATTGGCCACATCATCAAGGGTGCTAAGGGAGCAGATGCCCAACAAGAAAGTCGTGTTCTCATGCTTTCAGACCAAGCACGTTCCGATGCCAACCCAATTCTTTTGATTGATGAAAATGATGTCACTGCAGGACACGCGGCCTCTATTGGTCAAGTTGATCCAGAAGACATGTATTACCTCATGAGTCGTGGATTGGATAAGGCAACTGCAGAACGTTTGGTTGTTCGTGGTTTCCTTGGATCAGTAATCGTTGAGATTCCAGTCAAGGAAGTTCGTGATGAAATGATTGCGACGATCGAAGAAAAATTGTCAAAACGCTAAGGGGAAGCCTATGTTAGATGTAGAAGCGATTCGCAAGGATTTTCCGATTTTAGACCAGATTGTCAATGACGAACCTCTGGTTTATTTGGATAATGCTGCGACGACACAAAAACCACTAGCTGTTCTTGAAGCGATTAATCACTACTATGAGCAGGACAATGCCAATGTTCACCGTGGGGTTCATACCTTGGCTGAAAGGGCGACAGCATCTTATGAAGCCGCTCGTGAAACCATTCGTAAGTTCATTAATGCAGACTCCACAAAGGAAGTTCTCTTTACCAGAGGTACGACAACTAGTCTTAATTGGGTAGCACGTTATGCTGAGGAAATCTTGACTGAAGATGACCAGGTCTTGATTTCAGTCATGGAACACCATTCCAATATTATCCCATGGCAGGAAGCTTGCCGAAAGACTGGGGCAGATCTTGTTTATGTCTATCTCAAAGATGGAGCTCTGGATATGGATGACTTGCGTTCTAAATTGACTGACAAAGTTAAATTTGTTTCACTAGCTCACGCATCAAACGTTCTTGGAGTGGTTAATCCTATCAAAGAAATCACACAAATGGCTCACCAAGTTGGAGCAATTATGGTGGTGGATGGTGCTCAGTCTACGCCTCATATGAAGATTGATGTCCAGGACTTGGATGTGGACTTCTTCGCCTTTTCAGGTCACAAGATGGCTGGTCCGACTGGTATTGGTGTTCTTTACGGTAAAGAAAAATATCTGGAGCAAATGTCACCTGTCGAGTTCGGTGGGGAGATGATTGATTTTGTCTACGAGCAATCTGCTAGCTGGAAGGAACTCCCTTGGAAATTTGAGGCTGGAACGCCAAATATGGCGGGTGCTATTGGACTTGCAGCTGCAGTGGATTATCTTGAAAACATTGATATGGATGCCATTGAAGCCCATGAACAAGAATTGATTGCATATGTTTTTCCAAAATTGCAGGAAATTGAAGGTTTGACCATTTACGGTTCGCAAGATTTGGCTCAGCGTTCAGGTGTTATTGCCTTTAATCTAGGGGACCTTCATCCTCACGACCTTGCGACAGCTCTGGATTATGAAGGAGTAGCAGTTCGTGCCGGTCACCATTGTGCTCAACCTCTGCTTCAATATTTGGACGTCCCAGCAACAGCTCGTGCAAGTTTTTATATCTACAATACCAAGGCAGATTGCGACAAGCTGGTCGATGCTTTACAAAAGACAAAGGAGTTTTTCAATGGCACTTTCTAAACTAGATAGCCTCTATATGGCGGTGGTAGCGGACCATTCAAAAAATCCACATCACCAAGGGAAGTTGGAAGATGCTGAGCAAATCAGTCTCAACAATCCGACCTGTGGAGATGTCATCAATCTCTCTGTCAAGTTTGATGCAGATGACCGTTTGGAAGATATCGCTTTTCTAAACTCAGGTTGTACCATCTCAACTGCCTCTGCAAGCATGATGTCAGATGCAGTTTTGGGTAAGACTAAGAAAGAAATCTTAGAGCTTGCAACCATTTTTTCTGAAATGGTCCAAGGGCAAAAAGATGAACGTCAAGACGAGCTTGGAGATGCAGCATTCTTATCTGGTGTAGCTAAATTCCCTCAACGAATTAAATGCGCAACCCTAGCTTGGAACGCCCTTAAGAAAACAATCGAAAATCAAGAAAACAAATAAGACAAGCTTCTTTTGTCTTATGAATTATTAGAAATGAAGAATGAAAGAAAGGATATTATGGCTGAAGAAAGAGTAGAACCAAAACCAATTGATCTTGGTGAATATAAATTTGGTTTCCATGATGATGTAGAGCCTGTCCTATCGACAGGAAAAGGACTCAACGAAGGTGTTATTCGTGAATTATCTGCTGCCAAGGGTGAGCCTGAGTGGATGTTAGAATTCCGTTTGAAATCTTATGAAACCTTCAAAAAAATGCCCATGCAAACCTGGGGAGCAGACTTGTCAGAGATTGACTTTGATGACTTGATCTACTACCAAAAACCTTCTGATAAACCAGCACGTTCTTGGGATGATGTACCTGAAAAGATTAAAGAGACCTTTGAACGTATTGGGATTCCAGAAGCTGAGCGTGCCTATCTAGCTGGAGCTTCTGCCCAGTATGAGTCAGAAGTGGTTTACCACAACATGAAGGAAGAATTTGAGAAGTTAGGTATTATCTTTACAGATACGGATTCTGCCCTCAAGGAATACCCAGACTTATTTAAACAATACTTTGCGAAATTGGTACCGCCGACAGATAACAAGTTAGCTGCCCTCAATTCAGCAGTGTGGTCAGGTGGAACCTTTATCTATGTACCAAAAGGTGTCAAGGTAGATATTCCACTTCAAACTTACTTCCGTATCAATAACGAAAATACAGGTCAGTTTGAACGTACCTTGATTATCGTTGATGAGGGAGCAAGTGTCCACTACGTAGAAGGATGTACAGCGCCAACTTATTCAAGTAACAGCTTGCATGCGGCCATTGTAGAAATCTTTGCTTTGGACGGAGCTTATATGCGCTATACGACCATCCAAAACTGGTCAGATAACGTTTATAACTTGGTAACAAAACGTGCTAAGGCTCAAAAAGATGCGACAGTTGAGTGGATTGATGGGAACTTGGGTGCCAAAACAACTATGAAATATCCATCTGTTTACCTTGATGGAGAAGGTGCGCGTGGGACTATGCTTTCGATTGCCTTTGCCAATGCAGGGCAACACCAAGATACTGGTGCCAAAATGATCCACAATGCTCCACATACGAGCTCGTCTATTGTCTCTAAATCTATCGCTAAAGGTGGAGGAAAGGTTGACTACCGTGGACAAGTAACCTTTAACAAGAACTCTAAGAAATCTGTTTCTCACATCGAGTGTGATACCATTATCATGGATGACTTGTCAGCATCAGATACTATTCCGTTTAATGAAATCCACAACTCACAAGTAGCTTTGGAACACGAAGCCAAAGTATCTAAGATTTCAGAAGAACAGCTCTATTATCTCATGAGTCGCGGTCTCTCAGAATCTGAAGCAACTGAAATGATTGTCATGGGATTTGTTGAACCCTTCACTAAAGAACTTCCAATGGAATACGCAGTTGAGCTCAACCGCTTGATTAGCTACGAAATGGAAGGATCAGTCGGATAAACTTTATGAACAGAAACTGAGGCTGGGACAAAAGTCCTAGCCTCTCAATTATCTTTGGATTGTCGTGCAAGACGCAGTGGTTGAGTGGGCTCTACTACGCTGATTTCATCAGCTTTTACAGCCCTACTCAACTGTGCGGAGGTGGGACGACGAAATCGTATTCTAACGAATTACCGATTTCTGTCCCACTCTCAGTTTTTTTGATGAAAAATGCTAATAAATATTCACAAAAAGTCTTTTGTATGGTAAAATAATACAATCACATAAAGTGGGAGATGAATGATGAATATTTTTAGAACCAAAGACGTTAGTCTAGGTAAGACAGAAATGCATCGCCATTTAAAACTATGGGACTTAATTCTCTTGGGAATTGGTGCTATGGTGGGAACAGGTATCTTTACCATTACAGGAACTGCTGCAGCAACATTAGCAGGACCTGCCCTTGTGGTATCGATTGTAATTTCTGCTATTTGCGTATCCTTATCTGCACTCTTTTTTGCAGAATTTGCCTCTCGTGTTCCAGCAACTGGGGGTGCTTATAGTTATCTATATGCAATTTTAGGTGAATTTCCAGCTTGGATTGCTGGTTGGCTGACTATTATGGAATTTATGACAGCTGTTTCTGGTGTAGCTTCGGGTTGGGCGGCCTATTTTAAAGGTTTGCTTAGCCATTATGGAATTTCCTTGCCACAAGTCTTGAATGGAACTTTTAATCCTGAAAATGGTACTTATATTGATTTTTTACCAATTTTAGTAATTCTACTTGTTACAGGTGTTGTACTTTTAAATTCGAAAGTAGCTCTTCGTTTTAATTCTATTCTTGTTGTTTTAAAATTTTCTGCTCTTGCTTTATTCATTTTAGTTGGAATCTGGTACATTAAACCTGAAAATTGGTCAGACTTTGCTCCATTTGGCTTTGGTCAGATTTATGGTGGAAGCACTGGGATTATGGCAGGAGCTTCACTCATGTTCTTTGGGTTTTTAGGGTTTGAGTCCATTTCTATGGCAGTTGATGAAATTCAAAGCCCCCAGAAGAATGTACCGCGTGGAATTGTTTTATCTTTGACTATCGTAACCATTCTTTATGCCTTAGTTACCTTGGTGTTGACGGGGATTGTTCACTATAGCAAGCTCAATGTTGATGATGCAGTGGCTTTTGCTCTGAGAAGTATCGGTATTGGTTGGGCAGCTAATTATGTTTCACTCGTTGCAATTTTTACTTTGATTACGGTATGTATTTCCATGACTTACGCCTTGTCTCGAATGATTTATAGTTTGGCACGTGATGGACTGTTACCTCAAAGTTTTAAAGAAGTGACCACGACTAGTCGTGTTCCAAAGAATGCAACTATCTTAACTGGTGTTGTTTCAGCAATTGCAGCTGGGATCTTCCCACTTGCAAGTATTGCAGCCTTTCTCAATATCTGCACCTTAGCCTATCTTATTCTCCTAGCCTATGGGATCATCAAATTGAGAAAAGATAAGGGTATGCCAAAAGAGGGCGAGTTCAAAACTCCCCTGGTTCCTTTTTTACCAATCTTGTCTATTCTGATTTGCCTCTCATTCATGCTTCAGTATACTCTTGAAACATGGATGGCATTTGGAATTGCCTTGTTAATAGGAATTATTATCTACTTTACTTATGGCTATAAACATTCAACTGTAGCTGAAAATGAATAAAGAAAAAGAGAGTGGGACAGAAATCGGTAATTCGTTAGAATTTGATTTCGTCGTCCCACCTCCGCACAGTTGAGTAGGGCTGTAAAAGCTGATGAAATCAGCGTAGTAGAGCCCACTCAACCACTGCGTCTTGCTCGACAATTCAAATACAATTGAGAGGCTAGGACTTTTGTCCCAACCTCTTTTTATAATTTTTCATTAACAAATCGAACAAAGCGATTCCACCAAATTTTTAAGAAGAAGGCTTTTTCGACATTTTTTTCTGCGACCATCTCAAAACTCGGTTTGTCAGTTGTAATGTATCCTTGACCAACTAGATCCTTGTCTTCATAAGTCAAATGTCCAACGACAGTTCCTGCCTCTAGTGGAGCAGTGTGTTCAGTCGTGTCCGCTGTGTAAGTAATAGTTGATTGTGTACGACTACCAAGACGTTGAACGATTTTGATATCTTCTTTTGCAACAGCCGTAACAGTATCTTCCTTCCCATCTAATACAGGTGATTTACTATCTTCATAACTTTCTCCTTGCTTGACGATTGTCTGTAGAGAAAAGTTTGATGAGATGTAATCTAAAATAGAAGAAGTAGCTGTGAAGCGTGCATATGGATTAGTATCTTGGTTGTCAGCGTTTAAGACAACAGTGATAATACGCATTCCTTTTTCTACAGTCGTACCTACAAAGGATGCTCCAGCTTTATCAGTCGTACCAGTTTTAAGTCCATCAACACCACCACGATAGGCAGGCATTCCCTCCAACATATAGTTAGTAGAATTAATGGTCATACCAGCGAAAGTCGAAGAAGGTTTCTTGGTGATTTCTAAGACCTGAGGATACTTGAGGATGAGGTTGCGAGCAACGACAGCAACATCATAAGCGCTCAATTTATTTTCATCATCTTTCTTAGAACCAGGATAGATATTATTCCCAAGAGTTTCATTGTTAAGACCAGTTGTATTGACGAGGGTAGCATCTTGAATCCCCCATTCCAGTAGTTTGGCCTTCATCATATCAACGAAGTCTTTTTCAGAGCCAGCAATTTTTTCAGCTAGGGCAATGGCTGCACTGTTAGCACTGGATACCAGAGTAGCTTCTAGCAATTCCTCAACTGTGTAGTTACGAGCTTCCATAGGAACGTTACTCGCTTCAGAATTAGTAGTGAGCTGGTAAGGATAATCTGAGATTTCAACAGGGGTAGAGAGTGAGATTTTTCCTTGTTCTAAAGCTTCATAAACTAGATAAACAGTGAGGATTTTACTGATAGAAGCAATTTCAACAGGTTGAGTCGCATCTTTTTCATACAAAATCTTACCACTGTTAGCCTCAACAGCGATGGCATGTTTTGCTGCGACATCAAAATCCTGAGCAAAAACAGTAGTAGCAGAACCAAATGAAATAAGCGTGATTAATGTTAAAAATAATTTCTTCATAGTAACTTTATTCTATCATAAAGACAAAAAATATTCTTGTTTTTATGATGAAGGCTATCAATCTTTTTTGAAATATGGTAAAATAGGGAAAAGAGGAGGTGGCCTATGTTTCGGAGAAACAAACTATTCTTCTGGACAACTGAAATTCTACTAATAACCTTAATTTTCTATCTATGGAAAGAAATGGGTGCTATTATTACACCCTTTGTCAGTGTTGCAAATACAATCATGATTCCTTTTTTACTGGGAGGATTTTTGTATTATCTAACCAACCCAATTGTTATCTTTTTAGAGAAGGAATGTAAAATCAATCGAATCATTGGGATTTTGTTAACCCTTTGTGCCTTAGTTTGTGCACTCGTACTTAGTTTTGTTTATCTGCTGCCGATTTTGATTAATCAGTTAAGTAGCTTAATTTACTCGAGTCAAAACATTTACGGTCGTCTTCAAGATTTAGTCATTGAGTTATCAAAACATCCAGCCCAGCAAAATCTAGATATCCAACAAACTATTCAGCAACTGAACCTCTCTTATGTTGATATTTTGCAAAATATCTTGAACAGTGTGACAAATAGTGTTGGAAGTGTTCTATCTGCACTCGTAAGCACTGTATTGATTATCATCATGACACCAGTTTTCTTGATTTACTTATTACTTGATGGGCATAAATTTTTACCCATGCTAGAAAGAACTATATTAAAACGAGATAAATTGAACATATCTGGTTTATTGACAAACCTAAATACAACTATTTCTCGTTACATTAGTGGAGTGTCTATAGATGCAGTTATTATTGGATGTTTAGCTTTTATCGGTTATAGTGTGATTGGTCTAAGATATGCCTTGGTCTTCGCCATTTTTTCTGGATTGGCTAATTTGATTCCGTATGTAGGACCAAGCATTGGCTTGATTCCAATGATCATCTCAAATCTCTTCACCGATCCTCATAAAATGATTATTGCTGTCATTTATATGTTGATTATTCAGCAAGTTGATGGAAATATTTTATATCCACGTATTGTGGGTGGGGTTATGAAGGTTCACCCGATTACTATTTTAGTCTTGCTTTTATTATCAAGTAATATTTATGGTGTGATTGGGATGATTGTTGCTGTTCCAACCTATTCCATTTTAAAAGAGATTGCTAAATTCTTAGCGCGACTGTATGAAAATCATAAGGAAGCACAAGAAGTTAAGAAACATCTATCAGAATAAAGATGTCGGGATAAAAAATCCCGACCTTTTTTTGATCATTGTATCTTGGCTCATTGTCAACTGTAGTGGGTTGAATAAAAACTAACATCTGGAGAGGACAATTGATGTCCTCTTCATTTTTATATTCAGAGCGATGAAAATTCGTTTCTTAAAGTTGTCAAAGTTCCGAAAT
>NZ_JASHFS010000020.1:0-39471 GCF_047460685.1 Streptococcus infantis | reverse complement strand
AAGTTGTCTAAAGCTCTCTCCTTTCTTTCTTAATTCATATATTTGAACTTTATCTTCATAAGTTAATTTCATAATAAAAACACCCCAAAAGTTAGATTTTTATGTCTAACTTTTGGGGTGCAGTTCAAACTGACGCTTTTTTTGTTTATTTAGATTTGATATAGTTGATACCATCTGCCTTCGGTGCAACTGCTTTACCAAAGAAGGCTGCCAGGACGACGATGGTCAAGAGATATGGTGCAATCTGCAAGTAAACAGTTGGAACTCCTTGTAAGAAAGGAAGTTGTGAACCAATAACTGCCAAACTCTGTGATAGTCCGAAGAAGAGACTTGAAAGCATAGCTCCTACAGGATTCCACTTCCCAAAGATCATAGCTGCAAGAGCGATAAATCCTGGTCCTACAATCGTTGTAACTGAGAAATTGACGGAAATTGACTGAGCATAGATAGCTCCTCCGATCCCTCCAAGGAAGCCTGAAATCACAACTCCAAGATATCTCATCTTGTAGACATTGATTCCCAATGTATCCGCTGCTTGTGGATGTTCACCAACTGAACGAAGGCGAAGTCCAAAGCGAGTTTTAAAAAGGATAAACCATGCTAAGAATGAGAAAGCAATCGCAAGGTAACCAAGTAAACTGGTTGACTTGAAGAAGATATCTCCTAGAAATGGAATATTGGCCAAGACTGGGAAATCAAAACGTCCAAAGGTTTGAACCAAGTTGTCCGTTTGCCCCTTGTTATAAAGGACTTTTACCAAGAAAACAGCCAAGGCAGGCGCCATCAAGTTTAGCACAGTACCACTGACAACATGGTCAGCACGGAAATGAATTGTAGCCACTGCATGAATGAGCGAGAAGATAGCTCCGACTAATCCACCAACTAGAAGAGCCAACCAAGGGGTCGCTGCTCCTAAATCTTGAGCAAATTCAAGGTTAAAAACAACTCCAGAAAAGGCACCCATGACCATGATTCCTTCAAGACCAACGTTAACAACTCCACCACGTTCAGAGAAAACTCCTCCGATACTTGTGAAAATAAGTGGTGCTGAGTAAATCAACATTGAAGAAACCATAAGGGTTAACATTGTTGTAATCGACATCCTTATTTACCTCCTTTAAGTTGTTTTCTTGGTTTGACAAAGCGTTCGATGATGTAATGAACACTGACAAAGAAGATAATTGAGGCTGTAACGATACTTACAAGCTCAGATGGAACTTGAGCAGCATTCATACCAGGGGCTCCAACTTGAAGCACTCCGAACAAGAAGGCTGCAAAGAGAATTCCAATTGGTGAGTTTGCAGCGAGTAGACTAACCGCCATTCCGTTAAAGCCGATCGCCAATGATGAACCTTGGACATAAACGTTTTGGAAGGTCCCGAGTCCTTCTACTGCTCCACCTAGACCTGCAAGGGCACCTGAAATAATCATTGATAGGATGATGGTGCGTTTAGCTGAAATACCTGCATATTCAGAAGCATTTGGATTGAGACCAACTGCACGGATTTCAAAACCGAGAGTTGTCTTCTTAAGCAAGAACCAGATAACTCCGACTGCAATGATAGCAAAGAAAATACCGATGTTCATACGAGAGTTACCTGTTAGCTCAGAAAGCCAAGGTGTCTGATAGGTTGCATTGGCACTAACACGAATGGATGAGTCAGTACTCTGCATAATATCTTTAGGGAAGTGGTGGATAAAGGCATTCCCCACATAAAGAACAATGTAGTTCATCATGATGGTAACAATAACCTCAGATGTTCCAAGATAAGCTCTAAGAACACCTGGAATCGCACCAACAATCCCCCCTGCAACTAGCGCAATGATAATGGTTGCGAGAATCAGCAAAGGACGTGGCATATCAGGATGAGTCAGGGCAAACCAGCCACTAAGAACCCAACCCGCGAGGGCTTGTCCAGGAAGCCCAACGTTAAAGAAACCAGCACGACTTGCAACTGCAAACCCTAGAGCGATCAAGACTAACGGACCCATAGCACGGAAAATTTCACCGATACCACGAACACTACCAAAGGCTGTGTAGAACAACTCTTCATAACCCCAAATAGCATCATAGCCAAAAATCCACATGACGATGGCTCCAAGCAAGATTCCAAGGATAACAGAAATCAAGGGAACCGAAATTTGTTGTAATTTTTTAGACATCACTCTTCTCCTTTTTCCAATTCACCACCAGCCATCAAGACACCAAGTTCTTGCTTGTTGGTTGTTTCTGGCGTTACAATCCCTTGAATCTTACCATCATGGATAACAGCGATTCTATCTGAGACATTTAGAATCTCATCTAGTTCAAAGCTGACTACAAGGACAGCTTTCCCATTATCACGTTCTTGAATCAAGCGTTTGTGAATGTACTCAATAGCACCGACGTCCAATCCACGAGTTGGTTGGCTGACGATGAGGAGATCCGGATTTCGATCAATCTCCCGAGCGATGATTGCTTTTTGTTGATTTCCTCCAGAAAGGGCAGAAGCTGGAACAATCTCACTAGCAGCACGAACATCAAACTCCTGCATTAATTTTTTCGCATAGTCAAGGATATTCGTATAATTTAAAATTCCCTTCTTGCTAAGAGGTTCTTTATAGTAGGTTTGAAGAGCGATATTTTCAGAAATCATCATTTCCAAGACCAAACCATCACGGTGACGGTCTTCCGGAACGTGACCAACGCTCAGTTCAGTAATTTGACGTGGATGCAATCCTACAATGGACTGGCCTTTCAATTCCACACTACCAGACTCAATCTTACGAAGTCCTGTGATAGCTTGGATCAATTCAGACTGACCATTTCCATCAATACCGGCAATTCCGACAATCTCACCAGCTCGAACATCGAGTGAAAGATTCTTAACAGCAGGAACGCCACGGTTTTCATGAACAACCAAGTCTTTGATGGAAAGAACGACTTCTTTAGGTTGAGGTGCTTGCTTCTCAGTTTTGAAGGAAACAGAACGTCCCACCATCATTTCTGCCAAGTCAGCATTAGTTGCACCAGCAATCTCAACTGTTTCGATTGATTTACCACGACGGATAACTGTAACGCGGTCAGAAACCGCACGAATTTCATCCAACTTGTGGGTAATCAAGATAATTGATTTGCCTTCTTTGACCAAGTTCTTCATGATAGCCATCAACTCATCGATTTCTGATGGCGTTAAAACAGCAGTCGGTTCGTCAAAGATAAGAATATCGGCACCACGATAAAGTGTCTTCAAAATTTCAACACGTTGTTGAGCACCAACAGAGATATCTGCTACTTTGGCAGAAGGATCCACAGCTAGTCCATAACGCTCTGATAATTCAAGAATCTCTCGACTTGCTTGAGCAATATCTAGGACACCATTTTTAGTCAATTCACTTCCTAAAATGATATTCTCAGCAACAGTGAAAGCCTCTACCAACATAAAGTGTTGGTGAACCATTCCAATCCCTAGGCTAGCGGCTTTTGATGGCGAGTCTAGTTTTACAACTTGACCGTTAACCACAATTTCACCACTAGTTGGTTCTAGAAGCCCTGCTAGCATGTTCATAAGAGTGGACTTCCCAGCTCCATTTTCTCCTAAAAGTGCATGAATTTCACCTTTACGAAGTTCAAGGTTAATCTTGTCGTTAGCGACAAATTCACCAAAAACTTTGGTAATTTCACGCATCTCAATGACATTTTCGTGTGCCATGTGCTCTTCCTTTCAGAGTTTAATTTTGTTTCAATAAAACCTGCTAAAGAATCTTAGCAAGCTCTATTGAGACAAAACAATTTGTCTCAATTCTTAAAGAAGCGGCCACAGGCCGCTCCCCTAAGAAATGACTTTCATCCATTATTTTTCAGGAACTTTTACACTTCCATCAAGGATTTTAGCTTTTGCATCTTCAACAGCTTTTTTACCTTCTTCAGAAAGGTTAGTTGTTACTAGATCAACCCCTTTATCCTTCAATGAGTAAACGATCACTTGACCGCCAGGGAATTCACCTTTTTCAGTTTTGTTTGCAATATCTTGAACTGTTGTTCCGACTTGTTTCAAAGTAGAAGCAAGTACGAAGTTTGATTCTTTACCATCTTTAGAAGTGTATTTACCTTCTTCAACTTGGTCACGGTCTACACCGATAACCCAAACTTTTTCGCCTTCGTTTTTGCTTTCATTCAAAGATTTAGCTTCTGAGAAGACACCTGCACCGGTACCACCAGCTGCTTGGTAGATTACGTCTGCACCTGCAGCGTATTGAGCTGCAGCGATTGTTTTACCTTTAGCGGCATCACCAAATGAACCAGCGTAGTCTACTTGTACTTTGATAGATGGGTCAACTGACTCAACACCAGCTTTGAAACCAGCTGCGAAACGAGAAATAACTTCAGATTCCATACCACCTACAAAACCAACTTGTTTTGTTTTAGTAGTTTTAGCTGCTGCTACACCTGCAAGGTAAGCTGCTTCGTTATCAGCAAATGTTACACTTGCTACGTTCTTTTGATCTTTAATCACATCATCAATCAAAACATAGTTCAAGTCTGCATGTTCTTTCGCTGCTTCTTCAACCGCATTGTGAAGAGCAAAACCAACACCATAAATCAAGTTGTAGCTTCCTGCTGCTTGGTTCAAGTTGTTAGCGTAGTCAGCTTCACTTGTTGATTGGAAGTATGTGTAGCCTTTATCTTTTGCAAGATTGTGCTCTTTACCCCAAGCTTGAAGACCTTCCCAAGCTGATTGGTTGAATGATTTATCATCAACACCACCAGTATCTGTAACGATAGCTGCTTTAGTCTTCAAATCAGAAGATGAAGATGCTGCGTTACGAGAAGAGCGATTACCACATGCAGCAAGTCCAAATGCTGCTACTGCAACTAGACCAAGGCCTAGCCATTGTTTCTTGTTCATTACTGAACCTCCTAAATAAGATGCGCAACGAAGTTGCAAGTATGGATTGATTGGTCACAAGGACCTTGTCACTCAGAGAGTGACACAGACTATTGCAAGTCTGTAAATGAGTATGGAAGTAATTCCCCGACCGTCATCTCGACCGTCGTTTTATCTTTGGCGACTAGAGTCACCTTTAGATCTGGTTTAAAAAATTCGACCATAACCTGTCGGCAAGCACCGCAAGGCGAAATAGGTTTCTCAGTTTCCCCATAAACAATCAATTCTGAAAACTCTCGTTGTCCTTCAGAAACTGCCTTAAAGATAGCTGTCCTTTCGCCACAGTTAGTCAAGGGATAGCTAGCATTTTCAATGTTAACCCCTGTATAGATACTTCCATCCTTGGCTACCAAAACAGCGCCAATCGGAAAATGTGAGTAGGGAACGTAAGCTTTTTTACTAGTTTCAATCGCTAAATCAATCAACTCAGTAGTCACCATCTGCTAACTCTCCTTTTAAGATTGCTACACCAGAAGATGTTCCAATACGAGTAGCTCCAGATTCAACAAAGGCAACAGCATCTGTATAAGAACGAGCACCACCAGCAGCTTTAACCCCCATATCAGGACCAACTGTCTGGCGCATTAATTGAACATCCGGTAGGGTTGCTCCACCTGTTGAGAAGCCTGTTGACGTCTTGACAAAGTCTGCTCCTGCTTTCTGGGCTAGCTGGCAAGCCTGAACTTTTTCTTCATCAGTTAACAAACAAGCCTCGATAATAACCTTAACCAGTTTGTCTCCGCTTGCTTCAACAACTGCTCGAATATCTGATTCAACCAAGTCCACATAGCCTGACTTGAGTGCTCCAACATTGATAACCATATCAATCTCATCAGCACCATTTTGGATAGCTTCTTTAGTTTCGAAGGATTTAACAGCAGATGTTGTGGCTCCAAGAGGAAAGCCTACAACCGTACAAACCTTGACATCAGTAGTTTCTAGACCAGATTTGGCATGAGCAACCCAGCACGGATTAACACAAACACTGGCAAAATCATAGTCTTTGGCTTCAGATAACAAACGATTAATTTGTTCCACTGTTGCATCTTGCTTTAAAAGCGTATGATCAATGTATTTATTTAATTTCATTTCGGTTTTTCCTTAAATTAGGAGATGATTTCGATAATTTCACGCGATTTTATCACTTCATCACTTATTTTAATTTTAACATATTTTTGGAAATCTGTAACTAGTTCCGGAGAAATTTTGCCATTTGTATATACTTTTGCAACAATTTCACCCTTTCTGACAAAGTCTCCAACTTTCTTCTCAAAAACAATCCCCGTCTCATAGTCAAGGGCGTCTGTTTTCACTGCACGACCAGCACCCAATCTCATGGCAAAAAGACCAAACTCCATGGCTGGAAGTTCTGCGATAATACCATCCTCTTGAGCAGGAATATCAACTATATGGTCAACTTTTACTGGACGATAGAGGTCTTCTAAATCTCCACCCTGAGCTACAACCATCTCTTCGAATTTCTGGAGTGCCTTACCATTTTCAAGATGTTGTCTTACTTCCTCAACAGTTTTTTCAACATTTGCTAAAGATAGCATAATCTGGGCTAACTCGCAGATAAAATGACTAATATCTTCACGTCCCTTACCTTGAAGAATTTCTAGTGCTTCTAGGATTTCCAAGCGGTTTCCAATGGCACGTCCCAATGGTTGACTCATGTCCGTAATGACTGCTACTGTCTTGCGACCTACAGCTTTACCAAGATTTACCATAGTTTGAGCCAATTCACGGGCCTCGTCCACTGTTTTCATGAAGGCACCTTCACCAACAGTAACGTCCAGTAAGATGGCGTCAGCTCCAGCTGCAATCTTTTTACTCATGACTGAGCTAGCAATCAAGGGAATAGTATCAACCGTTGCCGTCACATCACGAAGGGCATAGAGCAATTTATCAGCCTTAACCAGTTGATTGGACTGGCCAATGACTGAGACCCCAATCTCTTGAACTTGTTTGATAAATTCATCCTGACTTCGTTCAATCTGAAAACCTTTGATGGATTCTAGCTTATCAATGGTCCCACCAGTATGACCCAGACCTCTACCACTCATCTTAGCAACTGGAACACCGAAACTAGCTACTAATGGCGCTAAAATTAAGGTAACCTTATCTCCCACTCCACCAGTAGAGTGTTTATCAACCTTTATACCCTCAATAGCTGATAAATCAAATTCCTGACCTGTCTTAACCATGTTCATAGTCAAGTCAGAAATCTCATCTATAGTCATTCCCTGAAAATATACTGCCATAGCAAAAGCTGCCATCTGGTAATCAGGGACGATTCCAGATACATAACCTTCAATCAACCATTGAATCTCACTGGAGCTTAGTTCTTGGCCGTCTCTTTTTTTCTGGATTAGATCTACTGCTCTCATTCTTTCACACTTCTAAGGATATAATATCCCTTATCTTTCTTTACAACCTCACAATTGCCAAAAACTTCTTCCATCTTACTTTTGGCACTAGGAGCTCCTTGTTTTTTCTGGATGACAATGGTCAAATCTCCACCATCAACAAGATAATCAATACTTTTCTCGATGATTTCATGAACGACCTGCTTGCCTGCACGAATGGGCGGATTCGAAATGACATGATTAAATTGTCCTTCTACCTGCTCATAAATATTAGACTGGAAGATAGTCGCTTGAACCTTGTTTTTTACTGCATTTTGCTGGGCTAAATCCAGGGCACGATTATTGATATCCACCATCGTTGCTTGGGCACCATAAGCCTTAACCAAAGACAAGCCTATCGGACCATAGCCACAACCAACATCAAGAATTTTTTCATCTTTTTCGACATCTAGACATCTTAGTAATAACTGACTTCCAAAGTCAATCATTTTTTTACTAAAGACACCCGCATCTGTCAAAAAGGTCATCTTTTGCCCAAGTAGCTCAACTCTAAGCTCATGAACATCATGGGCTGCATCTGGATTTTCTGCATAATACATTTTACTCATGACACTATTTTACCATAAAAATAAGTTATTTGTAAATCGTTTACAAAGGTAGCAAGCCCTTACATCACATTGTATTTTCTCAAAAATAATATAAATTCGGATTAACATTAGGGTCCTAGTAAAAAGCTCCCTACTGCCATGGTAATCGGAAAAGCAAAAATGCAAGCAAGACCAAAAAAGAAGAGCCAGCACTTTCTTTCAAAGAATGCTAGCACAAGGTAGCCAAGACCTACGAGGGGCAATAAAATAAAAAGAACAAAAGTGGTCCAGTTATAGGAGTGAAGTCCGATAGAAAAGGAAAAATTAATCCAGTTTGGTGATAACCATAAAACAACTACAAACAGACTGATCAAAACAAAGATCTTATCTCTTAATCTCGTTTTCATCTTAGCACCTCCTTTATAGGTTTTCCCCCTTATATTTTAACAAAGAAAGTACTTTTTCTCAAATGGTCGGATGTCATTCTTTCCAAAATATGGTATACTAAGATATCAAACGAGGATATAGTATGACCAACGAATTTTTACATTTTGAAAAGATAAACCGCGCAACTTGGCAATCCCTGCATCGCAAAACAACTCCTCCCTTGACCGAGGAAGAATTAGATTCCATTAAGAGTTTCAATGACCAGATTAGCCTACAAGATGTTACAGATATCTATCTGCCACTAGCACATCTGATTCAGATTTATAAGCGTTCCAAAGAAGACCTTGCCTTTTCAAAAGGCATTTTCCTTCAAAGAGAGAGCAAAGAACAACCTTTCATTATCGGAGTTTCAGGAAGTGTCGCTGTCGGTAAATCAACTACTAGTCGTCTCTTGCAAATTTTGCTTTCTCGTATCGTTCCTGGAGCAAGTGTTGAACTGGTTACTACGGATGGTTTTTTATACCCAAACAGTGTCTTAATTGAGCAAGACATTCTCAACCGCAAGGGTTTTCCTGAGAGTTACGACATGGAAGCTTTGCTTAATTTCCTAGATCAACTCAAAAATGGGCAGGATGTTGATATCCCTGTTTATTCCCATGAAATCTATGATATTGTCCCTGGTCAAAAACAAAGAGTAGAAGCCGCTGATTTTGTCATTGTTGAGGGAATCAACGTATTCCAAAATCCTCATAATGCCCGTCTCTATATTACTGATTTCTTTGACTTTTCAATCTATGTCGACGCCGCAGTCGAGGATATTGAAAGCTGGTATTTGGATCGTTTCTTAAAACTTTTGAGCTTTGCTCAAGATGATCCAGGCAACTATTACTACCGTTTCACTAAACTTCCTCTTGGTGAAGTCAAGGATTTTGCCCACCAAGTTTGGACCAGTATCAACCTCACCAATCTCCAAAATTACATTGAACCGACACGAAATCGTGCCGAGGTCATTCTCCATAAATCTAAAAATCACGAAATTGATGAAATTTACTTAAAAAAATAATTTTCCCTTGTCAAAACGTAAGTTTTCAGATATAATGGTATAGTTAGTAAAAATGGAGGTAAGAACATTGGCAAACATTAAATCAGCTATCAAACGCGCTGAATTGAACGTTAAACAAAACGAAAAGAACTCAGCTCAAAAATCAGCTATGCGTACTGCTATCAAAGCTTTTGAAGCAAACCCATCTGAAGAACTTTACCGTGCTGCCAGCTCAGCTATCGATAAAGCAGAAACTAAAGGTTTGATCCACAAAAACAAAGCTAGCCGTGATAAAGCACGTCTTGCAGCTAAACTTGGTTAATCATTAACTGCATACAAAATGAGCTCCTCGGAGCTTTTTTTGTGCACATTTTC
Source organism: Streptococcus infantis (assembly GCF_047460685.1). Taxonomy (GTDB): domain Bacteria; phylum Bacillota; class Bacilli; order Lactobacillales; family Streptococcaceae; genus Streptococcus; species Streptococcus infantis_AD. The sequence continues at coordinate 29,783 of NZ_JASHFS010000020.1, read as the reverse complement.
TGGAGGTTATTATGAAAATAGCTATCATTGGATATTCAGGATCAGGCAAATCCACTCTGGCAGAAAAACTAGCTAATCACTACTCTATCCCCAAACTTCATATGGATACTCTCCAATTTCAGCCAGGGTGGCAAGATAGTGACCGCGACTGGATGCATAACGAAATGAAAACTTTTCTAGCCAACAACGAAAACTGGGTCATTGATGGCAACTACTCTTGGTGTTGCTATGAGGAAAGAATGGAGCAAGCTGACCAGATCATCTTTTTAAACTTCTCTGCTTGGAATTGTTTGCTAAGAGCCTTTAAGCGCTATTTAAAATATAGAGGGAAGGTGAGAGAAAGTATGGCTAAGGGATGCCCCGAGCAATTCAACTGGGAATTTATTCGTTGGATTCTCTGGGATGGTCGAACAAAAAATGCTAAGGATAGATACCAATACTTAAACAATACTTACCCAGAAAAGATGAGCATTCTCCATTCTCAAGCAGAGATTGATTGTTTTTTGCGATCTTTAAAAAAGTAAACAATACAGTAGATTTCATTAAAATCAGCATGTACTGATTGACTAAAAAAGGAAGTTTTTCATCCAGAAAGTCTTCCTTTTTTCCTTTTATTCAACAATTAAAAATAACTCAATCAATTTATAAATCAAATATAAGATTCCCTAGAAATGAAGAGAATCGTGTTCATAGTTTCTGAGTTCGTGATACAAAAAACTGAAGGAAGTATAGTCCTACTTCTTTCAGTTTTTTATTGTCTCAATTTAGAAAAAACTTCTCCGATCTTACCTTCGATAACTAAATCAGCTTGGCTGTCTTGAGGAGTGCTGGACTTGTTGATAACGACAAGATTTAACCCTGAAAAATAATTGATTAGGCTAGCTGCAGGATAAACGACTAAGGAAGTTCCTCCAATAATCAATAAATCTGCTTGCTGAATGGCTCGAGCTGCTCGACTAAATACGTCCATATCTAGTGATTCCTCATAAAGGGTTACATCAGGTTTGACTACCTTGCCACAATCTAAGCAGTGGGGAACTGGACCTTCAAGTGCCAAAAATGCATTCAAATCATAAAAGCGATGACAGCCCAAACAGTAATTACGATCTGCACTACCATGCAGTTTCAAAACTTTTTCAGAACCCGCCATTTCATGGAGACTATCGATATTTTGCGTCACAATCGCCTTTAATTTACCAGTCTTTTCCAAAAATGCTAGATAAATATGTGCTAAATTTGGCTTGGCATCTGGATAGACGAGATACTTTTTGTAGAAATCAAAAAAATCCTCTGGATAGCGTTCAAACATGGTGCGTGAAACCAGTTGCTCGGCAGTAAAATGGCTCCCCAACTTAAGACTATAAACACCATCAGAACTTCGAAAATCAGGAATATTAGACTCTGTTGAAACCCCTGCACCACCGAAAAAGACAATTCTCTGACTTTGATCTATCAGTTCCTGTAATTGTTCAATCTTATCCATTTTACCCCTCCTTAAGTTTTTTGTTCTAAAAAAGTTGAAAACCTTTAGCTTCTGTCAACCAGGCTTTCAACTTTATTTGATTATGATTTAGATATTTAACTGACTACTTTTGGTCCTTTGACATAATTTGACTTTCTTCAAAATCCTTATTCTCATCTATTATAAGATTGAAGCAATGAACATGCTTATCATTTTGAGAACAAGAGTAATCACATGAATGGAATCTAACTTTAGTCTGCAATCAAGGTTTCTAGACCAACCTTCATCATATCTGTGAAAGTATTTTGGCGTTCTTCAGCTGTAGTGTCTTCTTCTGGGTTAACCAGGCTGTCAGAAATCGTCATAATGGCAAGAGCATCAACATGGTGTTGGGCAGCAAGATAGTAAAGGGCTGCTGCTTCCATCTCCACTGCTTTCACTCCCCACTTACCAAGTTCGATATTCTTCTCAAAGTAGTTTGAGTAGAAGACATCTGATGACAAAACATTTCCGACGTGAGTGGTCATACCGAGATCTTTGGCGATATGGTAGGCTTTATCTAGTAAATCAAAGCTAGCGATTTGTGGAAAATCATATAGTGGCCAGTCGTTACGGATGATGTTTGAGTTGGTAGCAGCTGCTTGCGCCAAGACCAATTCACGGACGTGAACATCCTCATTCAAAGAACCAGCAGTTCCGACACGGATCAATTTTTTCACACCGTAATCGACAATCAATTCACGCGCATAGATGGAGATTGATGGCATTCCCATCCCTGTTCCCATGACAGAAACACGGTGTCCTTTGTAGGTACCTGTGTAACCAAACATGTTACGGACTTCGTTAAAGCAAACAGCATCTTCAAGGAAATTCTCAGCGATAAATTTCGCACGAAGAGGATCCCCAGGAAGAAGAATTTTATCAGCAATTTCACCCTGCTTAGCAGCAATATGGATAGACATAGTTTATGATACAAAGAGCGACCAGAAAGCGACTGAAAATTAGGAATCTGACGAGAAATCCTGATTTCACAGTCAGATTATCTATTTTCCGAGCTTTCCGCTCGTGTTCAAATTAGAACACACGCTCTACCTTTCTTTTTTATTAATAGGACAGGCGACAGAGAACAAAGTAAAAATAGAAAACTGGCGACGCATTGTAAATGCTAGACAGTTTATCTTTTTTACACAGTTCTCCGCCCGTATTCAGTTCAGCTAATACGGTTAACCCATCCTTTCTTTTTTAATTGAGTAATTAGAAAAGCTTTCCGCTCGTGTTCAAATCTGAACACATGCTCTACCTTTCTATTATTTTTAATTTGTTAATGAATCCAAAAATGCATAGAGTTTTGCATTCATTTCTTGATAATCATATGCACGAATAGCTTCAGGCTTTTGAACATAAGTCAAATTCTTGCTTTGTTCTTCCAAAACTTCTTCACCATCCGCAGCAATTAAGAGCTCTACTGCTTCTGGATCAAATTCCAAATGAGCTTGGAAGGCATAGTGTTTAGGACTAAAGCGAATAATCTGACGTGGACAGCCTTGACTGGTCGCAAGAACGATAGCATCCTCTGTTAATCCCGGCATATCTCCATGCCAGTGACCAGTATTTAAAGTTTGTCCAAAAACTTTGACATGATTGTCTTTTAATCCAGCTTCAGTTAGCGTTATTGGAAAAACACCAATCTCACGCTCTGGACTATGTTCATACTCTGCGCCATAAGCAACAGACAAGAGTTGAGCACCAAGACAGACACCAACAATATAACGATCTGCCTTCATAGCCTTTTGAATCAGCTCAATCTCTTCCTGAGGATCGTAGTATGGAAAAGTTTCCCGATCTTCATCTGGCGATTGAGGTCCTCCCATTACGATCAAAAAGTCGATCTCATCCACTGTCTCTGGTAAGGCTTCATTCTCATAGACTTTGGTCGTGGTCACTTGATGGCCACGCTCCTGCGCCCATTTTAGATAAGCGCCCGGCACTTCAAAGGTTTCATGCAGTACAAAATGTACCTTCATCGTTTCTTCTCCCATCTCTTTCGAATCACGTAAGACAGACTAGCTGCAAGTACAAGCGGAATTGTCAAACTCCAAGTTTGGCCTGTAAATCCAAGGCTCAGGGCAATAGCTGCCAGAGGAGCTTTTAAGGTCGTCCCTAAAAAGACGGTCGCTCCTAGTAACATCCCTAAAGCAGGATCCAGATGAATACCAACTACAGTCAAAAGCAAGGTCACTAGATAGCCAGATCCAATCCCTAAGGCAAATGATGGTGTCAAAGTTCCCCCATACGCACCATTGCGCAAGAGGAGATAAACCAGAAGCCCCTTCACTGCAAGAGCCAGTGGAAGATAAGGAATCGACTGACTAGACAAGAGGACTTGCGCTAGTACCTGGCCATTCCCCATAAAGATAGGGAAAAAGGCTACTAGGCTCCCCAGCACTAGAAAGGCTAGAGGAAGAGCCCAAAGAATCGTCCCAGCCTTCCGCCGTTTGTGACTAGCCCGCTTGGCGAGGAAAGCAAAGACCAGAGCCAAGGGAGTAACCAAGAAAGCAATCACAATAGCCTGGAAGAAACTGCTAGCCGACCATGAGACTGCGGACAGGTGATAAATAGCCTCCTGACCAATGATGGACTGAGCGACCCAGGTGGCTAGATAAGTGCTGGTCAAAACCAGTAGAAGGTTCTGCCAACTGTAGGCGAGTCCTAAGGTCTCAAAGACGAACAAGCTACTGGCAAAGGGAACTTGATAGACCGCAGCTAAACCAGCTCCAGCACCACAGGCAATCAAGACTTTTCGCTCTTTGAGGGCTAGAGAAAAACCTTTCGCCAAGCGATCAGCTAGAAGAGCCCCGACCTCACGTGGTGCTCCTTCTTTTCCGACCGATGCACCTGCTCCGACAATCGCAACCTGCATACCTGCATGAAGGAGGTGGGCTAAGAGCGCTGGTTCCCTGTCTCCAGCTAAGTCAATTTGCTGGCGAATAGACAGAATCTTATAACGCTTTTGCAAGATATACCAAAAACCAGCTGCCAAGCACCCAGTCACACATAAGACCAAAAATCTACGGAGACCTCCAGCTTCTTGAAATTGCTGGAGTAAATCCGACTCATCTTGGCCAAAAGCCAGCCCTTGCACCCCTTCTAGTAGATAATGACAGGCAATTCCGACCAGACCCGTCCCTATTCCTAATGATAAAGTGGCTAGAAGCACTCTCAGTCCATAGGGCATACTTTGGAGTCGTACTCTCATAGTCTTACAATTCTGCAAGAATAGCTTTAAGCAATCCTTTAAAGTCTCCTTTGACACGTTCGGTAACTTCTACTACTTCTTCGTGGTTAAGTTCCTCTTGGAAACCAGCCGCAAAGTTGGTAATACATGAAATACCAAGAACCTTCAAACCAGAATGCGCTGCAATGATGACTTCTGGTACTGTAGACATACCAACTGCATCTGCTCCAAGTGTTTTATAAGCACGGATTTCAGCTGGAGTTTCATACGTTGGACCGGTTACACCGATATAAACACCATCATCAAGTTTAACACCAAGCTTTTCAGCAACTGCATGAGCTGTAGCACGATATTCTGGAGTGTAAGCTTTTGACATGTCTGGGAAACGTGGACCGAAGTCATCTAAGTTTTCACCGATTAGAGGGTTTTGGCCTGTCATATTGATGTGGTCAGTGATAGCCATCAAAGTACCAGGACCAAAGCCGATACCTCCAGCAGCGTTGGTTACAATCACACCTTCACAGCCCAAAACTTTCATGACACGAACTGGGAAAGTCACGACTTCAAGCGGATTTCCTTCATAGAAATGGAAGCGTCCTTGAAGTGCTAAAACCTTACGTCCTGCAAGCTCACCGTAAACCAATTTTCCAGCGTGTCCAACAACAGTAGAACGTCCCCAGTTTGGAATCTCAGCATAGTCTACCACAACTGGATTTTCAATTTCTTCAGCAAGTTCTCCAAGTCCTGATCCAAGAATCAAGCCGAACTCTGGTGCTTCTACTCCCTTTTCTTTTAAGAAAGCAGCTGTTTCATTGATTTTTGCTAATAATGTCATTGTCTGTCTCCTTCATAATCTTTTAAAAATTGACCAATTTTGTCAAAGGTTTTTGCATTTCGAATAGTAATATTACGATAGAAAGGCATCTTAAGCAGGAACTTGTGATAGGCTGTTTTGCTATAGGTTTCTTCTGAGAATTTGCCCCAGAAGATTCCCAGTTTCCCGAAATGAAGCAGTTCATCTACCAGTTCCATACTTTCGACTTTCTCAATGACTTGCTTGTTATCCAGTCCCTCAGTATAAAAGAGAACATCCTTTCGAGCCATTTCTTGGAACCACCATTCCGGAAGAGTTCTAAGCTCCTCTTCATAATCTTCTTGACTTAACAAGGAAAAATGTTGGATAAATGGATAATGCTTGTCAAAGAAAGCCTGTAAGATCTCCACTAGTTGAGTCTTCGAGATACTTGTGTCAAAGAAAATATTGCCACTATTGATGTAGGTTTCAACATTTTCCAATCCCAACTCTGTCAATTCTTGACGAAGCTGGGCCATGACCACCTTATGTTTCCCACCGACATTGATCCCTCTAACCAGTAATGCCAAGCGAGTCATCTTAAACCAATTTATCTAAGAAACTTTCACCAATCATAGCTTTATCAACGCCAAAGTTATCAGCGATTGTCGCAGAAATATCAGCAAAATGACCGATTGGTAGGTGTCCATTTCCTTTTAGTGATGGGCTGTAGGCCAAAAGTGGAATGTATTCACGAGTATGGTCTGTACCTGCATAAGTAGGGTCATTACCATGATCGGCAGTAATCATGAGTAGATCATCTTCTCTCATAGCAGCGATAAGTTCTGGCAAACGTTCATCAAACTCGTGCAAGCAGTCGCGGTAACCATGTGGATCACGGCGGTGACCGTAAAGTGCATCAAAGTCGACCAAGTTAGTGAATGAGAATCCTTTTTCAAACTCAGTAAGGCCCATTGTTGTCAAAAGTGTGTCAATTCCATGGCTATTTGACTTATTGTGGCCCATATCATGGTTCACCCCAGCACCATTAAAGATATCGCTAATCTTACCTACTGAGTAAGTATCAATGCCTGCTTCGTTGAGTTTGTCCAAAACTGTTGGAGCAAATGGAGATACAGCCAAGTCACGACGATTTGCAGTACGTGTGAAGTTTCCAGGCTCACCAACATAAGGACGAGCGATAATACGTCCGAGAAGAGCTGGACGCTCTAAAGTAATCGAACGAGCGTATTCACAGATACGGTAGAGTTCATCCAAAGGAATGATATCTTCATGAGCTGCAATTTGAAGAACTGGGTCAGCTGATGTATAGATAATCAACTCCCCTGTTTCCATTTGGCGTGGTCCAAAGTCATCGATTACAGCAGTTCCTGAGTAAGGTTTGTTGGCTTCACGAATAACCTTGCGTCCTGAAAATTCTTCGATTTTAGTAAGAATTTCTTCTGGGAATCCATTCCAGAAAGTATCGAAAGGTTCAGTGATATTAAGTCCCATGATTTCCCAGTGACCAGTCATGGTATCTTTACCTAATGACACTTCCTCAAGTTTAGTGTAGTAGCCGCTAGGATTTGCCTCTGCGGGAACCGTTTTAAGGGATGTTTCACGCTCGATGTTACCAAGACCAATCTTAGCCATGTTAGGAACATTCAAACCAACTGATTTTGAAATATGGCCAAGTGTATCAGATGCTCCATCTGGAACCCCTGCATTGACAAAGTTATTAGCATCTGGTGCTGCACCGATTCCTACAGAATCGAGTACCACCAAATGAATACGTTTAAATTTTGACATCGTTTGCCTCCTTTATTTTCCTTTTGTTGAAGTTAAAACCTGAACGCCAGCTTGCCCTGCAACAATCACTTTATCAACCATTTGATTAAATAAACCGTGCTCAACAATACCGACCTGAAGATCCAGTTGATGACCAAAAGCAATCGGATCTTCAATAACACCTAAATCAAGATCAATAATGAAATTTTTCATATCCGTCACAAAGCGTTGGCCATCTTTTTCACGAAAACTTGGCTTATAACCAGCTTTTTCAAAACGACGGAAAACCTGTTCTGCTCCGTATTGGACAACTTCGACAGGTAGTTTGAAAGCGCCCAGTTTCTCAACCATTTTGCTCTCATCTACCACCCAGATATACTGTTTGGTTGGTGTCGCAACTACTTTTTCCATTAGAAGCGCACCACCGCCTCCTTTGATACCATTAAACTGGCGATCTACCTCATCAGCTCCATCAACAGTCACATCAACCTCATCCACCTCGTCAATCGACTTAAGTGGGATATTCAATCCTTGTGCCTGTTTTGTCGTTACACTCGAGGTCGTTACGGCTGTAATTTGAAGTCCTTCTTCTTTAATTCTACGTCCGATCTCCTCTACGAAATAATAGGCAGTCGAGCCTGTTCCAAGTCCTACAACCATTCCGTCGGTTACGAACTCAGCAGCCTTGATGCCTGCTATTTTTTTCAGATTTTCCACTTAAACACCTCCAAACAAAAAGCTACTTTTATTATAACATGAATACGCTTCAAATTCATCCTTGCACTAGAAAAACCCGAACATTTTATTTCGGGTTTCTGATTCTTATTTAACCATGTCAGGATCGTAGTCATAAAATCCTGTGTCAAGGAAACGATTTTTTGGATGTAGTTTACGGACTTGCTCGTCCAACAAGAAGGCTTGGTCATGCGTAAAGCTTCCCTCTTGAATCAAGCTACGGGCTTGGATGAAGAGTTTTGCAATCTCAACAAAATCTTGACCTGGAGTATAAAGTCCCTCTAGTTTCCAATGAGTGAAACCATGCTCTACCAACTCTGGTAATTTGGTCATCAAATCAAGGTCGTTATTGGCAAAAATGTGAGTTCCATGATTGTCTTCAAAAATTGAGTAATGGCTATCTGGATCACTAGGCTCTGCTAAGAAGAGGTCGCGTTGACGTGTTTTTTCATCATCAATCTGAGTAAAATTATAGTAATTCTGCAGGAGTGGACGCTTAGAGTGGTGGATAACACTTGCTCCATAGACCAAAATTTCAGCAGGAATTTCCAAAATTTCAGGCATTTTAAAGAGTTCAGCTGATGGAATTTCACGAGCCAATACTGCCTCAGAAGCGCCAGCCTTTTGTCCCCAGAAATTGATCTGACGGCTGCTAGTTACCATCGTTGAGGCATCATAGATGGTTTTAAAAGAATAACCATCGCGATTGACAACATAAAAGACACCCGCATCCCCAACAGTAATGTAGTCTGTTTTAATTTCTTCCAAGAAATCAAGAAAGGGTTTGATACGATCCATCATATCCTGATGCATAAGAGCATTGACCGCTACGATCAATTCCTTACCTGCATCATGAACCAGACCAGCGATGGTTCTCAGTTCATCATAAGAAAAAGTCTTTGGCAAACGAAGTCCAAAATCTTTCTCACCAACATAGATGCGGTTAACTCCCGCCTCTAGTAATTCTTTTACTTGTTCAATGCTTTCAGCAGTTGCTGTAATAATAATCTTTTCCATAAGAAAAATTATACCACATTTCTGAAAAATCAGCTATGGGCAATCTATTTTTTAAGAAAAGTTATACTCTTCGAAAATCTCTTCAAACCACATCAGCTTCACCTTGCCGTAGGTATGGTTACTGACTTCGTCAGTTCTATCCACAACTTCAAAACACTGTTTTGAGCAACCTACGGCTAGCTTCCTAGTTTACTCTTTGATTTTCATTGAGTATTAGTTTTATCCCCTTCACTTTTAGAAACAGAAAAGTGAACTACCTTTACTAGAGTTCACTTTATATTCTTTTATGCTTGTATTTCTTCAACAAGGTGACCATCATTCATGATAAAGACACGATCGACCTTATCGAGAAGTCTGGTGTCATGAGTAATCATTACCACTCCTCTTCCCTGCTCATGGGCAATTGAAGCCAGCATATCCGTCACTTGGTAGGCTCTTTGGGTATCAAGACTAGCCGTTGGTTCGTCAGCAAGTACGATGCTGGGATTGTTATAGAGTGCTCTGGCAATTGCTGCTCGTTGACGTTCTCCCCCAGATAAGGCCTTTGGATAATGATTTTGAACTTTGTTCAGGTCCAACAAATCAAATAACTCTTGACGGTCACTTTTCGAAGATTTGTCTTTATCTAGTCGATCAATTAGGTCTAATTGTTCCTTAACGGTTAAAAAAGGAATCAAATTTGAAGCCTGTAATATAAAACCAAATTCCTTAAACCGAAGATCTGTTTTCTCTTTTTCAGTCAAATTACCCGTTTCTGTTCCCTTTACTAAAATCTTCCCACCTGAAGGTTCCTGCAACTGCCCTAAGGTGGTCAAAAAGGTTGTTTTACCAGATCCAGAAGGACCAACTATGGCAACAAATTCACCAGCATTTAGTTGAAAGTTCGTCTCGTGTAAAGCAACGACTTTCATATTTCCTTCTCCGTAACTTTTCGTCACTTGCTTCATTTCTATCAATGGTGTCATGTAGGTCTCCTTATCATTCTGCAATAGCTGTTATTGGATCAACTTTGAGCAAACGAGGGAGAGAAATCACTCCTCCAAGTAATGCCATCAAACAAATTCCCAAACTCAATCCTAAATATGCTAACCAACTTGGATAGAAAACGAAGGTTGCAGGTAAAACAAGGATGACAGCTACAATTGCCAATAATGCTAGACCGATCCCAAAAGCTGCCAGCAATATAATTTGACAAAAAAGCGACCAAACAATAGTTTTAACCTGAATTCCTTGGGCTCTCATAATTCCATAGAGGCCTAGTTTTTGAATGGTAATAATATAAATAAAAATACCAATAATAAGACCTGATATGATAATCATCGCTAAAATCATGCCTGAAAATACGTTTACTTGAGGTGTGTAGCCCGGAATATGGGCAATCATGTTTTGAATGGTTAGTTGACTTAAACCCTCTGCAGATAACTGAGCATCATTTTTTAAGACCAAAGCAGAAATCGAGCGACCTGCATTCAGACTACCTTGCAAGGTCCAATAGCTGGTCAAATTTGTAAATACTACAGGTTCTGTAAAAAATTTATTCCCTTTCGTAAGTCCAACGATGGTATAAGAATTTTCACTTCCATTCAGTTGAATGGCATCACCAAGTTTTATTCCATAGTTTTCTAAAGATTGATCCACGACAACTTCATTGTCACTTTCTGGGTAATGGCCCTCAATCAAGGAAGGAGAGATAAAACTATCCCAATCCTGTGCAAAAATAGAGATGTTTACCTTCTCACTATCATTGACGAGATTGGTCACCGCAAACATATACCCCAAAGGTGCTGCATCTTCGGAAATCTGATCCTTATAATTCTTTTCTGGAATAAAGGAAGCTGTCAGATTATCATTTGCATAATCTGATAAAACAATTCCTGTCGCTTGCCAATTATCCACGGCTGCTCTATTATTTCTAACAAGTCCCAAAGCTAAACTTGTCATAAAAAAGACCATAAACGCTATAAGAAAGATCGTCGTTAAAATCAAACTATAACGAAGTTTATTTTTTAAAATTTCCTTGATTGCAAGATACACTGCAAATCTCCTTTTACTTTTCTAAGAGTGGAAAAAGCTCACTCAGCATCAAAAATAAAAGACAGAAAAATCTGTCTAAATCTGTCTTTCATGCAAATCTTTTCATTCATCCTACAAAGTAGTTCTAAATCTACGGATACAACCAGCAATTACTATTTATATTTGTTTCGCTTCCTCATTACAAAAACTTGAACAGCCAAGATGTTTTGAGTGTTTACCCATCCTATCATCTTTGGGTAAGAGTGTCAAGAAAATTGTTTCATCATATGAAAACAGACTTTATTCTTTTTGTAACCTTACTGTAATAATTTTTTTCTTGAAAAATGGTAAAATGAAAGAGTACTGTTAAGGAGAGAATCATGCCCGTAAGAAAATATCAACCGTATGAGTTTGAAGAAGAGGAAACTCAAACAGAGCTCTATCAAGACTATGTTCCAGAAACCACTTCCATTGCTAGTTTGAAGGAAGTTCTTTTCTTTGTAAACATTGCTTGTTTTTGCGTCTTTTTAGCCTTGTTTAGCTTTATCTTTTTAGCCCTCAAGTTCAACACAGTTCTGGCTTTTAGTCTAGCCATTGCCTTGAGTTTGGTAGCTCTAAAGTTCCAACGTTCTATGATTAAGAAGAAATTTTATTAGACTCAAAAAGGTCGGGATTTTGATCCCGACCTATTTTTTATGTAACACGATAACTACATGGCTGTGACTAGAGAAGCGATACTTGGTCTATCACTTTCTAAGTCAGCGTCTTTTCTCATTTATTTTTACGCTTGGATGGTGTTTGGATAGCGATCTTTACTTCAAAAATCGTACCATGTGGTTTGTTATCCTTAACACTGATGGTTCCTTTAAGAGCATCGACAATTTGTTTGGCTAAAGACAAACCTAACCCAAAGCCACCTTTTTGACGAGTACGAGCCTTGTCAACTCGATAAAAGCGATCAAAAATTTTCTTTTTATCTGCTGCAGAAATACCGATTCCATCGTCAGCCACTGACAAATAGAGAGTACGCTCTGTCGCAGCGATTACAAAATGAATTTCTCCATCTTCTTCAGTATACTTGACAGCATTGTCAAACAAGATAGTCATCAGTTGCTTAAGAAGAAGCTTGTCTGTTATGATGGTCCGATGAATTCGATTTTCAAAATGAAAAACGCGGTTATTTTCAGATGCAATCATTTCATAGTTGGTAAATGTTGTGTTGAAGAAATCTGGCTGCACTTCTCCTAATTCAGGCTTTATCCCATCATCACGACGGGCTAAATTTAGGAGATTGGTTGTTAAAAAGCGCATGTTTCGAACTTCTTCTAAACTAGAAGCAATACTCTCGCTAGATTCCATAATAGTAGCTTCCGGTTTTCGAAAAAGAGTTTCCAAGCGATTTTGAAGAACAGCAAGTGGAGTACGTAGCTCATGACTGGCATTTTCGACAAAACTCTGCTGCTTCTGCATACTTTCAAGCAAAGGTTTGACACTAACGCGAGCAAGATAAAGACTGGCAAGAATGGATATAATCCAGAAGCTGGCCATAACGACTACGATTAATTGCTCATGGTTTTGACTGATTTGTTCCAGTTGACTGGTATTAATCAAAACAGCTGCATACTTAATATTGGTCGAGACAGATTCAATATTCATCTCAGTCAGAATCACTCGATAAATCTCATCCTGCCCATAGCTATTCTGGACATGAAGCTGTCTAATGTGATTCAAATCCTTTTTATTAAATGTAACCCTATCAAGACCTAAAAAGCGATTTCCAGCTACTAGTTGATTTAAACTAGAGTCCAATAAAATTACTTCCGTATTAGAACTGACTGTAGGTTTGCTATTTGAAGGCGGCCCTACCGATTCACTATTCAAATCTTTTACATCTTCTGTCGCACGGTTGACAGCCAACTGGATAACATCCTGAGGATTAGCACTGAGTGACAATAGCTTCTCATCAACTGAGGTATAAAGACTCGAATGCATAACCTGCAAGATAATCAAGGTCATAGCGGAGAAAATCAGAGTAAATACTCCAAAGTTACGAATAAAGTAACTAAAATCCTCCTCATACCAATTCTTTTTAATTTTTTTAAACATGTTTTAAAATATACCCAACACTACGCAAGGTTTGGAGGTTTTCAGCAAAGACTGAGCCCTTTAATTTCTTACGAACTTTTGATACATAGACTTCTACCACGGAGATGGTTGTGTCACTGTCAAATCCCCACAAACGGTCAAAAATCTGTGTTTTTGGTAAGATAACATTTTGATTTTGGAGGAAATAAACCAAAAGATCAAATTCTTTACCCAATAGTTCAACAACAGTATTATTAACTCTAACCTCATTGGTAGATAGATTGACAGTCAAATCACCATAAGAAAGAGTATTTTCATTGAATTTGCCAGAACGTTTGAGCAGCGCTTGAATACGCATCTTGAGTTCTTCTAGGTAGAATGGTTTTGTTAAATAATCATCTGCTCCAAGCTCAAATCCATGTCCCTTATCATCAAGACTTTCCTTGGCTGTCATGATGAGAACTGGAGTCGAAATGCCTTTTTCACGCAATTCTTTTAAAACTTGGAACCCATTTTTTTCAGGCAACATCAAGTCCAATAGAATCAAATCATAAACGCCACTTTCAGCCTCATAGAGACCTTCTTCACCATCAAAAACCTGCATAACATCCGCAAAATCATCCAGAAAGTCAAAGACTGAATTTGAAAGTCCTAGGTCATCTTCCACTAATAGAATCTTGATCATCAAAAATTCCTCCTTATTATACCTATTATAGCAAAAATATCTTAAAAAAAACTCAACTTCCCTTGTTTTTCCAAGAGAAAGTTGAGTTTTTGGAATCTATTTAGACTAGAATCTTTTAAGCTTTGCTATATTGAGCTACAACTGCTTCAACTGCTGCTTTTTCACGCTTAATCAATTCAACGCGAGCTGCGATATCCTTAATCCCCATGCGGATATTACGGCTAAGGGCAAGATCAGAAAGTTGTGGTTCATAGAATGCCTTGTATTCTGCCAAGCGTTGCTCTGTTTTAAAGATGTGTGATGGGAAGATGACAAAACTGTCAAAACTCATATCGCCACCAAGAGCTGCTTTAATCCAATCCCAGTTTTCACGTGCCCACACCCATACAGTTTCTTGAGTTGCTTGGTGTCCTAAGAATTGGAGATACCATGCTGAAAGATCCTGTGGTTTCACGACAAATTTGTCCTTCCAAGTTGCAAGCAGTGTTTGGATGTTCTCTGCATCTGTCGCATAAGCAAGGGCTGCTGCCAATTGGCGTTTAAAGGCAGCATCTGTCGCATGAGTATAAAGATCGAGATAAGTTGCGACCAATTCCTTAGTCTCATGGTGTTTCATTTCATTGATGAGAACTTGTGAACGAATAGCTGCTGGAAGTCCTGAAAGATTATCCTTGTGGGCTGCAAAAATTTGGCTAGCAACTTGACTGGCTTCCTCGTCATTTGAACGAATCATCATGGAAATTGTCAATTGACGAACCAATTCATCCTCATCAGATTCACCCTCTTTAGCTTCAAAACCAAGACGTTCATAGTTGTAACGAGCCAGTTTAGCAATAAGGGCTTTAAAGGCTTTTTCTGCCTCTGTTCCTTCATCAATGAAGCGTTCAAGGGCTGTAATAACTTGAGAAACGGCAGCAACAACTAGGTAAGATTCTTCTTGTGCCAATTGATCCACTACTGGAAGCAAGTCTGCGTATGAAATGTGCCCAGCTTCAGCAAGCAAACGACGTTCTTGAACGATTTGAAGTTTACTTGTATTATCAAGTTCTACTAATTCTGAAAGAACAGCATCCAGCAATTCGCCTTGATAGTCTGTAATGTAATGTGCTGTATTTTCTGTGTTAAGACGAAGGGCTCCTTTGTTTTCAGCAAGAAGAGCTGCATAACCTGGAATTTCGATGCTCTCAGTTTCGAGAGTATCTGGTAGTCCTTTCCAGTTACTGTTAAGTGGCACTACCCAGAGACGATTTTTGTCTTCGTGTTCACCGATGAAGAATTGTTTTTGTGAAATCTTCAACACATCATTTTCAACTGTAGCAGTAAGGACTGGATAACCAGGTTGCTCCAACCAAGAATCCATGAAGGCTGCTACATCACGACCAGATGCTTGTCCGAGTGCATTCCAAAGGTCACAGCCAATGGTATTTCCGTATTGGTGTTTTTCAAAGTAAGCATGCAAACCTTTAGCAAAATCAGCATCTCCTAACCAACGGCGAAGCATGTGCATGAGACGGCTTCCTTTGGCATAAACGATAGCACCATCGAAGAGCGTATTGATTTCATCTGGGTGGCTAACTTCAACGTGGACAGATTGAACGCCATCTGTCGCATCACGTTTAAGAGCAGCTGGCACTCCACTTGTTTGGAAATCTTCAAAGATATTCCAGCTTGGCTCGATGGCATCCACACAGACGTATTCCATCATGTTCGCGAAACTTTCATTGAGCCAGAGGTCATCCCACCACTTCATCGTCACAAGGTTACCAAACCATTGGTGAGCAAGCTCATGGGCAATAACGAGTGCTACTTGTTGACGGCTAGCAAAGGTAGAGTTCTCATCCACAACCAAGTAAACTTCACGATAAGTCACAAGACCCCAGTTTTCCATAGCACCAGCTGAGAAGTCAGGAAGGGCGATGTGAAGAGATTGAGGAATTGGGTACTTGACTCCGTAGTAATCTTCGTAAAACTCGATTGAGCGAACTGCGATGTCTAGTGAGAAGTCAAGGTTTGAAAGTGGATGTGCCTTGGTTGAGTATACACCTACCAAAGTACCATTTTTAGTTTTAGCAGTTACCCCTTGCAAATCACCAGCAACGAAAGCTAGCAAATAAGAAGACATACGCGGTGTTGTCTCAAACTTCCAGATACCAGTTTCCTTGCGGTTTTCAACGTCAATCTCAGGCATGTTTGACAAGGCAAGTTCACCTTCTGCTTGGTCAAAACGAAGAGCGAGGTCAAAGGTTGCTTTTGCTTCTGGCTCATCCACACATGGGAAGGCTTCGCGAGCAAAGTGACTCTCAAACTGAGTCGACAAAACTTCCTTCTTAACACCATCAACTGTGTAGTATGATGGGTAGATTCCTGTCATGTTGTCTGTGATTTTACCTGAAAAAGCGATAACCAATTCAACTAAACCTGCTTCTGCAAGCTCGATATGAAGGGCTTCGTTTTCGTTATCAACTGTAAATGGACGAGCTTGTCCTGCTACTTCAACTGAAGAAATCTCCAAATCTTTTTGGTGAAGGGAAATACGGTCGCTTTTAGCTTGACCAGTAATGGTTACTTTTCCTGAAAAAGTCTTAGTCTCACGACTCAAGTCTAAAAACAAATCATAATGTTCAGGAACAAATGTTTCAATATAATGTTCTACTGCTTGCATCATATTCTCCTATTCTAAATTTCTGAGCGAATGCTCTAGTTCAAACATACCTATTTTATCATATTTTTAGTCAGAAAAAAGCTTTGGACGGTGATTCCCAAAACTTTCTTCCTTCTAGTAGTCTAGAGAGGGTAGACCTTGCGAAATTCTTCCAAAACAACCTTACTATAAGGTGTAAACGTCAGACCTGCTTCCTCAAGCCACTCCGTGAAAAAGTCCTCATGAACCTGACGCCAGTAGGCTAAAGATTTGTCTCCTTCGCCTTCCTGGTAGGCATGGTCGGCTGAAACCTGATGGAAAGGCTGAACGGAAACCTTTGTAATTTCGACAATGCAGACAGCTTGATCCTTACTATCTAAAATAACATCAAAGGTCCCTTCTTGGGGAAGGGGGTCGTCCTCTACTGCATAGAGGTCGTAGGCAGAGGCTGTTGCTGTTTTTTCGCCTTTAAAGACCAGATCCGCTAAAAGGTCTGGTTCCACTCCAAAAGCCCAGGCATCTATCTCATCTCCGATAGAGGGGTTTATTTGCTTGTAGGCATTCCACATTTCTTGAGGTGTCATAGGTTGCTCCTTTGTATTTTTTTACTTTCTTCTTTTACACGTTTGAGATGGTCTGGATGGTCAATTTTTAAATCAAAAATCTCTGGAATAGAACTATAGTGGATCATGCACTTGATATCCATTTGATTCATTTTTTGTATGAAAAAAGCATTCAGATATCCTGCTACGGCGAAATCTATCTTTTTCGTCCTTGCTTTATCCTGCATCTGTCTCAGCATTTCTAACATAATGGGACTTTCCATATCATGCCATTGACTGTTCCTCACAGTCGCAAAAACAAAAGAAGTCAAATCATTCATTCCCACTACAATCTTTGAAATACCAGTTTCCAGTATCCTGTCCAAGTCAAAATAAGCTGACGGTAATTCAATCATTGTTCCAACTTTTCCATTAAAACCATGCTGGCGCAACACTCTAATAGCTTGTTTTAATTGTTCGGCATCATTGACAAAAGGAAAAATAATAGACAGATTGGGATTGGTTTGAAAAACTTCTGTAACAACATGTGCCTCAGCCTGAAATTCATCCAAACACGCCAGTAAACGCCTAGTTCCTCTATATCCAAATAAGGGGTGGCGTTCATCAAAATACTCTTTAGTCCCATCTAGACAATTTGCTTCTGCATTTGTTAACTCTGAAAAGCGATACCAGACATCTTCATCTGGGTACAAATGGCAAATAGTGTCTAGATAATCTTTTACAAATTGCTGACAACTTGGTAACAGGATGTTTTGGTTGAGCTCCCTCAGCAAGTATTCCCCACGAATCATGCCGACGTGGTGCAATAGTTGTGGGTAAACTTTTTCAACAATTCTTTCGCCACTAAGAGCTAGTTGATTTTGCATGTTTTACCTTCCAATTCTTATAGCTTGTCATGTCCAATTCTGGAAATCCTCGTAACTCTGCCTTCACCTTCAATACTAAGGGGGAGGCATTTTCTTCGGTAATCTGCTCAAGAGGAAGCCAAATTGCCTTTGCTGAATCATTGCTTCCGTCAAGAACTTCATGAGGAAGGGATTTTTGAGAGCGTTCTAAATCAAGTACTATATCATAAAAGGCCATGATATGATGTACTGCGAAGTCTTGCCCTTCTTCTTGAACCAGCACATCATAAATCCTAGGATTTGAAGAACGGCTAAGAGTATAGCCTGTCTCTTCCAAAACTTCTCTCTTGAGGGTTTCTGTCAACCCTTCACCTGCTTCCTGACTACCACCAGGTAAATCAAAACGATGTTGATAAGGTCCTCTCGTTTTCTCAATGCAGAGTAATTTTCCTTTCTCATAGCAAATGCCATAGACACCAAAGTGTTTTTTGATTTCCATATTCTACTCTTTCTAAAAATCCAAGATCAATAACTTACCTTATCCCTTAAAAGGAAAGAGGCTATAGATTTCATGCTCCTTGATATACTTCTTCAGTATCTCCATATTCTCTTCGATTTTTGCTTGGATATCTGTCTCTTCACAAGTTGACTCAGTAATAAAGAGGTGAATTTTTAATAAATCAGTCAGGTATAGCAGACGACGTTCCATTTCTGATTCAGGACTTGAAGCTTGCTCGATTTTTGCAAGCTTTTGCTCCAAGCTATCACCATTTAAAAATCTCTGATGAACTCTCCTTCTTATTTTTTGAGTTGATTCCTCCCCTTGTTCCAACGGAGATAAAAGCAGTTTTTTATAGGCAGATAGCTTATTTTCTATTTCTCTTTCCATATAGGCCAATAAAACCAGAGAACTATCAACAAAGGTCCAAGTGTTATAATTTCCTTCAAATGGGACTTGTATGACACTCTCCAATAATTTCTTAGCCATTTTCTCTTGACCATCGAGATAAAGTAAATAGGCCAGATGATTCAGCGATTCGAGATAGCTAGCTTGGGTTTTCTTATTCTTTTTGAAAATTTTATCTAAATAGAGATGTAGGTCTGGATGTTTTTCCAGTTGTTCGACTACTTCTGGTGGCTTCATTTGAAATCCTTTCTATTCTTTTTTTAAATTTAAAGAGATTTTAGTCAACTAATCCAACTCTGCTCGACTGAACAAGTCTTTCATAGCTTCGATATCATCGCAAAATTCTTTAAATTCTAAAGAGAATTTAGCCAAGGCGTCCACCTTGGAAGAATAGGCACAAAACATACTTCCTTCAGGATCAAAGTCGATAGCATCGCTTAATTCAGGCATTTTTTCCTCCAAAAATACCAAAGCTAGCGATTCCCAATCGTAGCCATTTCCTTCGGCTCCTTCGTCTTCTCGAGTATCAAACACTTCCTGTCTGTATTCTCCATCAGGGTAATAAATGAGTGACCCTCGAACATTTTTAGGATCCTCATCATATACAAGCAGGCTAAAAGGGGCAATTTTTTCATTTATGTTTTCGTAATCTATCATTTCTTAACTCCTTATTGTATTTGTTAATTATCAATGAAACTGCATAAATCTAGTATGCTTACTAGCTTTCAAAGTTCATAAAGCTATCGTACCGATTATAATAATTCAAAGCTTCGACCAAGTCTTGGAGACTTGCATCTGGTTTTTCTTCAAGTGCGACTGCAAGAACGTCAATCAACTGCTCTCCATAGTAGACTAGCTGGAGATCTTGCTCCGATGCATCAGCAGGATAGACATCACTGTCTTCCACGACATCCGGATACTCTGATACTCAATCTGATAAGTCTCATTACGCTCTTGAAGATCCTCCTTAGCGTACAAACAGATGCCTGAATCTCCAATTTCATAGGGGGCAATCTCTTCCCACTCTGATAAAAACTGATAGTAGAGATTGGGCAAGACAAATCCAAACTCATCTCTTTTCATAGTATACCTCCACATATCAACTGAGTATCAACTATATTACTTCAAAGACCAACCACCATCAATAGTCAGGATTTGTCCCTGCATGGCAGATGCATTCCCACTTGCTAGAAAAAGTGTAACATCTGCTATTTCCTCTGGCTCAATCCAGCGTTTGATGGGTGTTTCACTTGCTACCCAGTCTGCCAATCCACCTGGTTCAAAGTCAGCTGCCGTCATGCCCGTCTTGACTGCACCTGGTGCGATTCCAAAGACCTGGATACCTGCTTCTGCATAGTCCAAAGCCAACTGTTTGGTAAATCCTGCCAATGCATGCTTGGATGAGGTATAGGCGTTGCCTCCTCCACCAGCTAAACTTGAAGCAATGGAGCACATATTGATGATGATTCCATGTTTATGTTCCAGCATTTTTGTTAAATAATAGCGGGTCAACTCTACTGGAGTTACGTAATTGATTTCAAAAATCTCTTGGATTTCTTGGGCGGATTGTTCTAGTAAGGGCTTGTAGTCATCCAATACACCTGCCGTATTACATAAAATATCCACCTGAGGGCACCAGTCAAAAATTAGTTCCAAGTCAAGCGTTAAATCACGTTGTAGAAAGTGAAAGTCACCTTGTAAGGCAGGCTTTTCACCCTGATCCACTCCGAAAACCTGATAACCTTTTTCTAAAAAGAGTCGAGCTTGAGCCAGACCAATCCCTGAACTTACTCCCGTAATCAATACACGTCTAGTCATGCACTTCTACCCAGTCTGTTGCTAGGACATCACATGGTGTCGGACTCCACATGGAAAAACCTTCCCCTTCACCAGACACGTTGATGAGGAAATAGGGTGTCACTTCAAGAGCGACCCCGTTTTGCTCGATAGTGTCAAAAAGTTGGACATAGTTTTCAGCTCCACCCCAGCCAGTACGTACGTATTTCTTTTTTGTCTTTAGTCCTGGTAAAATTTCTTCAAATGTCATGTTTTTCTCCTTTGTTATCTATAAATCTTAATTTCATTATAACAAAAAACCGTTTTCCAACGGCTTTTTGACTGTGATTTCTTAAAATGCATTTTTTCCTAAGGCAAATCATTCCCTGCTGCTAGGTAAATCTCATACCATTCTTTTCGAGTTAGAGTCAAGTTACTTGATTGACTAGCTTCTATCAAATGTTTAGGGTTAGTTGTTCCTACTACTGCTTGCATCTTAGCTGGGTAACGTAACACCCAAGCGATAGCAATAGCTGATGGGCTTACACCATATTTTTGCGCAAGGCGGTTTAAAACTTGATTCAAAGCCTGGAACTTTTCATTGCCAACAAAATTCCCTTTGAAGAAACCAAACTGTAAAACTGACCAAGCTTGAATGACCATGTCGTTTAGTTTGCAGTATTCAAAGACGCTACCATCACGCACAGCTGCCTTGTCACCTTCCATATTGACATGGAAACCAGCGTCAAAACCAGGCGTGAAAGCTGCGCTTAGTTGTAACTGATTGATCATTAGAGGCTGTTTGACTTCTTTCTTCAGCAATTCCATCATCATAGGATTTTGATTGGACACACCGAAGTCTCGAACTTTACCTGATTTGTGTAGAATATCAAATGCTTCCGCCACTTGGTCTGCCTCCATCAAGGCATCTGGGCGATGGAGAAGCAAGCTATCTAAATAATCAACCTGCAATCGTTGTAGAATCCCATCAACTGACTCTAAAATATAATCTTTTGAAAAATCAAAATAGGTAAATTCTTCTATGCGAATGCCACACTTGGACTGAATCCACATCTTCTCACGCAAGTCAGGGCGATGTTTTAAGACTTGACCCAGTAATTCTTCGCAACGTCCACGACCATAGATATCTGCCAAGTCAAAGGCATTGATTCCGACAGATAAGGCTGTTTCAACCAGCTCCTCAACTTCTTTGACCGACTTGTCACTGATTCGCATCATTCCTAGAACGATTTCGGATAGTTCTCTTTTCTCTTGACCAAATGGAATGTATTTCATGGCAACTTCCTCCGTTTTTCTTCATTATAAAGCAGAATGACACTTTTATCAACTGCTATCTCACAAAAGAAAAGAACCAGCTTAAACTGGTCCTTTTAAATCTTATCCAATCACACTTCCGTTTGGTACAGACGGATCAACTGTGAGAAGGGTTAATTTGCCATCATGTTCAGCTGAGAGGATCATACCTTGGCTGACATATTTTTTCATCATTTTACGTGGTTTAAGGTTGGCAACGATTTGGACTTTCTTGCCGACCAATTCTTGTTCGTTTGGATAGAATTTCGCAATACCAGAAAGGATTTGACGGTCTTCACCGTCACCAGCATCCAAGCGGAATTGAAGCAACTTGTCAGAACCTTCTACTTTAGAAACTTCTTTCACTTCAGCAACACGGATTTCAACCTTATCGAAGTCTTCAAATTTGATTTCATCCTTGTTGAGTTTGAGTTCAACTTCATCTGGATTCCATTCTTTTTCGACGGCTGGCTTGTTACCTTCCATTTGTTCCTTGATATAGGCGATTTCTTCTTCCATATCGAGACGTGGGAAGATTGGTGTTCCTTTGGCAACTACCGTTACACCTGCAGGTAAATCAGCCAAGCTCAAGTTTTCAAGACTAGAAACTTCTGCAAGTCCAAGTTGAGTCAAAACTGCACGACTGGTTTCCATCATAAATGGCTCAATCAAGTGAGCTACGACACGAAGACTAGCTGCCAAGTGACTCATAACACTTGCCAATTGGTCACGGTGCGCTTCGTCCTTAGCCAGTACCCAAGGAGCTGTCTCGTCGATGTATTTATTAGTACGTGAGATAAGAGTCCAGACTGCTTCAAGGGCACGTGGATAGTCAACTGCTTCCATGTAGGTATGGTAGTCAGCGATTGATTGTTCTGCAACGTCAGCAAGTGCATTATCAAAGTCTGTTACACCTTCTACGTAGGCAGGGATTTGTCCATCAAAGTACTTGTTAATCATAGAAACCGTACGATTGAGGAGGTTCCCAAGGTCATTTGCCAATTCATAGTTGATACGGCCTACATAGTCTTCAGGAGTGAAGGTTCCGTCAGAACCAACTGGAAGACTACGCATGAGGTAGTAACGAAGTGGATCGAGACCATAACGCTCTACTAACATTTCAGGGTAAACGACATTCCCTTTTGACTTAGACATCTTGCCATCTTTCATGACAAACCAACCGTGAGCGATCAAACGGTTAGGCAATTTGATATCCAACATCATAAGAAGGATTGGCCAGTAGATTGAGTGGAAACGAAGGATGTCCTTACCTACCATGTGGAAGACTGTTCCGTTCCAGAACTTATCAAAGTTGCCATGTTCATCTTGACCATAACCAAGAGCTGTCGCATAGTTAAGAAGGGCATCAATCCAAACGTAGACTACGTGTTTAGGATTTGATGGAACTGGTACACCCCAGGTAAAGGTTGTACGAGAAACCGCCAAGTCTTCCAAACCGGGCTCAATGAAGTTTTTCAACATTTCATTGAGACGTCCATCAGGAGTGATGAAATCAGGATGTGATTTGAAAAATTCAACTAAACGATCTTGGTATTTGCTGAGGCGAAGGAAGTAAGACTCTTCTGAAACCCATTCCACTTCGTGGCCTGATGGAGCGATACCACCAGTTACATTTCCAGCTTCATCACGGAAAACTTCCGCAAGTTGACTTTCTGTAAAGAATTCCTCATCTGAAACTGAATACCAACCAGAGTATTCACCCAAGTAAATATCATCTTGAGCAAGCAAGCGTTCAAAGACTTGTGCTACCACTTTTTCATGGTAGTCATCTGTGGTACGGATAAATTTATCGTATGAGATATCCAATAATTTCCAGAGTTCTTTGACGCCAACTGCCATACCGTCAACATAGGCTTGAGGCGTGATCCCAGCTTCTTCTGCTTTTTGTTGAATCTTTTGGCCGTGTTCATCAAGACCAGTCAGATAAAAGACATCGTAGCCCATTAGGCGTTTGTAGCGAGCTAGGACATCACAGGCGATGGTTGTGTAGGCAGAACCGATATGAAGTTTACCAGATGGATAGTAAATCGGTGTTGTAATATAAAAATTCTTTTCAGACATAATTTTTCCTTTCCAGGCAAATGAAACCTGTTTTTCTAACACTTCATTATATCATATTTTGATGATTTTCGATAAGGAAATCCATACAAAAACAAGATAGACCAGTGTCCATCTTGTTTATCTTATTCATAACGAAGGGCTTCGATTGGATCAAGTTTCGATGCTTTATTAGCTGGTAAGACTCCAAAAATCATACCTACACTAGCCGAAACTGCGAGACTAAATAGAGCAACTGGGATTGATACTCCCACTTCTATACCCGCAATCAATCCTTGTAAAAGTATCCCAGCTATAGCTGTTAAGCCTGTCGCAATGGTTAGACCAATGACTCCACCTAGTAAGGTCAAAATCATGGATTCAATCAAAAACTGGATTAAAATATTAGCACGTGTTGCACCCAATGCCTTACGAAGACCAATCTCACGCGTACGCTCCGTCACCGAAACCAGCATGATGTTCATAACACCAGTCCCTCCAACAAAGAGGGAGATTCCCGCAATGGCACTAATAATCGTAGTTATAAAGCCAAAAAGTTGTTGTACTTCTTGGAAGGCTGCAGTCGCATCTGCCACCTGATACTCCCCTTGCTGAAGACCAGCAATCTCGGTCAATTTTCTAGCTAATTCTGGTCCCACTGTTGGTGTCAAACTGGTATCATTAACACGGAAGACAATATCAGAAATTTCATCCATATTGAAGTTATTGGCAAGAGAAATATTAGTCGTAATTGGAAGTCCGCCAATACCAAAAGTCTTGGCAGCCTTGGACTCGTCGCTAGTATAGACACCAATGACACGATAACTAAAGCCACCAACATCTATAATCTGGTTAACAGCTTCTTGAGCTGACCCAAACAGACTATTAGCAAGTTCTTGATCTAGTAAAATGACACTGGCAACATCTTTATAATCCTGAGCCATGAGACTTCGGCCTGCAACAATTTCATTTTCAACCGCCTTCATGTAAGTAACATTTCCACCTGTCAAGCTAGCGCGCTCAACCTTTTTATCTTTATAAGACAGGGTGGTATTTGTCGAGTTGGTTACATAGTAACTATCTACACCCTTAAGTTTGGCCGCCTCCTTAACCCAAGCTTCTTGCGGTTTTGGTGGTTCCACATGAACATCCTCTTCTTTACCAGAAACCGTCAAAGCAGACTGCTTTTGGGTAAAAGAACCATCTTTACTTTTAATAGGTGAGAAAAAGACATGAATATTCTTCTGTGACTTGGTCATATTTTTATTAACCTGACGAGACATGGAATCCCCCAGAGCCATAATCACAACAACTGATGAAACACCAATGATAATCCCAATCATAGTGAGAAAAGAGCGCATCTTGTGGGCCATAATGGATGAAAAGGCAAATTTCAGATTCTGCATCTTAGTTTTCCTCCTTTTCTACGAGACCACTATCAGATGAAATGACGCCATCACGGATGACAATTTGACGTTTCGCATAGGCGGCAATTTCAGGCTCATGCGTTACCATGATAATGGTTTTTCCTTCTTTGTTCAAGTCAACCAAAAGTTGCATAATTTGATTCCCTGTTTTTGTATCCAAGGCTCCTGTCGGTTCGTCCGCTAGGATAATAGAAGGATTGTTTACCAAGGCACGCGCTATGGCAACCCTTTGCTTCTGACCACCTGACAACTCCGAAGGTAAATGATGGCTACGCTCGGTCAGTTCAACCTTTTCCAGATACTCTTCTGCTAATTTGCGACGTTTTGAAGCTGAAACTCCAGCATAAATCAAGGGCAATTCTACGTTTTGAAGAGCATTGAGCTTGGACAAGAGAAAGAATTGTTGAAAGACGAAGCCGATTTCCTGATTTCGAACCTTGGCTAATTGTTTTTCACCCAAACCAGCTACTTCTTTTCCATCTAGAAAATACTGCCCACTTGTAGGGGTATCTAACATCCCAATGGTATTCATGAGGGTAGATTTCCCAGAACCAGATGGTCCCATGATTGCTACAAATTCTCCCTCATGAACTTCTAGGTTAATATTCTTGAGGACTAGTAGTTCTTGATCACCATTGCGATAGCTACGACAGATATTTTTGAGGCTAATTAGTTGCTTCATCAGTCTTCACCTCTTTTCCTTCTTGCAAGGAAGCTGTCGGATTACTGATGACTTTTGCTCCATCTGTCAGACCAGATGTGATTTCTTGATTTTCTGCATCTGCATTGCCCAATCCAACTTCAACTTTTTTGGCCCTTTGATTTTCATCAAGGATCCAAACATAGTTTTTATCTTCTTCCATGACTACGCTGGTGATCGGAACAATCAATGCTTTGCTAGTGCTTTTCACTTCAACACTGACTGTAAAGCCCTGTTTCAAATCACCGATTTCACTAGTTACATCGACTGTATATGGATATTTAGAACCTGTGTTTGAAGCAGCTAAGCTACTACTTGCTTCACTGTTATTTTTTGGATAATTTGAAATATAGCTAATCTTACCATTCCAAGTTTTATCTGGATAGACCTTAGAAGTAAAGGTGACTTCTTGGCCTACAGATAGATTGGCAAGGTTGTACTCAGAAAGCTCTCCCTTGACCTGCAAGTTATCGTTACTTACGATATGAACCAAAACTTGACTATTTCCTGTTGGAGATTTTGAAACGTTACGATTCACTTCAACAACTGTTCCCTCCACCGTACTCAATACCGTAGCAGCATTCAACTGGGCTTGGGCTTTTTCGAGTTGTGCTTCTGCATCTGCACGCACATCACGAGCATCGCTGATTTGAGAATCAATAGCAGCTGTGGCAGAACCGGATGACTGAGCTGGCGCTTGTCCAGTTGCTCCTTCTAGACCTGCTTGCGAAAGGCTAGGTGTTGCTGCGGCGGTATTACGTGCATCGTTTAATTCATTGATATGACGGTCAGCTTTAGCTACAGCACGACTGGCAGCATCATAGGCAGCCTGGGCTTCTGTGCTACTATACTTGACAAGAGCCTGTCCTTCGCTGACCTGATCTCCAACAGAAACTAGAACCTCATCCAAATCTCCCTTGCTGCCATCAAAATAAACATATTGTTCTTTTTGAGCAGTTACTGTACCTGATAAAAGAACTGAAGATGCCACAGACCCCTCTTTGGCAAGGACTATCTTAGCAGTTTCATCTTTTGCTGCATCTTGATTTGGTTGTCTTAACAGAAGAACAGCTGCTGCTCCCACTACAAATACTGACGCCACTCCAATAGCAGTAAATAAAGGCCATTTCTTAGCTTTTGACTTTCTTTTCATAGCAATACCCCTTTTATAAATATATATGTTAAGATTATAGCACATATCCTAAAAATGGACAATTTATTTCTTATTATCCAAAAACATTTGCTAAATCTTTTATTGTTGTATTAGTTATATAATACACTTTCTTTTTTATTTTTGCAAGCATTTTCTTAAAAATTTTTAAGCGTAGCAGATTTTTGCATTGACCTCCAAAAAAAGATAGAATATGACTAGAAAACAACAAAGGAGCTTTCTATGAGAGAATACGATATTATCGCCATTGGAGGAGGTAGCGGGGGTATTGCTACCATGAATCGTGCTGGTGAACATGGTGCTAAAGCGGCAGTTATTGAGGAAAAGAAATTAGGTGGAACCTGTGTCAATATTGGCTGCGTTCCTAAGAAAATCATGTGGTATGGAGCTCAAATCGCAGAGAGCATCCACAAATATGGACCTGACTATGGTTTTACAAGTACTGGTAATGAATTTGATTATGCAACACTTCGTAAAAATCGTGAAGCCTATATTGATCGTGCTCGCTCTTCTTATGGTGGAAGCTTTAAGCGTAACGGAGTTGATTTGATTGAAGGACGCGCCGAGTTCGTTGATGCTCATACTGTCAGTGTCAATGGTGAGTTGATTCGTGCTAAGCACATCGTGATTGCAACTGGGGCCCATCCTCATATCCCTGCCATTCCTGGTGCTGAACTGGGTGGTAGTTCTGATGATGTCTTTGCTTGGGAAGAGTTGCCAGAATCTGTAGCCATTCTTGGGGCAGGTTACATTGCTGTCGAATTGGCTGGCGTGCTCCATACCCTTGGTGTAAAGACTGATCTTTTCGTACGTCGTGATCGACCTCTTCGTGGGTTTGATAGCTATATTGTTGAGAGTCTAGTTCAAGAAATGGAGAATACTGGATTAAACCTCCACACCCATAAGGTTCCTGCTAAACTTGAAGAAACTGAACAAGGCATTACCATTCATTTCGAAGATGGTAGTACTCATACTGCCAGTCAAGTTATCTGGGCAACTGGTCGCCGTCCAAACGTTGAAGGACTCCAGCTAGAAAAGGCAGGCGTTACTCTCAATGAACGTGGCTTCATCCAAGTTGACGAATACCAAAACACAGTCGTTAATGGTATCTACGCTCTTGGCGATGTCACAGGCGAAAAAGAACTAACACCTGTCGCTATCAAAGCTGGTCGTACTCTCTCAGAAAGACTATTCAATGGCAAAACCAATGCCAAAATGGACTACACGACTATTCCAACTGTTGTCTTTTCACATCCAGCTATCGGAACTGTCGGTATGACTGAGGAAGAAGCTATCAAAGAGTATGGACAAGAAAACATCAAAGTCTATACTTCAAAATTTGCTTCTATGTATTCAGCAGTTACTAGTCACCGTCAAGAAGCACGCTTCAAGCTCGTTACAGCTGGTGCGGACGAAAAGGTAGTTGGCCTTCATGGTATCGGCTACGGCGTTGATGAAATGATTCAAGGTTTCGCAGTTGCTATCAAGATGGGAGCTACAAAAGCTGACTTTGATGCGACGGTCGCTATCCATCCAACAGGATCGGAAGAATTTGTGACCATGCGTTAATACAAAAAAGACCATCTTGGTCACTCAGATTGAAGAAAAAGCCTATTTAGGACCATTTTCTTCAATCTTTTTCTTTTATTAGAGCAAATTATAAAACACTTAAAAATAGCATGCCATCAGGATTCCTAAGAATTTTCACTATATGGGAACCAATCTCCATAAGGGTACTTTTTTTACGACTGACATGATTTATCCGTGTTTTGAAAAGTCTCTTGGCCTCCGGTTCTCTCTAAATCGGCCGTTACAAATTTGTAACCTTTGTTTTTAAAATAGGTTGACAACCATCCCCTTCCCAGTATAATAGTTACTATAAATTAAAAAAGAGGTTAACTATTATGAAAAAAGCACACATTTACGCTATTCCAGCTATCGGGGCTGCTCTGATTGCAGTATTAGCCCAAATTAGTATCCCTATTGGGCCCGTACCATTTACTCTGCAAAACTTTGCTATCGGTCTCATCGCTACTGTTTTTCGACCTAGGGAAGCTGTTCTCTCTGTTGGAATCTATCTCTTACTGGGTGCCATTGGTATTCCTGTCTTTGCTGGTGGAGGAGCTGGTTTCCATGTTTTAATTGGGCCAAGTGCTGGTTATCTATGGTTTGACCTTGTCTATGCTGGGCTTGCTTCCTATCTGACTCATACGAATAGCAGTGTTGTACGTATTTTCCTAGCCAATCTCTTAGGGGATTCCCTTGTCTTTGTCGGTGGTATCCTCAGCCTCCACTTCCTCTCTGGTATGCCTTTTGATAAGGCACTGGCTGTCGGTGTCATTCCCTTTATCATTCCTGATCTTGCAAAAATTATTGCCATTAGTTTTATCGGACGACCACTCCTTCAACGTCTTAGTAATCAACCCTACTTTTCACATAAATCATAACCACCCGTCTAACGGGTGGTTTGCACCAGGGCTATAAGCCCAAATTACCAGCCAGCGCCTAAAGACGCTGGCTTTCACGTTGTTCAAGCCTCATTGCTCTTGACTCGTCACTTGCCTC
>NZ_JASHFS010000019.1:0-44156 GCF_047460685.1 Streptococcus infantis | reverse complement strand
ATGGCTCAACATATCCACCAGGAACTAAGGTAGAAATCCCAGGTAAAGATGGTAACCCAATCACAGTCACAATCGGTGAAGACGGTAAAGGTAAAGTACCAAACAGTGAATTACCAGACGGTAAAGTTCCAGGTACAGGTAAGATTACAGAACCAGGTCAACCAGCAGTTGAAGTTCCAGTAGAAACTCCAGCTAAGGTAACACCAGAAACACCAGTTGCGCCAGTAACACCTGATACTAATGGAGCTAAGTCAAATGATTCTCAAAAAGTATTGCCAAATACTGGTACTGAATCAAATGCGACTCTTGCTTCTCTAGGCCTTCTTGGTATTCTAGGCGGTCTCGGACTTGCTTTGGGAAAGAAAAAAGAAGACTAAAAATTTAGTCAAATAAACATTCATTCTTTTGTGTTATAAAGACAAACTAGATTGGTTCTGGGAATCATGTTAGTCGTAAAATAAAAAGAATGTTTAGATAAAGAAAGCGAACAATGCTAGGATTTTGTTAAACGGAATTCTAAGTATTGTTCGCTTTTGTGGTATAATAAATACTATGCAGAAGAAACCGACATCAGCCTACGTGCACATACCATTTTGCACACAGATTTGTTATTATTGTGACTTTTCCAAGGTCTTTATCAAAAATCAGCCAGTAGACAGCTATCTAGAGCATCTACTGCAAGAATTTCATTCTTATGATATTCAAAAATTGCGTACACTCTATATTGGTGGTGGGACACCGACAGCCCTGTCGGCTTCTCAATTGGAAGTTTTGTTAGAAGGATTGACTAAAAACTTAGATTTATCAGTCTTAGAAGAATTGACCATTGAGGCCAATCCTGGTGATTTGGATGCTGATAAGATTGCTGTTCTGCAAAATTCTGCAGTTAATCGTGTTTCACTAGGTGTTCAGACCTTTGATGATAAAATGCTGAAAAAGATAGGGCGTAGTCATACGGAAAAGGATATTTATGAAAATATCGATCGTCTCAAACTGGCTGGTTTTGACAATATTTCCATTGACTTGATCTACGCACTTCCTGGGCAGACCATGGATCAGGTAAAGGACAATGTCGCTAAGGCAATTGCCCTTGATATTCCTCATATGAGTCTCTATAGCTTGATTTTGGAAAATCATACGGTCTTTATGAATCGCATGAGACGAGGAAAATTACCACTTCCTAAGGAAGAATTAGAAGCTGAGATGTTTGAGTATATCATTGCAGAGCTAGAAAGAGCTGGATTTGAGCACTATGAGATTTCTAACTTTTCTAAGCCAGGATTTGAAAGTCGTCACAATCTTATGTACTGGGATAATGCCGAGTATTATGGAATCGGTGCTGGTGCGTCGGGCTATGTAAACGGTGTTCGCTATAAAAATCATGGTCCTATCCTCCATTATTTAAAGGCAGTAGAAGATGGGAATGCTCGTATCACAGAAGAGCACCTGAGTCAAAAAGAGCAAATGGAAGAAGAGATGTTTCTCGGCCTTCGCAAGAAGTCAGGAGTTTCCATGGCGCGATTTGAAGAAAAATTCGAACGGTCTTTTCAGGAACTTTATGGAGATGTTGTTAGAGAATTGATTCAACAAGGTCTTATGCAGGTTGAGGGTGATCGTGTTCGTATGACCAAGAGAGGGCTCTTCTTAGGTGATACAGTAGCAGAACGATTTATATTGGAGTAAAATTATGGGCTTAACTTATCAAATGAAGATGAAAATTCCTTTTGATATGGCTGACATGAATGGCCATATCAAGCTACCAGACCTTATCTTATTGTCCCTCCAGGTATCAGGAATGCAGTCAATTGAACTGGGAGTGAGTGACAAGGATGTTTTAGAACAGTATAATCTGGTCTGGATTATCACAGATTATGATATTGACGTGGTTCGTTTGCCTCGTTTTGCTGAGGAAATCACCATTGAAACAGAAGCTTTGACCTATAATCGTCTCTTTTGCTACCGCCGATTTACTATTTATGATGAAGATGGTCAAGAAATCATTCATATGGTAGCTACCTTTGTCCTTATGGATCGTGAGAGTCGAAAGGTTCATCCTGTAGTAGCAGAAATTATTGCCCCTTATCAATCTGAGTTTTCTAAGAAATGGGTCCGTGGGCCAAAATATAGAGAGCTGGAAGAAGCGATAAGCAAGGATTATCACGTTCGTTTCTATGACTTAGATATGAATGGTCACGTCAATAACAGCAAATACCTAGATTGGATTTTTGAGGTCATGGGAGCCGATTTCCTGACTAACCATATCCCTAAAAAAATTAACCTTAAATATGTTAAGGAAGTTCGACCAGGCGGAATGATTACTTCTAGTTATGAATTGAA
Organism: Streptococcus infantis; assembly: GCF_047460685.1. Taxonomy (GTDB): domain Bacteria; phylum Bacillota; class Bacilli; order Lactobacillales; family Streptococcaceae; genus Streptococcus; species Streptococcus infantis_AD. The sequence goes on along the minus strand of NZ_JASHFS010000019.1, from coordinate 41,819 downwards.
TGGACTAGAAAGCCATCACCAGATTACAAGTGATGGTGACACCAATGCTAAGGCAAGGATAACTTGGCAAGAAATTAAAAAAGATTAGAAAGAAAGATATGACTTATAAAGGATATTTAATTGATTTAGACGGAACGATCTATAAGGGGAAAGATAGAATTCCAGCAGGTGAAGCTTTTGTTCATGAGTTACAAAAAAGAGAGCTTCCTTATCTTTTTGTAACAAACAACACCACTCGTACACCTGAAAGTGTTCAAGAGATGTTAGCCAATCAGTTTAACATTGACACACCTGTATCGACGATCTATACTGCAACCTTAGCGACCATTGATTACATGAATGACCTAGGACTTAAAAAGACAGTCTATGTCATCGGAGAAGCAGGCCTAAAGGAGGCCATCCAAGCAGCAGGGTATGTCGAAGATAAAGAAAATCCAGCCTATGTGGTTGTAGGTTTGGACTGGCAAGTTGACTATGAAAAATTTGCTACGGCGACCCTAGCTATCCATAAAGGTGCTCACTTTATCGGCACCAATCCAGATTTAAATATTCCAACAGAACGTGGACTTTTGCCTGGTGCTGGTTCACTGATTACTCTTCTTGAAGCAGCAACTCGTGTAAAACCAGTTTATATTGGAAAACCTAATGCGATTATTATGGACAAGGCTGTTGAACACCTAGGCCTTGAACGCCAAGAAATTGTCATGGTGGGAGATAATTATCTTACTGATATTCGAGCTGGTATTGACAATGGCATTCCTAGTCTTTTGGTAACGACAGGATTTACAAAACCAGAAGAAGTAGCAGACTTGCCAATTGCACCAACTCATGTCCTTTCAAGTCTAGCGGAGTGGGATTTCGATGAAAACTAAGTTTACTTTTGTAGGAAGTATTCTCTTTCTTCTCTCGCTTGCAATTTTATTGACCATTTACCTGGCTTGGTTGGTCTATCCTCAGGAAATTTCTTGGTTAAACTTGACAAATCGTGTTCATCTGCAACCTCAGACCATCCAGCATAATTTTAATGTTTTGATGGATTATTTGACCAATCCATTGAGTCAAGTATTAGCAATGCCAGATTTTCCTTCGTCTGCATCTGGAATCCATCATTTTGCGGTTGTGAAGTGTTTGTTCCATCTGGCTCAAGGAGTAGCGATAGTTACCCTACCGATTTTCTATCTTTTTTGGAAGCAAGTCATTCAGAAAGGATTTCTATCTCTCTATCGTAGAGGTCTCTTAATCATGCTCTCGCTACCTTTGGTTCTTGGTTTGGTCGGAGTTTTCATTGGATTTGAGCAGTTCTTTACTTTGTTTCATCAGATACTTTTTGTAGGTGATGATACCTGGCTATTTGATCCAGCAAAGGATTCTGTCATTCTTATCCTACCAGAGGACTTTTTCCTCCATGCCTTTCTTCTATTTTTCTGCTTGTATGAATTGATTTTTGGATTTCTGTACCTACAGAGTAGAAAAACAAATAGATAAGTGAAGAAAAGTATTGCTGATTCCAAATAAAATCTAGGAAAAAACTATCGTTTGTAACATGAATATTTCTACTTTTAAGCAAAACATTCACATTTGATTCTAAAAAACCTATTTTTCTTGAAAAAGTAGGTTTTTTTACGGAAATAACTAGTCAAGCGCTTTATTTTTTTGTATAATAGGAATAGAAAAGTATGTAAAGAAGAGGAAAGCATGATTACACTATTTTTATCACCGAGTTGTACATCATGTCGTAAAGCAAAGGCCTGGCTCGAGAATCATAAAGTGCCCTTCCAAGAGCATAATATTATGACCAGCCCTTTAACGAGAAAAGAACTGCAACACATTCTTTCCTTGACCGAAAATGGTACTGATGACATCATCTCGACTCGTTCAAAGATTTTTCAAAAATTGAATATTGATGTAGAGAGTATCTCAGTATCGGAGTTGCTTCATTTAATTGAGCAGTATCCGAGTCTTTTGCGTCGTCCGATTATTATTGACGCAAAGCGGATGCAAATCGGTTTTAATGAAGATGAGATTCGTGCTTTTCTCCCTCGTAGTTACCGTAAACAAGAACTGAAAGAAGCTACATTGAGAGCTGGTATTAATTAGATGAATAAACAGTATAGTTACCCACTAGATTTGTCGTGGAGCACTGAAGAACTTGCTTCAGTGCTTTCTTTTTTTAATGATGTTGAAGCTGCCTATGAGACTAAGGTAGAGGCAAAAAAACTACTAGATTCCTATAAGGGATTCAAAGCGGTTGTTCCAAGCAAGAGTGAAGAAAAACGCTTGGGCCGTGAATTTGAAACTGCGAGTGGTTACTCCTTCTATCGAGCTGTCCAATTGGCCAAAGAACAAGGGGAAGGGAAGATTTCGCTTGGAAAATAAATTTATGTTTGCCAAAGAGATTGTCAAGGAAGCAGGAGACTATATTCTAGCTCATATGCAGGAAGAATTGCATATTGAGAGAAAATCATCCCCTACAGACTTGGTGACTCGTTTGGACAAGGAAGTTCAGAATTTTTTGATTGATAAGATTCGTTCGCATTTTCCGGATGACCAATTTTGTGCAGAAGAGGGATGTCTACGTGCTTCAGTTGGACATGGATTTGTTTGGGTCATTGATCCCATTGATGGTACCAACAACTTTGTCGCACAAGGTGATGATTTTGCCATTATGGTAGCATATTTTGAAAATGGTGTGGGCCAGTTTGGGATCATTTATGATGTCATGAAAGGTCATTGTTATCATGGAGGAGGTACTTTTCAGGCCTGTCTCAATGAAGAACCCTTGCCTAATTTTAAAGATAAGCCCTTGCGAGATTTTCTAATTGCGAGTAATGCTGGCATGTTGGAAACAAATGCCTGGGGTGTCGCAGAATTGGCTAATGCTTCACTTGGCGTACGAATATATGGAAGTGCGGCTATTAGTTTTGCAAAAATATTATCTGGTCAGCTATTGACCTATATCACCTATCTCCAACCTTGGGACTATGCTGCAGCTGGTATCATTGGAAAAAGTTTAGGTTATCAGATTGTAACCTTAACTGGAGAGCCGGTGGATTTTCAGACACGACAACCAATTATGATGGTTCCAACAGACAAGTTGGCAGAAATTCAATCCTATATCTACGAAAGGAAATAAACTTACATGCAATTTCCAGAAGGATTTGTAAAAAAATATGAAGAAATATTGGGAGATGAGGCAAGAGCTTTTCTTGCCTCTTTTGATGATGAGGCAGTTTCCGCCTTTCGCATCAATCCCTTAAAAGAAAGCCAAGTTTCTTTTTCAGATGCTATTCCACATACACCTTGGGGCTATTATGGCAAGGTTTCAGGGAAATCACCTGAGCATGTAACAGGCTTGGTCTATTCACAAGAGCCTGCTGCACAAATGGTTGCACAAGTAGCTCAACCAAAACCAGGCATGAAGGTCTTGGATTTGGCAGCGGCTCCCGGTGGGAAATCAACTCAACTGGCAGCTTATCTTGCAGGCGAAGGACTACTTGTTTCCAATGAAATTTCTAGCAAGCGAGCTAAGATTTTGGTTGAAAATATGGAGCGTTTTGGTGCATCAAATGTTGTTGTAACCAATGAATCTGCAGATCGTTTGGCTAAAGTGTTTAAGGGATATTTTGACCTAATTGTTCTAGATGCTCCATGTTCAGGAGAAGGAATGTTCCGAAAACAGCCAGATGCCATGGATTATTGGAGTGTAGAATATCCAAGCCAATGTGCTGACTTGCAGCGTGTAATTCTAGAGGATGCGGTCACCATGTTAGCTGATGGTGGTCGTTTGGTCTATTCGACTTGTACATGGGCTCCAGAAGAAAACGAAGAAATTATTAAATGGTTGCTGGATAGTTATGATTTTGAATTGATTCCAGTTACACATATCAATGGAATGGCTCCTGGGATTGATTTTCCTGAGACAGCTCGGATGTACCCACATCGTTTTAAGGGAGAAGGTCAATTTGTTGCCCATCTTCAGTTTAAGGGACAAAACAAGTCAGGGAAGTTCAAGTCTTTTAAGACTAATCTCAGTCGCGAACAGTTGAGTTTATGGCAAGATTTTGAAAAAAAACACCTGAAGATAAATTTGCCAGGAATTTTACAGACTTTTGGAGAACAACTATATCTCTTACCTGAAGTTCTACCAGATTTGGGTAAACTTAGGATTGCACGAAACGGACTTCATCTTGGAACCTTTAAGAAAAAACGTTTTGAACCAAGTTTTGCTCTTGGTTTAGCCTTAAAACCAAGCCAAGTCAATCAAAGAATTGAAATTCATGAAGCGGACTTTGTCAAATACGTGGCCGGTGAAACAGTTCAGCTGTCTGAAACTTTGTCAAATGGCTGGTATCAAGTTTTGGTTGGTGGAAATGGTCTAGGTTTTGCAAAAGTGACCGGAAATACCTTGAAGAATTATTTCCCTAAGGGCTTGAGGTTTAAGGTAAAAAACTAGTCAAAATCAGTATTCTATGTTATAGTGGAAGTATGGATTTTTTGCATAAAACAATAGAAAAATAGGGCGAAATTCCAAGCTATTCATCATTATTTTCAAGGAGACAAATAGTGAAAAAAATTAAAAAACTCACCCTCTTTCTTGCAACCTTTTTACTTGCTGGTTCACTAGCAGGATGTGCAAGTTGGATTGATCGTGGGGAGTCAATGACGGCTGTTGGCTCAACTGCCCTCCAACCTTTAGTCGAGGCGGCGGCAGATGAATTCGCATCAGCTCATATCGGTAAAACGGTCAATGTTCAAGGTGGAGGTTCTGGTACAGGACTATCGCAGGTTCAATCAGGAGCAGTAGATGTCGGAAACTCGGATGTATTTGCTGAGGAAAAAGACGGTATTGATGCTTCAGCCTTGGTCGATCATAAGGTAGCTGTTGCAGGTTTGGCTGTTATTATCAATAAAGAAGTAGATGTTGATAATCTAACGACAGATCAACTCCGACAAATCTTCACAGGAGAAATTACTAACTGGAAAGAAGTCGGCGGGAAAGATTTAGCCATCTCTATAATCAACCGTGCGGCTAGTTCAGGTTCTCGTGCAACCTTTGATAGTGTGATCATGAATGGTCAATCAGCAATGCAAAGTCAGGAACAGGATTCAAACGGGATGGTCAAATCAATCGTTTCTCAAACCCCTGGAGCTATTTCCTATCTAGCGTTTGCCTATGTCGATGATTCTGTTGGGACAATCAAACTCAATGGTTATGAACCAATTTCAGAGAATGTAACCACGAATAATTGGCCTTTGTGGTCTTATGAACATATGTATACACTTGGTGAGCCAAATGAATTGGTTGCCGAATTCTTAAACTTTGTTCTTTCAGACGAAGCTCAGAACGGAATCGTTAAAGGAATGGGCTATATTTCTGTTAAGGAAATGAAGGTTGAAAAAGATGCTACAGGGACTGTAACAGCGCTAGAAGGGAGTCAATAATGAACCAAGAAGAATTATCTAAAAAATTGCTCTCTCCGTCAAAGAACTCTCGTCTTGAGAAATTAGGGAAAAGTCTGACTTTTGCCTGCCTCTCTTTGATTGTTATCATTGTGGCTATGATTTTAATCTTTGTAGCCCAAAAAGGGTTATCTACCTTCTTTGTGAATGGTGTGAATATCTTTGATTTTCTCTTTGGTGCAACTTGGAACCCTTCAGGTAAGCAGTTTGGTGCTCTTCCAATGATTTTAGGTTCCTTTATCGTTACCATCCTATCTGCTCTCATCGCAACACCATTTGCAATTGGTGCTGCAGTCTTTATGACAGAAGTATCGCCAAAAGGAGCTAAGATTTTGCAACCAGCTATCGAACTTCTAGTTGGGATTCCTTCGGTAGTATACGGATTTATCGGTTTGCAGGTCGTTGTACCATTTGTACGTAGTGTCTTTGGTGGAACAGGTTTTGGTATTTTATCGGGGATTTTCGTTCTCTTTGTTATGATCTTGCCGACTGTAACCTTTATGACAACTGATAGCTTACGTGCAGTTCCTCGTCACTACCGTGAAGCTAGTTTAGCTATGGGAGCAACTCGTTGGCAAACAATCTGGCGTGTTACTTTGAAGGCTGCTCGTTCAGGTATTTTTACTGCTGTAGTCTTTGGTATGGCGCGTGCTTTCGGTGAAGCCCTTGCGATTCAGATGGTTGTCGGTAACTCAGCAGTTGTTCCAACTTCATTGACGACACCAGCAGCGACTCTGACATCTGTTTTGACCATGGGAATCGGTAATACCGTTATGGGAACTGTTGATAATAATGTTCTTTGGTCACTGGCCCTAGTATTGCTCTTGATGAGTTTGGCCTTTAACAGTGTGATTAAATTGATTACGAAAGAAAGAGGAAAGAAAAACTATGCACGCTAAGAAATTAGATAAACTTGCAACAGCTGTCCTCTATACCATCGCAGGAATCATTGTGACCATCCTAGCTTCCTTGATTCTCTATATCTTGGTTCGAGGATTGCCACATGTTTCATGGTCATTCTTGACAGGAAAATCATCTTCTTATCAAGCAGGTGGTGGTATCGGGATTCAGCTTTATAATTCCTTTTTCCTTTTGGTCATTACCTTGTTCATCTCTGTTCCCCTATCAATGGGAGCTGGGATTTACTTGGCTGAATATGCCAAAAAAGGTCGTGTTACCAACTTAGTTCGTACCTGTATTGAGATTTTGTCTTCTCTACCATCTGTCGTAGTCGGTCTCTTTGGTTACCTCATCTTTGTAGTTCAGTTTGAATATGGATTTTCAATTATTTCAGGTGCCTTGGCTTTGACTGTCTTTAACCTTCCCCAGATGACGCGTAATGTTGAAGACAGCTTAAAACACGTTCACCATACACAACGTGAAGCTGGTTTAGCACTTGGACTTTCTCGTTGGGAAACAGTTCTTCATGTCGTTATCCCCGAAGCCTTACCTGGTATTGTTACGGGTGTTGTCCTTGCATCAGGTCGTATCTTTGGTGAAGCTGCGGCTCTTATCTATACGGCAGGACAATCAGCTCCAGCTCTTGACTGGTCAAACTGGAATGTTCTCAGTGTAACCAGTCCGATCTCAATCTTCCGTCAAGCAGAAACCTTGGCCGTCCATATTTGGAAAGTCAACAGTGAAGGAACTATTCCTGATGGAACCCTTGTTTCAGCAGGTTCTGCTGCGGTGCTCCTAATCTTTATCTTAATCTTTAACTTTGGAGCTCGCAAACTCGGAAGCTACCTACACAAGAAATTAACCGCTGCCTAAAGGAGAAGCCATGTCAAAATATAACTGGGATGAAAAGCATATCATCACCTTCCCTGAAGAAAAAGTGGCCCTCTCTACGAAGGATTTACATGTTTACTACGGTAAGAATGAATCCATCAAGGGCGTGGATATGCAATTCGAAAAAAATAAAATCACGGCCCTGATTGGTCCGTCTGGATCTGGGAAATCAACCTATCTACGCAGTCTTAATCGTATGAATGATACCATTGATATTGCAAAGGTTACAGGACAGATTCTCTATCGAGGTATTGACGTTAACCGTCCAGAAATTAATGTTTATGAAATGCGTAAACATATCGGAATGGTATTTCAACGTCCAAATCCATTTGCTAAATCAATCTATCGTAATATCACTTTTGCACATGAACGTGCAGGTGTCAAGGACAAGAAAGTTCTAGATGAAATTGTAGAAACATCACTTCGTCAAGCTGCTCTCTGGGATCAGGTAAAAGACGACCTTCACAAGTCGGCCTTGACCCTATCAGGTGGTCAGCAGCAACGTCTTTGTATCGCTCGTGCAATCTCTGTTAAACCGGATATTCTCTTGATGGATGAGCCGGCATCAGCTTTAGATCCGATTGCGACAGCTCAACTTGAAGAAACCATGCTTGAGTTGAAGAAGGATTTTACCATTATCATCGTAACTCACAGTATGCAACAAGCTGCGCGTGCTAGTGACTATACAGGATTTTTCTACTTGGGTGACTTGATTGAGTATGATAAGACTGCTAATATTTTCCAAAATGCTAAGCTACAGTCAACAAATGACTATGTAACTGGACACTTTGGTTAGAGAGGAAATAGTATGACAGAACCGATTTTACAGGTTTCAGACCTGTCTGTTTATTATAACAAAAAGAAGGCTTTGAATAGTGTTTCCTTATCATTCCAACCTAAGGAAATTACCGCCCTTATCGGTCCCTCTGGATCTGGGAAATCAACACTTCTAAAGGCTATTAACCGAATGGGTGACCTTAATCCTGAAGTGACGACAACTGGATCAGTGGTTTATAACGGGCACAATATCTATAGTCCGCGTACCGACACTGTTGAATTACGTAAAGAAATTGGTATGGTCTTCCAACAACCCAATCCTTTTCCTATGTCTATCTACGAAAATGTCGTTTATGGCCTCCGTATAAATGGGGAAAAAGACAAGCAGGTCTTAGATGAAGCAGTGGAGAAGGCTTTACAACGTGCTTCAATCTGGGATGAAGTCAAGGATCGCTTGCATGACTCTGCTATTGGTCTTTCAGGTGGGCAACAACAACGTGTTTGTGTGGCACGTGTATTAGCGACTAGCCCTAAAATCATCCTCTTGGATGAACCCACTTCAGCCTTGGACCCTATTTCTGCTGGTAAGATTGAGGAAACCTTGTATGGTCTAAAAGACAAATACACCATGCTCTTGGTTACGCGTTCTATGCAGCAAGCATCTCGAATCTCCGATAAGACAGGCTTTTTCCTCAATGGAGATTTGATTGAATTTAACGATACCAAGGATATGTTCCTCTATCCTCAACATAAGGAGACAGAGGACTACATTTCAGGTAAATTTGGATAAGGAGTGAGAAGATGTTACGATCTCAATTTGAAGAAGATTTAGAGAAATTGCATAATCAGTTTTATGCTATGGGACAAGAAGTTCTTTCCCAAATCAATCGTACCGTACGTGCTTTTGTAACGCATGACCGTGACATGGCTAAAGAAGTCATTGAGGAAGATGCAGAAGTAAACGAATACGAAGTGAAACTTGAAAAGAAATCATTTGAAATGATCGCCCTACAACAACCAGTTTCACAAGACTTACGAACAGTTTTAACAGTTTTAAAAGCTGTTTCAGACCTAGAACGTATGGGAGACCATGCAGTTTCTATCGCAAAAGCAACGATTCGTATGAAGGGGGAGCAACGTATCCCTGCAGTTGAAGAAGAAATTAAAAAAATGGGTCGTGAAGTAAAAAACTTTGTTGAGGCAGCTTTAGAACTTTATTTGAATGGTTCTGTGGATCAAGCCTATGAAGTTGCAACTATGGATGAAAATATCAACCATTACTTTGATAACATTCGAGACCTAGCTACAGAAGAAATCAAGAAACATCCTGAAGCCATTATCACAGGTCGTGATTATTTCCAAGTTATTTCCTACTTGGAACGCATCGGTGACTATGCAAAAAATATCTGTGAATGGGTTGTTTACTTTGAAACAGGTAAGATTGTTGAATTGTAAGATTGATTAAATATACAGAAAAAAGGAGCTAAATAATGAATAAAAGCTCCTTTTTTGAAAGAAAAATTGAAAATATGCTTGACAAACGAAGTTAATAGAGTTATAATTATACAAAATCAACAGAGAGGTTGTTTATTTATGAATTTTAAAAAATGGATATTTGTCTTATGTAGTTTTCTTGCAAGCTTCTTTTTAGTAGCTTGCCAATCGTCTAGCTCAAGCTCACAATCTGCAGTGGAGGCCATCAAGCAAAAAGGGAAATTGGTGGTCGCAACTAGTCCAGACTATGCTCCCTTTGAGTTTCAAGCCCTTGTAGATGGTAAGAACCAAGTCGTAGGTGCTGATATTGACATGGCGCAAGCAATCGCTGATGAACTTGGAGTGAAATTGGAAGTTTCAAGCATGAGTTTTGATAATGTCTTGACTAGTCTTCAGACAGGTAAGGCTGATTTGGCCATTGCGGGAATCAGTGCAACTGAAGAAAGACAAGAAGTCTTTGATTTCTCAATTCCTTACTATGAAAATAAAATTAGCTTCCTTATCAGAAAGTCAGATCTTGAAAAATACAAGGATTTGGACTCTCTAGCAAGTGCTAATATTGCAGCTCAAAAAGGGACTGTTCCTGAATCTATGGTCAAAGAGCAACTTCCTAAGGCACAGTTGACTTCTTTGACAAACATGGGTGAGGCAGTCAATGAGCTTCAATCAGGTAAGGTTGATGCCGTTCATATGGATGAGCCAGTAGCACTAAGCTATGCTGCTAAGAACTCAGATTTGGCAGTAGCTACTGTAAGCTTGACTATGAAAGAAGGCGAAGCAAATGCTGTAGCTATCAAAAAAGGTAACTCAGATTTGAAGGAAGTGGTTGATAAGGTCATCCAAAAACTGAAAGATGACGGAACTTACCAAACTTATCTTGAAAAAGCTGCTAAGCTAACAGAAGTAGAACAATAAAAAATAACAGAGTTGGATTTCAGTCCAGCTCTGTTTTTAAATAGCTTAATGTTTCTTCAATATTTTCTAAAGGAACTTTTGCAAAGTGATAGGGACAAGACTCTATGTAGGATGATTCGAAAAAGTCGAGTCCTAGAGGACTGTGTTTAAGACTAGCGATGCTAGGATAGTTCCTGAGATCAAGCAAAAGCCCATCATGAAGTGGATAGCTCGGTAGGGAAATGGGATAGGTTTGTAAGAGCTGTTGGATGTGCTCCTGACTTTTTTCTTGCAGTACCAATCGTGCTAGTCTGTTTTTTTCAAAGAGTTGACTATCAATATAGAGTGATAGAGCCTTTTGCATGATAAGGTTGTTATCGTAGTCGAGAATGTTTTTATAGGTCACAAAAGCTTCCTTGATCGCATTAGGAAGAAGAAGGGCAGTAATCCGGAGGGCAGGAAATAGACTTGTAGAAAAGGACTTGATATAGATGACCAAATCATGTTGGTCCAGATAATGAAAGGTTTGTCCCATTTTAGGATCCAAGTCACCCAGGTAGTCATCCTCAACGATATAAATCTGATATTTTGCAGCTAAGTCAAGGATAGCAAGTTTTTCCTCTTCAGAATAAGAATGCCCCAGAGGATAGTGGAAACGGGGAATGGTATAGAAGAACTTAATCTTTCCGCTTTTAAACTGTTCCTCAAGTTCTTTCAGGTCAATGCCGTCCACTCGACGTTCAATGGTTTGAAAGGGAAGATTTTGGGCTAGCAGCAGCTGGTTCATTCGATGATAGGTCGGTTGTTCAACCAGTATTTCCTGAGCTTGACCTGGAAAGTCAATCTGAGAAAGAATAAACAGTGCTTGTTGGGTTCCAGACGTCATGACCAACTGGTCTGCCTTACTATAAATGGCTTGATCAAAGAGCAAAGTCTGAACGGACTGACGTAATTCTTCTAAGCCCTCTTGGTGTTCATAGTAGTTGTAGAGATAATTTTCTCGCCCAATCAAGCTTTCGTTGACACAAAGACGAAAATCATCATAGGCTGCTGCATGCTCATCGTTGACTGAGATAATTAGATCTTCATGACTGGTTTGTTGCTCCAATACATAATAACCACTTTGAGGTTTGGAGTAGATATATTTCTGGTATCGGAGTTCTAAGAGTGCGCGCTGTATGGTGTCTTTGCTACAGTGAAAATCTTGACTGAGTTTTCGGATAGATGGTAGGCGACTTCCAGTGGGAAATCTACCTGATTCTATCTCATTTTTTAGATAGTGAACGACTTGTTCATACTTGCTTTCTTGCTTCATCCCAGACCTCTCATGATTTTGTTACATTGTACCTTTTTTTTAGAAGTTTGGCAATGTTATACTCTTTGAAAATCTCTTCAAACTGCGTCAACGTCGCCTTGCTGTATATATGTTACTGACTACGTCAGTTCTATCCACAACCTCAAAACAGTGTTTTGAGCTGACTACGTCAGTTCCATCTACAACCTCAAAACAGTGCTTTGAGCTGATTACGTCAGTTCCATCTACAACCTCAAAACAGTGCTTTGAGCAACCTGCGGCTAGTTTTCTAGTTTGCTCTTTGATTTTCATTGAGTATTAAAAGGCAGTCTAGCATTCAATTCTAATCAGAAATATGATATACTTATTAAGTGAAAAATTCTGGAAAGAGTGAGATTATTAAGGTGCAAGAACCAGTAAAATTATTTCAATACAATACTTTAGGAGCGCTGATGGCGGGACTCTATGGAGGAAGTCTAACCGTTGGTGAATTGCTCCAACATGGTGATTTAGGTTTAGGGACGCTGGACTCTATCGATGGCGAGCTTATTGTCTTAGATGGTAAAGCTTATCAAGCTAAGGGATCAGGTGAAAAACCAGAGATTGTTGAAGTTTCAGCAGATGCGCTTATTCCCTATGCAGCAGTTGTCCCCCACCAGGCAGAAGTTATATTCCGTCAGCGTTTTGAAATGACTGATCAGGAACTTGAAAAACGTATTGAGTCCTACTATGATGGTGAAAACCTCTTTCGTTCTATCAAGATTCATGGTGATTTCAAGAACATGCATGTGCGCATGATTCCTAAGTCAACCTCTGAAACAAAGTTTGCAGAAGTAGCAACGCATCAGCCAGAGTATAGTCGCGAAAATGTTTCAGGAACCATCGTCGGCTTTTGGACCCCAGAGATTTTCCATGGAGTTAGTGTTGCTGGTTACCATCTACACTTTATTTCAGATGACCTAACTTTTGGTGGCCACGTTATGGACTTTGTCATCAAGGAAGGGATTGTTGAACTAGGAGCTGTTGATCAACTGGATCAACGTTTTCCTGTTCAGGATCGTCAATATCTATTTGCTAAGTTTAATGTTGACGAGATGAAAAAAGATATCGATAAGTCAGAATAAAAGGAGTCAAATATGAAAATTCATGTAATAATAACGATGCTGGCCTTGTTTGCCGTCCTCATTGCAGCAGTTTGGTACGCAAGAAAGAAATACAAGATTAATTTTGCAGTTTTGGGACTTGGTGCAGTTGCCTTTTTTGCCTCATCGCAGGTTTTAGAAAAAATCGTTCATCTGCTGGTTCTTCGACCTCAGAGAGATGGAACCATTGCTCTCATGACAGAGAATCCCCTTCTCTATGTGATTTATGGAATCTGTATGGCTGCCTTATTCGAAGAAACAGCCCGACTAATCTTTTTCAAATGGTTGAACAAAAAAAGAGAGATGGAAGATTCAGATGCCCTCGCCTATGGCCTTGGTCATGGTGGACTAGAAATGATTTATATCGGAATTGCTGGTTTACTCAATCTCTTTATCCTATTTTCAGCAGTTGAATCGCAAAATCCAGCTATCATGCAACTCTTACCTGAGAGTACACTCGCAACCATTCATAATCTAGCAGCTTGGCAAATTTATCTTTTGGGAGTCGAAAGAATTCTTGCCTTGATTCTTCAGCTTGGCTTAACTGTCTGGGTATTCCAAGCTGTTCGCCAAAAAAAATGGATTTATCTAGTAGCAGCTTACGGTCTGCATGCTTTATTTGATCTGGCACCGAGCCTTTCTCAAGTTGGCTGGATCTCAAATCCTCTGGTGGTAGAGGGAATCTTAGCAGTAGAAGTTTTGGCTTTCGTTTTCCTAACAAAATCAATCTTTTACAAGAAACAGTAATATTAAGGAGGCCTAGCCTCTTTTTGTATTGTCACTGGTAAAAGGTGACATAATCATCGAAAAAAATCGCTAAAAATGGTATAATGGAATGAATTTTATAAAAGGATTAGAAAAATGACCGTATTAGATAAATTAAATGAAACCCTAGAAGGAATCGATATTCGATTCGATGAACCGCTAAAAACTTATACCTATACCAAAGTTGGAGGGAAGGCAGATTATTTAGTATTTCCTCGTAATCGCTACGAGATGGCTCGTGTAGTAAAATTTGCCAATCAGGAAAACATTCCTTGGATGGTTCTTGGAAATGCAAGTAACATTATCGTTCGTGAGGGTGGAGTCCGTGGCTTTGTAATCATGTGTGACAAGCTCAATAATGTTTCTGTTGATGGTTACACTATTGAGGCTGAAGCTGGAGCGAACTTGATTGAAACCACTCGTATTGCCCTCCGTCATAGTTTGACTGGTTTTGAGTTTGCTTGTGGAATTCCAGGAAGCGTTGGTGGTGCTGTCTTTATGAATGCTGGGGCTTATGGTGGTGAGATTGCTCATGTTCTACAGTCTTGTCAAATCTTGACTAAGGAAGGTGAAATCGAAACCATATCTGCTAAAGATTTGGCCTTTGGTTATCGTCATTCAGCCATTCAAGCATCTGGAGCAGTTGTCCTATCTGCTAAGTTTGCACTATCGCCAGGAAATTATGAGACTATCAAACAAGAAATGGATCGATTGACCCACCTTCGTGAACTCAAGCAACCTTTAGAGTATCCTTCATGTGGATCAGTCTTTAAACGTCCAGTGGGTCATTTTGCAGGTCAATTGATTGCAGAAGCAGGATTGAAAGGTTATCGTATCGGTGGCGTCGAAGTCTCAGAAAAGCATGCAGGCTTTATGGTTAATATTGCGGATGGAACTGCTAAGGACTATGAGGAATTAATCGAGTCTGTCATTGAAAAGGTTAAAGAACACTCAGGTGTTACTCTCGAGCGAGAAGTTCGTATCTTGGGTGAACATGAGTAAATAGTAGAAATAGCCTAGCTGCTACTAACTAGACATGTAAAGGGGGTGAAAGCCTATCGGTAGCGAAGATATATGCAGGTGGTCTAACTCCCTGCAAGAGGTAGTAGCGGCCTGACAGAGCCCTGATCTGTTAATCTATGAAAAAGAAGGAATTTATGCCAATTGAAAAAACCAATTATCGAATTCAGAAACGTTTCTAAAGTTTTTGAAGATAGCAACACCAAGGTTCTCAAGGATATTAACTTTGAGTTGGAAGAAGGGAAGTTCTACACACTTCTCGGTGCCTCAGGATCTGGTAAATCAACCATCCTCAATATCATTGCAGGTTTGTTGGATGCAACAACTGGTGATATCATGCTAGACGGTGTCCGTATCAATGATATCCCAACCAATAAACGTGATGTTCATACAGTCTTCCAATCATATGCCTTGTTTCCGCATATGAATGTCTTTGAAAATGTTGCCTTTCCATTGCGTTTGCGTAAGGTCGATAAAAAAGAAATCGAACAACGTGTATTAGAAGTTCTAAAGATGGTACAGTTGGAAGGTTTCGAAAAACGTTCTATTCGTAAGCTTTCTGGAGGACAACGCCAGCGTGTAGCTATTGCGCGTGCGATTATCAACCAGCCTCGTGTGGTCTTGTTGGATGAACCTTTGTCAGCCTTGGACTTGAAATTGCGAACAGACATGCAGTACGAACTGCGTGAACTGCAACAGCGATTGGGCATTACCTTTGTCTTTGTTACCCACGATCAAGAAGAAGCCTTGGCCATGAGTGACTGGATTTTCGTTATGAATGATGGAGAAATCGTTCAGTCTGGTACACCAGTTGATATCTACGACGAGCCAATCAACCACTTTGTTGCAACCTTTATCGGTGAATCAAACATCTTGCCAGGAACCATGATTGAGGACTACTTGGTGGAATTCAACGGTAAACGATTTGAAGCGGTCGACGGTGGGATGAAGCCAAATGAACCAGTCGAAGTCGTGATTCGTCCAGAGGACTTGCGCATTACCCTTCCAGAAGAAGGAAAACTTCAAGTTAAGGTTGATACTCAGCTCTTCCGTGGAGTTCACTATGAGATTATCGCCTATGATGAACTTGGCAATGAATGGATGATTCACTCGACTCGCAAAGCTATTGTGGGCGAGGAAATCGGTCTGGACTTTGAACCAGAAGACATCCACATCATGCGTCTTAATGAAACAGAAGAAGAATTCGATGCTCGTATTGAGGAATATGTAGAAATCGAAGAGCAAGAAGCAGGTTTGATTAACGCTATTGAGGAGGAAAGAGATGAAGAAAACAACCTCTAAACTCTTTGTAGTGCCCTACATGCTTTGGATTGCACTCTTTGTTTTGGCGCCTTTGGTCTTGATTTTTGGGCAATCCTTTTTCAACATTGAAGGCCAGTTCAGTTTAGAAAACTATAAATCCTACTTTGCGTCACAAAATTTGACCTATCTCAAAATGAGTTTTAACTCAGTTCTCTATGCTGGGATTGTAACTCTAGTGACACTTCTTATCAGTTATCCAACAGCCCTCTTTTTGACTCGTCTTAAACACCGTCAACTCTGGCTCATGCTGATCATCTTGCCAACATGGATCAACCTTCTCCTCAAGGCCTATGCCTTTATCGGGATTTTTGGGCAAAATGGCTCTATCAACCAATTCCTGGAATTTATCGGAATCGGTTCGCAGCAGTTGCTCTTTACGGATTTCTCATTTATCTTTGTTGCAAGCTACATCGAGCTTCCATTTATGATTTTGCCAATCTTCAATGTCTTGGATGATATGGATAACAATCTCATTAATGCCAGCTATGACCTTGGTGCAACCAAGTGGGAAACTTTCCGTCATGTCATCTTCCCTCTGTCAATGAACGGAGTGCGAAGTGGTGTCCAATCTGTCTTTATCCCGAGTTTAAGTCTCTTCATGCTGACGCGTTTGATTGGTGGGAACCGAGTGATCACCTTGGGGACTGCTATTGAGCAGAACTTCCTTACCAATGACAACTACGGTATGGGTTCAACTATTGGTGTTGTTCTTATCCTAACCATGTTTATCACCATGTGGGTGACTAAGGAAAGGAGAGAACGATGAAAAAATTATCAAATCTTTACCTAGCCTTTGTCTTTATCGTCCTCTATCTGCCAATCTTTTACTTGATTGGTTATGCCTTCAATGCTGGGGATGATATGAATAGCTTTACAGGCTTTAGTTTGTCTCACTTTGAAACCATGTTTGGCGATGGAAGACTCATGCTAATCTTGGTTCAGACCTTTTTACTAGCCTTCCTATCAGCCCTGATTGCGACTGTCATTGGGACTTTTGGTGCCATTTACATCTACCAATCTCGAAAAAAATACCAAGAAGCCTTCCTATCACTTAATAACATTTTGATGGTTGCACCAGATGTCATGATTGGTGCCAGTTTCTTGATTCTCTTTACACAACTCAAGTTTTCACTTGGATTTTTGACAGTTCTTTCTAGTCATGTGGCCTTCTCCATTCCAATCGTAGTGCTTATGGTCTTGCCTCGATTAAAAGAGATGAATGGAGATATGATTCATGCAGCCTATGACCTTGGAGCTAGTCAGTTCCAGATGTTCAAGGAAATTATGCTTCCTTACCTAACGCCGTCTATTATTGCAGGTTACTTCATGGCATTCACCTATTCATTAGATGACTTTGCTGTGACCTTCTTTGTAACGGGAAATGGTTTTTCAACCTTGTCAGTTGAGATATACTCTAGAGCTCGTAAGGGAATTTCTCTAGAAATCAATGCTCTTTCAGCCTTGGTCTTTCTCTTTAGTATTATCCTAGTTGTCGGATATTACTTCATTTCACGTGAGAAGGAGGAGCAAGCATGAAACGACTCTATTCATTTTTAGCAGGAATTCTAGCCATTATCCTTGTCTTGTGGGGAATTTCTTACCATCTTGACAGTAAAATCAATAGTCGCGATAGTCAAAAATTGGTTATCTACAACTGGGGAGACTATATCGCCCCTGAACTTCTGGAGAAATTTACAGAAGAAACAGGAATCCAAGTTCAGTACGAAACCTTTGACTCCAATGAAGCCATGTACACGAAAATCAAGCAGGGTGGAACAACCTATGATATTGCTATCCCGAGTGAGTACATGATTAACAAAATGAAGGACGAAGACCTTCTAGTTCCACTGGATTATAGTAAGATTGAGGGCATTGAGAATATCGGTTCTGAATTTCTCAACCAGTCCTTTGATCCCAACAACCAGTACTCTATCCCATACTTCTGGGGGACCTTGGGAATTGTCTACAATGAAACTATGGTGGAAGAAGCGCCTGAACATTGGGATGACCTTTGGAAGCCAGAGTATAAGAACTCCATTATGCTTTTTGATGGGGCGCGTGAAGTACTTGGTTTAGGTCTTAACTCGCTAGGCTATAGCCTAAACTCTAAAGATCCACAGCAGTTGGAGGAAACGGTAGATAAGCTCTACAAGCTAACTCCAAATATCAAGGCTATTGTGGCGGATGAGATGAAGGGGTACATGATTCAGAATAACGCTGCTATAGGTGTGACCTTCTCTGGTGAAGCCAGTCAGATGCTAGAGAAAAATGAAAATCTTCGCTATGTCGTACCGACAGAGGCAAGTAATCTCTGGTTTGACAATATGGTCATTCCCAAAACAGTCAAAAACCAAGACGCAGCCTATGCCTTTATCAACTTTATGTTGAAACCCGAAAATGCTCTCAAAAATGCAGAATATGTCGGCTATTCAACACCAAACAATGCTGCTAAGGAAATGCTCCCTGAGGAGACCAAAGAGGACAAGTCCTTCTATCCAGATGCAGATACTATGAAACACTTGGAAGTCTATGAGAAGTTTGACCATAAATGGACAGGTATCTATAGTGACCTCTTTCTACAATTTAAAATGTATCGGAAGTAGGAGTTAGCAGTCACGAAACGAACCAGTTTAACTGGTTCGTTTTTTGAATAGTTGTATAGCTGTGTATTTTTACTATCCTATTTGCTTATTTTATAGCCTAGTAGTATACTAAGTTTATAATAATAGAAAGCGGTAACAAATCATGAAAATGTCTACTTTTTTCAAAAAAAGTTATTGGCCAACCTTTTTGATTGTTAACGAAACAATTATACTATTCCATTTAAAGGATGGCTTGGATCGACAATACCTAACAACTGATTCCATACATTTGGTGATAGGTTACTTTATATTTGCAAATATTTTCGTATTTATGTATAGCAATTCGAAAATTTGGGATAAAAGTTGGGATAAAAAGAAAAATGGCAGTAAGAAAAAATATATCCTGAAAAAGTAATCAGAGATGTAGGGAGTTGGTTATTTAAATGAGGATTATTTCCAGTTGACGCAGACTTAAAAAAACGATATAATGAGAAAGTTGAGAATTGATTTTCTCTCCATCTTAGTTCAGAGAATTGGCGGTGCTGCGAGCCATCTAAGATAGAAAATCATGCTACTCGATTGTAACAATTGCATAAGAATCAAAGAATGACAAGTTCATTGAATGAAGGTGGTACCGCGGTTTTTCGCCCTTCGTGATATGGATTTGTCTTTTATTTTTGGAGGTGTTTATGAGAACATTTCTTGTCAAACAAAAATTTCGCCTAGGTGGTGAACGCTTTGATATCAAGGATGAAATGGGCAATGTCGCCTATCAGGTTGAAGGTTCATTTTTTAAGATTCCTAAAACCTTTACCATCTATGATGCTGCTGGTGAACAGGTCAGTGAGATTAGTAAGGAAGTCTTAACTTTCCTACCTCGTTTTGAGATTCAACTCAGTAATGGCGATCATTTTTATATCCGAAAGAAGTTGACTTTCTTCAGAGATAAGTATGAGTTTGATAATCTCGGTCTTCGTATCGAAGGAAATGTCTGGGATTTGAATTTTAAATTGCTGGATGATCGTGACCGTGACCAAGTGATTGCTGAGATTACCAAGGAACTTTTCCATTTAACCTCTACCTATACTGTAACCGTCTATGACGAATCTTATGCAGACCTAGTCATTTCCCTCTGCGTTGCTATCGACTATGTGGAAATGCTAGAAAGCCAATCAAATTAGTAAAAAGGAGATACATATGAAACAATTATCTAGTGCGCAAGTTCGCCAAATGTGGCTTGATTTCTGGGCTACAAAAGGCCACTCAGTAGAACCATCCGTTAGCTTGGTTCCAGTAAACGACCCAACACTTTTGTGGATCAATTCAGGAGTTGCTACCCTCAAGAAATACTTTGACGGAACCATCATTCCTGAAAACCCACGTATTACCAATGCGCAAAAAGCCATCCGTACCAATGATATCGAAAACGTAGGAAAGACTGCTCGTCACCATACCATGTTTGAAATGTTGGGGAACTTCTCTATCGGAGATTACTTCCGTGACGAAGCAATTACATGGGCATATGAGCTTCTGACAAGTCCTGAATGGTTTGACTTCCCCAAAGAAAAACTCTACATGACCTACTACCCAGCTGATACAGATTCTTACAATCGCTGGATTGAAGTGGGCGTGGATCCAAGTCACTTGATTCCAATCGAGGACAACTTCTGGGAAATCGGTGCAGGACCTTCTGGACCTGATACAGAAATCTTCTTCGACCGTGGAGAAGCCTTTGACCCAGAAAACATCGGTCTTCGTCTTCTTGCAGAAGATATCGAAAATGACCGTTATATCGAAATCTGGAACATCGTTTTGTCACAATTTAACGCTGACCCAGCTGTTCCTCGTAGCGAGTACAAAGAATTGCCACACAAAAACATTGATACGGGCGCTGGTTTAGAGCGTTTGGTAGCAGTGATCCAAGGGGCTAAGACTAACTTTGAAACAGACCTCTTCATGCCAATTATCCGTGAAGTTGAGAAATTATCTGGTAAGGTTTACGACCAAGATGGCGACAACATGAGCTTCAAGGTTATTGCAGACCACATCCGTTCTCTTTCATTTGCGATTGGTGATGGTGCCCTTCCTGGAAATGAAGGTCGTGGTTATGTCCTTCGTCGTCTCCTCCGTCGTGCCTCTATGCATGGTCAAAAATTGGGTATCAACGAACCTTTCCTTTATAAACTCGTTCCAACTGTTGGAAAAATCATGGAAAGCTACTACCCAGAAGTGCTAGAAAAACGTGACTTTATCGAAAAAATCGTTAAGAGCGAAGAAGAGTCATTTGCTCGTACTCTTCACTCAGGTCAACACTTTGCCCAAGGCATCGTAGCAGACTTGAAAGCTAAAGGACAATCTGTCATCGCTGGTGCAGATGTCTTTAAACTCTATGATACATACGGATTTCCAGTAGAGTTGACAGAAGAAATCGCTGAAGAAGCTGGTATGACTGTAGACCGTGAAGGTTTTGAAGCAGCTATGAAGGAACAACAAGAGCGTGCACGTGCCTCTGCTGTCAAAGGCGGATCTATGGGTATGCAAAATGAAACCCTTCAAAACATCACTGTAGAAAGTGTCTTCAACTACAATGCTAGTCAATTGTCTTCTAAGTTGGTTGCTATCGTAGCGGACAATGCTGAAGTAGAAGCTGTATCAGAAGGAACTGCGTCACTTATCTTTGCAGAGACACCTTTCTACGCTGAAATGGGTGGACAAGTTGCGGACCATGGTCAAATCTTGGATGCTGCAGGAAATGTCGTAGCGACTGTAACAGACGTTCAAAAAGCACCAAACGGACAAGCATTGCACACCGTTGAAGTTCTTGCTCCTCTTGCTCTGAACCAAGAATACACTTTGGCCATCGATAGCAATCGTCGTCATCGTGTCATGAAGAACCACACAGCCACTCACTTGCTTCATGCAGCTCTTCACAATATTCTTGGCCATCATGCAACTCAAGCAGGTTCACTTAATGAAGTAGAATTCCTTCGCTTTGACTTCACTCACTTCCAAGCCGTGACTCCAGAAGAATTGCGTGCTATTGAACAACAAGTCAATGAGAAGATTTGGGAAGCCATCGCAGTAGAAACAGTTGAGACTGATATTGACACAGCTAAAGAAATGGGAGCTATGGCCCTCTTCGGTGAGAAATACGGTAAGGAAGTTCGCGTAGTCACTATCGGGGACTATTCAGTAGAGCTTTGTGGTGGTACTCACGTTGGCAATACTTCTGAAATTGGTCTCTTCAAGATTGTCAAAGAAGAAGGTATCGGATCAGGAACTCGTCGTATCTTGGCAGTGACTGGTAAAGAGGCCTTTGAAGCTTATCGTGACCAAGAAGATGCACTGAAAGCAGTCGCAGCAACCTTGAAAGCTCCTCAACTCAAAGAAGTACCTCACAAAGTTGAAGGACTTCAAGAACAACTTCGTCAATTGCAAAAAGAAAATGCAGAATTGAAGGAAAAAGCAGCGGCAGCGGCAGCAGGTGATGTCTTCAAGAATGTTCAAGAAGCAAACGGTCACCGTTACATTGCCAGCCAAGTATCTGTATCAGATGCAGGTGCCCTTCGTACCTTTGCGGATAACTGGAAACAAAAAGATTACTCTGATGTTCTTGTTCTTGTCGCAGCTATCGGTGATAAGGTCAATGTCCTTGTAGCCAGCAAGAACAAAGACATCCACGCAGGTAACTTGGTTAAAGAATTAGCTCCAATCGTCGATGGACGTGGTGGTGGTAAACCAGACATGGCCATGGCAGGAGGAAGCAACCAAGCGAAAATCCAAGAATTGTTGGATGCAGTAGCAGGTAAATTGTAAGATAACAAAGATCTATCCAGTAGGGTAGGTCTTTTTTTATGTATAAGAAAAAACTCCTCACACGAGATGTGAGGAGTTATATAGTTACTAGGAATTAAACAATCCCTTGAGCGATCATAGCGTTTGCTACGTTTTCAAAGGCTGCAATGTTAGCACCTGCAAGGTAGTCAGTTCCAAGACCGTAAGTTTCTGCAGTTGTTTTAGCTGTGTTGAAGATGTTAGTCATGATATCTCTCAAACGACCGTCCACTTCTTCACGTGTCCATGAAAGGCGAAGGCTGTTTTGGCTCATTTCAAGAGCTGATACAGCTACCCCACCAGCATTGGCAGCTTTAGCAGGTCCGTAAAGGATTCCATTTTCCTTGTAGACTTTGATAGCTTCAAGGTCGCTAGGCATGTTAGCTCCTTCAGATACACAGATAACTCCTTGAGCAACCAAGCGTTTCGCAGCTTCGCCGTTGATTTCGTTTTGAGTCGCACATGGAAGAGCGATGTCATAGTTACCAGTGTAAGTCCATACAGAACCTTCGTAGTAAGTAGCAGTTGGTTTTTCTGCAGCGTACTCAGTCAAACGAGCACGGCGTTTTTCTTTAACGTCTGTAAGAAGGTCAAAGTCGATACCATTTTCATCGATGACATAACCATTTGAGTCAGATACAGAGATAACAGTCGCACCAAGTTCAGTTGCTTTTTGAAGAGCGTATTGTGCTACGTTACCAGAACCTGAAATAACTACTTTCTTACCAGCAAAGCTGTTGCCGTTAGCTTTAAGCATTTCTTCAGTGTAGTAAACCAAACCGTAACCAGTTGCTTCTGGACGAATCAAGCTACCACCAAATCCAAGAGGTTTACCAGTCAAGACACCAGCATCAAATTGGTTGAGGCGTTTGTATTGTCCGTAAAGGTAACCAATCTCACGTCCACCAACACCGATATCACCAGCAGGTACGTCAAGAGATGGTCCGATGTATTTTTGCAATTCAGTCATGAAGCTTTGGCAGAAGCGCATCACTTCAGCATCAGTTTTGCCTTTAGGATCGAAGTCTGATCCACCTTTACCTCCACCGATTGGAAGTCCAGTCAAAACGTTTTTAAAGATTTGTTCGAATCCGAGGAATTTCAAGATTCCTTGGTTAACAGTTGGGTGGAAACGAAGTCCGCCTTTGTATGGTCCAACAGCTGAGTTGAATTGAACACGGTAACCACGGTTAACTTGAACTTTTCCATCACGGTCAACCCAAGGAACACGGAAAGAAATTACGCGCTCTGGCTCAGTGATACGTGCCAAGATATTTTCTTCAATATACTCAGGGTGTTTTTCAAAGACAGGCTCCAAAGTGCTGAAGAATTCTTCAACCGCCTGGAGAAATTCAGCCTCATGCCCGTTACGAGCTTTTACAGTTTCAAACACGCTTTGGATATATTCTTTAGCAGATGTCATATCGTTCTCCTTTTTGTTGTCATATTTTATTACATGAGTCATTATAGCAGAAAATTTTTTCAGTGTAAAGAAAAAAACACAAATTTTCTAAAAATTCTTTCAATTTGATACAACTGATTCAAAACTTGCTAAAAAACGAACATTTTCTATGGAAATGGTTTTATTGAAAAGCAAAAGTCAAAGTATGGTATAATATTAAACATAAAAAGGAATCTGGAGGAACAGAATCATGGTATCAACTAAAACACAGATTGATGGTTTTGAGTTTGACAATTGCTTGATGAATGCGGCAGGAGTTGCTTGTATGACAGTTGAGGAGTTGGAAGGTGTCAAAAACTCAGCAGCAGGAACCTTTGTCACTAAAACAGCAACCTTGGAATTTCGTCAGGGAAATCCAGAACCACGTTATCAAGATGTTCCACTCGGTTCTATCAACTCTATGGGGCTACCAAATAATGGTTTAGATTATTACTTAAACTATCTTTTAGAGTTACAAGAAAAGGAACCGAACCGTACCTTCTTTTTATCATTAGTTGGAATGTCTCCAGAGGAAACTCATACCATTTTGAAAAAGGGTCAAGAGAGTGATTTTCGTGGTCTAACTGAGCTTAATCTTTCATGCCCAAATGTTCCAGGTAAACCTCAGATTGCCTATGATTTTGAAACAACAGACCGTATCTTGTCAGAAGTCTTTGAGTATTTTACAAAACCATTAGGAATTAAGCTTCCACCTTATTTTGATATTGTTCATTTTGACCAGGCTGCAGCGATCTTTAACAAATATCCGCTCAAGTTTGTCAATTGTGTTAACTCTATTGGAAATGGTCTTTATATAGAAGATGAGTCAGTCGTGATTCGTCCTAAGAATGGCTTTGGTGGGATTGGTGGAGAATATATCAAACCAACAGCTCTTGCTAATGTCCATGCTTTTTATCAACGCTTGAATCCAGAAATTCAAATCATCGGAACTGGTGGAGTATTAACAGGACGTGATGCTTTTGAACATATCCTATGTGGTGCCAGCATGGTGCAGGTAGGAACTACCCTACATAAAGAAGGTGTGGGTGCTTTTGAACGTATTACTAAGGAACTCAAAGAAATTATGACGGAAAAAGGTTATGAAAACCTTGAAGATTTCCGTGGTAAATTGAATTATATTGATTAAATAAAAGCAAAACTAAAAAGAAAGGAGAAATGATGCTAGCAATAGAAGAAAGCCAAAAGCTATCTTTATCAAATTTACCTAGTTTGACCTTGTTTACAGGCCCTGATCAAGGACAGTATGAAATCATGAAAACTCAGGTGCTAAAGCAAATCGGCTACGATTCTGCTGATTTGAACTTTGCTTATTTTGATATGAAAGAAGTAGACTACAAAAGCTTGGAACTAGAGCTGGTCAGTCTTCCTTTCTTTGCGGATGAAAAAATTGTTATTTTAGATCATTTTCTTGATATAACAACAGCTAAAAAACGCTATCTATCTGATGATGAGCTTAAGGCTTTTGAAGAATATTTGGAAAATCCATCTCCGACGAGTAAATTAGTTATTTTTGCTGAAGGTAAACTAGACAGCAAGCGCCGTCTAGTTAAAATTCTAAAGAGGGATGCCAAGATTTTTGAAGCCATCGAGCCAAAAGAACAAGAGATGCGTGCTTATTTTCAAAAGTGGACTCAGGAACAAGGACTGACCTTTGATGGAAAATCCTTCGAACAGTTGCTTATCAAATCAGGTTTTCAATTCAGTGAAATTCAGAAAAATCTACTCTTCTTACAGTCTTATAAGGATGATGACCGAATTACCGAAGAAGACATTGTTGAGGCCATACCAAAGACTTTGCAGGATAATATCTTTGATTTAACTCAGTTAATATTGACTAAGAAGATAGATCAGGCAAGGGACTTAGTTAAAGATTTGACCCTACAGGGTGAAGATGAGATTAAACTGATTGCCATTATGCTGGGGCAGTTTAGACTCTATACCCAAGTAAAAATATTGCAAGAGTCTGGTCAGACAGAATCACAGATGGTTAGCAGTTTGGGTCATTATCTTGGTCGCAATCCGAATCCCTATCAAATCAAATTTGCCCTTCGTGACACGCGAGGGTTGTCCCTGAAGTTCCTGCAAGATTCTATTCGTTATCTCATTCAGGCAGATTATCAAATTAAGACTGGTGTTTACGAAAAAGGGTACTTGTTTGAGAAGGCTTTATTGCAGATTGCGAGCCAGTCAAATTGAGCAAATAACTTGAAAAAAAAGGTTGTTTGTGTTATCATTTTTATATAGAAAGAAAAAGAGGTATTACAGATGGCTATTATCTTACCAGATCTTCCATACGCTTACGACGCCTTGGAACCATATATTGATGCTGAAACAATGCATTTACACCATGACAAACATCACCAAGCATATGTAAATAACGCAAATGCAGCTCTTGAAAAACACCCTGAAATCGGTGAAGACCTTGAAGCTTTGCTTGCAGATGTTGAATCTATCCCTGCAGATATTCGTCAAGCTCTTATCAATAATGGTGGTGGCCACTTGAACCATGCTCTTTTCTGGGAATTGATGACTCCTGAAAAAACAGCTCCTTCAGCAGAACTTGCAGCCGCAATTGATGCAACATTTGGTTCATTCGAAGAATTCCAAGCAGCATTCACTGCAGCAGCAACAACTCGTTTTGGTTCTGGATGGGCATGGTTGGTTGTTAACAAAGAAGGTAAACTTGAAGTGACTTCAACAGCAAACCAAGATACACCAATCTCAGAAGGTAAAAAACCAATCTTGGGCTTGGACGTTTGGGAACATGCCTACTACGTGAAATACCGCAACGTTCGTCCTGACTATATCAAAGCTTTCTTCTCAGTTATTAACTGGAATAAAGTAGACGAACTCTACGCAGCAGCTAAATAATCTTAATAACGACACCTTGGGGTTAGAATTTCATCTAACTTGAAAGGTGTTTTTTGTTTGCTTTTCTTAGAAGTAATACTCAATGAAAATCAAAGAGCAAACTAGGAAACTAGCCGCAGGCTGTACTTGAGTACGGCAAGGCGACGTTGACGCGGTTTGAATTTGATTTTCGAAGAGTATAACTGTCTTATGATTTTCCTTTGTTAGATAGGCTTTATTTATGGTATAATGATAAGATAGAAAACGAAGGAGAAATCATGAATATTCAACAATTACGCTACGTTGTAGCTATTGCTAATAGTGGTACTTTTCGTGAAGCTGCTGAGAAAATGTACGTTAGCCAGCCGAGTCTATCTATTTCTGTAAGAGACTTGGAAAAAGAGCTTGGCTTCAAGATTTTCCGCAGAACCAGTTCAGGAACTTTTCTTACACGTCGTGGGATGGAATTTTATGAAAAGGCACAAGAGTTGGTTAAAGGATTTGATGTTTTCCAAAATCAGTATGCCAATCCTGAAGAGGAGAAAGATGAGTTTTCAATAGCCAGCCAGCACTATGATTTCTTGCCACCAACCATTACAGCTTTTTCGCAACAATATCCTGACTATAAGAATTTCCGTATTTTTGAATCAACAACTGTTCAGATTTTGGATGAAGTAGCCCAAGGACATAGTGAGATTGGGATTATCTACCTTAACAATCAAAACCAAAAGGGAATCATGCAACGGGTTGAAAAGTTAGGACTTGAAGTGATTGAGTTGATTCCTTTCCAAACCCATATCTATCTGCGTGAAGGGCATCCTTTAGCCAAGAAAAAAGAGTTGGTCATGGAAGATTTAGCTGATTTACCAACAGTTCGATTCACACAGGAAAAGGATGAGTATCTTTATTACTCAGAGAACTTTGTAGATACAAGTGCTAGCTCTCAAATGTTTAATGTAACTGACCGTGCTACCTTAAATGGGATTCTTGAAAGAACAAATGCTTATGCGACTGGTTCTGGATTCTTAGATAGCGACAGTGTGAACGGGATTACCGTTATTCCATTAAATGATAATCTCAATAATCGCATGGTTTATGTAAAACGTGAGGAAGTAGACTTGAGCCAAGCAGGGACTTTATTTGTAGAGGTTATGCAAGAGTATTTTGATCAGAAGAGGAAAGCATGAAAAAAAGAGGAATAATTGCAGGGATTATAGCAGCCTTGATTATCTTAGATCAATTTGTAAAGGCGTACGTCGTTCAAAATATTGCTCTTGGTGAAATCAAGTCATGGATCCCAAATCTAGTTAGTTTAACCTATCTGCAAAATAGAGGAGCTGCCTTTTCGATGCTACAAGATCAACAGTGGTTTTTTGCAGTGATTACCTTGGTAGTCATGGTTGGAGCTATCTGGTATCTTCATAAGCATATAGAGGATTCTTTCTGGACAGTCTTTGGATTGGTCTTGATTATTGCAGGTGGTCTGGGAAACTTTATCGATCGCATCAGTCAAGGCTTTGTCGTGGATATGTTTCACTTAGACTTTGTTAATTTTGCCATATTCAATGTAGCTGATAGTTATCTGACGGTCGGAGTGATTGTATTATTGCTTGCAATGCTAAAAGAGGAAATGAATGGAAATTAAAATTGAAACAGGTGGACTACGCTTAGATAAGGCTTTGTCAGATTTGACAGAATTGTCCCGTAGTCTCGCCAATGAACAAATCAAATCAGGTCAAGTCTTGGTCAATGGTCAGGTTAAAAAAGCTAAGTACTCGGTTCAAGAAGGGGATGTTATCACTTATCAAGTTCCAGAACCAGAAGTTTTGGAGTATGTAGCTGAAGATATTCCTCTAGAAATCATTTATCAAGATGAGGATGTAGCAGTAGTCAATAAACCTCAAGGTATGGTTGTTCATCCAAGCGCTGGTCATACCAGTGGTACCTTGGTTAACGCCCTTATGTACCACATCAAGGACCTATCAGGCATCAATGGTGTATTGCGTCCAGGGATTGTCCATCGTATTGATAAAGATACTTCAGGTCTCTTGATGATTGCTAAAAACGATGATGCCCATTTAGCACTAGCTCAAGAATTGAAGGACAAGAAGTCTCTTCGTAAATATTGGGCCATCGTTCATGGAAATCTTCCAAATGACCGTGGTGTGATTGAAGCACCAATCGGACGTAGTGAAAAAGACCGTAAGAAACAAGCTGTGACTGCAAAAGGGAAACCAGCAGTGACACGATTCCAAGTCTTGGAGCGCTTTGGTGATTATACCTTGCTGGAATTGCAACTGGAAACAGGACGGACTCATCAAATTCGTGTGCACATGGCTTATATCGGTCATCCTGTCGCTGGCGATGAGGTCTATGGCCCTCGTAAAACCTTGAAAGGACATGGGCAATTTCTCCATGCCAAGACACTTGGATTTACCCATCCAAGAACAGGGGAAACTATGGAATTTACTTCCGAAATCCCAGATATCTTTAAAGAGACTCTGGAAAAACTTCGAAATAACTAAAAAAGGACTCAAGCGAGTCCCTTTTATTTGCGTTTTTTCTTAGCTTTTTTCATTTTATTGGCCATGCGTTTCATGGATTGCTTCATAGCAAATTCCCCGATTTTTCCCTTGAGACCTCCACCAAACATTTGGCTCATGTCAGGCATTCCTGCTCCTCCAAGAGCTGACAAGTCAGGCATACCACCTTGTCCCATCATACCTTCAAGGGCTGACATATCCATACCTCCAGGCATATTTTTAGGAAGATTGTTAGGGTTGATGCCCATCTGTTTCATCATCTTGTTCATGTCACCAGACATGACACCTTGCATGAGTTGTTTAGCTTGGTTGAAGTCCTTGATGAACTTGTTGACTTCGATAAAGGTATTACCAGAACCGGCAGCGATACGACGACGGCGACTTGGAGTAAGCAAGTCTGGGTTTTCACGTTCTTCTGGAGTCATAGAAGAGACGATGGCACGTTTGCGAGCAATTTGTTTTTCATCCACCTTCATATTTTGAAGGGCAGGATTGTTGGCCATACCTGGAATCATCTTGAGCAAATCTTCCATTGGTCCCATATTTTGCACCTGATCCAACTGATCGATGAAATCGTTGAAATCAAAGGTGTTTTCTCGCATCTTTTCAGCCATTTCAAGGGCTTTTTGCTCGTCGTATTCTTGGGAAGCTTTCTCAATCAGAGTCAGCATATCTCCCATACCGAGAATACGGCTGGCCATACGATCTGGGTGGAAGGTTTCAATGTCAGTAATCTTTTCACCAGTACCAGTGAACTTGATTGGTTTTCCAGTGATGTGACGAACAGAAAGGGCCGCACCACCACGAGTATCACCATCAATCTTTGTAAGGATGACACCAGTCACTTCCAACTGAGCGTTAAATTCACGCGCAACGTTGGCAGCTTCCTGACCAATCATGGCATCGATGACCAAGAGAATCTCATTTGGTTGAGCAAGTGCTTTAACGTCACGAAGCTCATTCATGAGAAGTTCGTCAATTTGCAAACGACCTGCCGTATCAATCAAAACATAGTCGTTATGGTTGGCTTTGGCTTGCTCCAAACCTTGGCGAACAATCTCAACTGCAGGAACTTCAGTACCAAGAGCAAAGACGGGAACATCAATTTGTTGTCCCAGTGTTTTCAACTGGTCAATAGCAGCAGGACGATAGATATCGGCTGCAATCATCAAAGGACGAGCATCCTCTTCCTTTTTAAGTTTGTTAGCAAGTTTACCTGCAAAAGTTGTTTTACCAGCTCCTTGCAAACCGACCATCATGATAATGGTTGGAATTTTTGGTGACTTGATAATCTCGGCTGTGTCTGAACCAAGAATTTCCGTTAATTCTTCATTAACAATCTTGATGATTTGTTGAGCTGGATTAAGGGTATCAATGACTTCATGCCCGATCGCACGTTCACGAACCTTCTTGATAAAGTCCTTAACAACTGGCAGAGCAACGTCAGCCTCTAAAAGAGCCAGACGAATTTCTTTGGTTGCTTCTTGGATATCGCTCTCTGTAATTTTTCCTTTTTTACGTAGGTTTTTAAAGACGTTCTGCAAACGTTCTGTTAAATTTTCAAATGCCATTATTTTCTCCTATTTTTTCAATTCAATGGAAATCGTCCGAAATGTTGCAAACACTCTAGTTCTTCGGGTGTGACTTCTTTCATGATTTCATTTGGATATCCCCAACAGCTAAAACCTATTTGCATAGCTTTGGAGATATGATTGGGCGAGATAATCTGTAGTCGACTAGGAAATGGTTCCTCTGCAGCTAATAATTTACAGGGTATTCCTTTATAAACGACAAGATTTTCCATGATTACTCCCGATTATCAATACTGGTCAAAATCTCAATTTGCTCTTGCAGAAAAGTATCCTCTGGATAACGCTCCAAAATCTGATCAAAAATCTGACTGCGAACAATGTAGTCAGAGTACATATGGAGCTTCATCTCATAATCTTCAAGAATCTTTTCAGTTCGTTTGATATTATCATAAACAGCCTGACGACTAACGCCGAACTCTTCAGCGATTTCAGCCAAACTATAGTCATCAGCATAGTAGAGTTCGATATAGTTCATCTGCTTATCAGTCAAAAGGGCTGCATAAAACTCAAACAGAGCATTCATTCGATTGGTTTTTTCAATTTCCATAAGATTTATTATACCAAAAAAAAGCCCAATCCGCTAGCTGGGGGCTGATTTTAGCTAGAAGTTAGAAAATAAGCTTTTCACTGTTCTTTTCTGACTATGAAGGCTTTTTTTGATATAATGGATAGGATTATAATGATTTAGAAAGAGGTAATCATGAAAGAATTAGAATCAGTGTTACAAGACCGTTTTGAGCTTGTTTTTACAGATAAAAGCTTACTTGAAACAGCTTTTACCCATACCAGTTATGCCAATGAGCACCGCCTCTTAAAAATTTCACACAACGAACGCTTGGAATTTTTAGGAGACGCTGTTCTGCAATTATTGATTTCAGAATATCTGTTTAAAAAATACCCTAAAAAACCAGAAGGGGACTTGTCAAAACTCCGTGCTATGATTGTCCGTGAGGAGAGTTTGGCTGGTTTTGCCCGTGATTGTCAGTTTGACCAGTTTATCAAGCTAGGTAAGGGGGAGGAAAAGTCTGGTGGTCGTAACCGAGATACCATCTTGGGTGATGCTTTTGAAGCCTTTTTGGGTGCTCTGCTTTTAGACAAGGATATAAAGACTGTAAAAACCTTTATCTACCAAGTCATGATTCCTAAGGTTGAAGCTGGCGATTTTGAGATGATCAAGGATTATAAGACTCACCTTCAAGAATTGCTCCAAGTTAATGGAGATGTTGATATTCGTTATCAGGTGATTTCAGAGATTGGACCAGCCCATGATAAGATGTTTGAGGTTGAAGTCCTTGTTGAGGGGCAAAGTTTAGGTTCCGGTCAAGGACGCTCCAAAAAATTAGCAGAGCAGGAAGCCGCTAAAAATGCAGTTGAGAAAGGGCTGGATTCATGTATTTAAAGGAAATTGAGATCCAAGGGTTTAAGTCCTTTGCTGACAAGACCAAGGTTGTTTTTGACCAAGGGGTGACGGCGGTTGTAGGACCAAATGGCTCTGGGAAATCAAATATCACTGAAAGCCTCCGTTGGGCACTTGGTGAATCTAGTGTCAAGAGTCTTCGTGGCGGGAAGATGCCTGATGTCATCTTTGCAGGAACAGAAAGTCGGAAGCCTCTAAACTACGCTTCTGTTATTGTTACTTTGGATAACCAAGATGGTTTTATCAAGGATGCAGGCCAGGAAATCAAGGTGGAGCGTCACATCTATCGTACTGGAGACAGTGAATACAAGATTGACGGTAAAAAAGTTCGTCTTCGTGATATTCATGACCTTTTCTTGGATACTGGACTTGGACGTGATTCCTTCTCTATTATTTCCCAAGGGAAGGTCGAAGAAATCTTTAACTCTAAGCCTGAGGAACGCCGCGCTATCTTTGAAGAAGCTGCCGGAGTCTTGAAGTATAAAACCCGTCGAAAAGAAACTGAAAGCAAGCTGCAACAAACTCAGGACAATTTAGACCGCTTGGAAGACATCATCTATGAGTTAGACAATCAAATCAAACCATTAGAAAAGCAAGCAGCAACAGCTCGTAAATTTATGGACTTGGACGGTCAGCGTAAAGCCATCTACTTGGATGTTTTAGTTGCACAAATTCAAGCCAATAAGGCTGAATTGGATGTGACAGAAGAAGAATTAAACCAAGTCCAAGAACTGTTGACTAGTTATTATCAAAAACGTCAAGACTTAGAAGAAGAGAACCAAACTCTCAAAAAGAAACGTCATGATTTACAAGCAGAGATGGCTAAAGATCAAACTAGTTTGATGGATTTGACTGCCCTAATCAGTGATTTAGAACGGAAATTGGCCTTGTCTAAACTGGAGACAGAGCAGGTTGCTCTCAATCAACAAGAGGCACAGACTCGTTTGGCTAGTTTGGACGAAAAGAGAAATGTTCTCATTCAAGAGAAGGAAGAAAAAGAAACAAATCTCAGTCAGTTAGAAGAAAATCTAGCAGTCAATACTAAGGAAGTCAATCGTTTAGAAGCTGATTTGTTAGCTTTTTCTGATGATCCAGATCAGATGATTGAGCAACTGCGGGAGCGCTTTGTTGCTTTCTTGCAGGAAGAAGCGGATGTGTCTAACCAATTGACACGGATTGAGAATGACCTTGAAAATAGTCGCCAACAGACTCAAAAGCAAGAAGAACAATTCGCATCCTTGAAGGAACAATTGGCTACTGCCAAGTCTAAGGCTGCTGATCAAGAGCTTGCCCTAAAGTCTGCTAAAGAAGAAGTACAGAACTTACTCGCTGACTATCAAACCAGTGCCAAAGAAGAAGAAGCACAAAAGCAGGCTTATCAAAGCCAGCAAAATCAACTATTTGATCGCTTGGATAGTCTGAAAAACAAGCAGGCCAAGGCACAAAGTTTGGAAAACATCCTTAAAAACCATAGTAATTTCTATGCAGGTGTTAAGAGTGTTTTACAAGAGAAAAATCGCCTAGGAGGTATTGTTGGAGCTGTTAGTGAACATTTAACCTTTGATGTTCGTTATCAGACAGCACTTGAAATTGCTCTTGGTGCAAGTAGCCAACACATTATCGTTGAAGATGAACAGGCAGCAACAAAGGCCATCGATTTTCTTAAGAGAAACCGAGCTGGTCGCGCTACCTTCCTACCTTTGACAACGATTAAGGCTCGTAGCATTTCTGGGCAGAATCAAGATGTGATTGCCTCAAGTCCAGGTTTTCTTGGCATGGCAGATGAATTGGTTACTTTTGATGCCAAGCATGAAGCTATATTTAAAAACTTGCTAGCTACAACAGCAATCTTTGATACGGTAGAGCATGCGCGTGATGCAGCTCGCAAGGTACGTTATCAGGTTCGAATGGTAACGCTAGATGGTACAGAATTGCGAACAGGTGGTTCTTATGCTGGTGGTGCCAATCGTCAAAATAACAGTATTTTTATCAAGCCTGAATTGGAGCAATTGCAAAAAGAAATTGCTCAAGAAGAAAAGTTGATTCGTCAGGAAGAAGAAAAACTGAAAACAGTTCAAGAAAACTTAGCTACCCTCACTCAGACTTTGGAAACTATTAAGTCTAAAGGAGAGCAAGCTCGTATAGAGGAGCAGGGCTTATATCTTGCTTATCAACAAACTAGCCAGCAAGTCGAGGAACTAGCAACACTTTTAGAACTTCAGGAAAAAGAATTAAACAATCTCAGAGGTGGAGATTGGCAAACTGAAAAAGAAAAATGCCAAGAACGTCTTGCAGTTATTTCAACTGAAAAGCAAAAGCTTGAATCAGAAATTGAAGAAATCAAGTCCAATAAAAATGCGATTCAAGAACGTTATCAAAGCTTGCAGGATAAACTTTCTCAAGAACGTCTGCTCAAAACAGAAATGATGGGGCGAAAACGTTATGAAGTTGCAGATATTGAACGGATTAACAAAGAACTTGAGAACCTTGATTTGGAGCAAGAAGAGATTGAACGCCTTCTCCAAGAAAAGGTAGACAATCTTGAAAAGGTTGATACAGAACTTTTGGCCAAGCAGGAAGCAGAAGCCAAGAGTCAGAAGGAAGAAATTCAACAAGGGCTCATTCGTAAGCAGTTTGAACTGGATGATATTGAAGGACAGTTGGATGATATAGCCAGTCATTTAGAACAAGCTCGTCAGCAAAATGAAGAATGGATTCGTAAGCAAACACGTGCAGAAGCAACTAAAGAGAAGATTACGGACCGCCTTCGCTATCTTCAAGGTCAACTGACTGAAGAATACCAGATTAGTTATACTGAAGCGTTAGAACAAGCCAACCAATTGGAAGATTTAGCTATGGCTGAACAAGAGGTCAAGGATTTAGAAAAATCTATCCGTTCACTTGGTCCTGTTAATTTGGATGCCATTGAACAGTTTGACGAAGTACACGAACGCTTGGAGTTCTTGAATAGTCAGCGAGACGATATTCTTTCTGCTAAAAACTTGCTTCTTGAGACCATTACAGAGATGAATGATGAAGTGAAGGAACGCTTTAAATCAACCTTTGAAGCTATTCGTGAGTCCTTTAAGGTGACTTTCAAACAGATGTTTGGAGGTGGACAAGCAGACCTAATTCTGACAGAAGGTGATTTATTGACAGCAGGTGTCGAAATCTCTGTTCAACCACCAGGTAAAAAAATCCAATCTCTCAATCTCATGAGTGGTGGAGAGAAGGCTTTGTCAGCTCTGGCTTTGCTCTTCTCAATCATTCGGGTCAAGACCATCCCATTTGTTATCTTGGATGAAGTAGAAGCTGCACTTGATGAAGCAAACGTTAAACGCTTTGGGGATTATCTCAACCGATTTGACAAGGATAGCCAGTTTATCGTTGTTACCCACCGTAAGGGAACCATGGCAGCAGCAGACTCTATCTATGGGGTGACCATGCAAGAATCTGGTGTATCTAAGATTGTCTCTGTAAAACTAAAAGATTTAGAGAATATGGATGCTTAGTTAGTGCTCGTTACAAATTTTTAAGCTAAGCATTTAAATAACCTTCAAGAAGTCGGAAGGGTTACAAAATAATTTGAGGAGCTTATATGGATTTTGATCTATTCCTAATGATCTGTAATTATATTGGGACTATAGCCTTTGCGGCGTCAGGAGCCATCAAAGGATTCGGTAAACGTTTAGATATTTTTGGAATCAGTTTATTGGCAATTGTAACTGCAGTAGGCGGAGGAATCCTAAGAGATTCCATTATTAGTCGCTTTCCAGCTTCTCTAGCAGATCCTAGCCCCATTTATGTCTCTATCCTAGTAGCTGTTATCATGTATGTCTTTGTAACTTCAAAACAGGCCAATGCTAGTCATGATAAAAAGTTCTATAAGTGGTTGAGAGAAGCCTATCTCATCTTTGACTCTATTGGGTTGATTATTTTCTCCTTGATTGGAGCGACAGCCTTAGTGGATAGTAAGCTAAATTTGATGTCTGCAGGGATTTTGGCTTGTCTAACAGGAGCCGGTGGAGGTATTATCCGAGACCTATTAATCAACGAAGTTCCGAGTGTTCTTAAAGAAGACATTTATGCCCTTCTATCTTTCGTAATCGGAGTTATTTATTACTGGTTGGCCTTTGTCCTTCACTTTCCAAGAATTACTGCCTTTATCATTCTCTCAATAGTTGGCTTTGTGATTCGACTTTGTATTATTAAGTTCAAGCTCTCTTTGCCAAATATGGATAAGAGAACCTTGAATTGATGAATAAGCGAGAGTTATTTTATCAACGTCTAATCTCATGTGGATTAGGCGTTATTTTTTTGCAAATACGGGAAATTAATGATGTAAAGATTAATTTTTGCTATTATATTTGTAATTTCGAATAAGGTAGGAATAGCAATGAGTAATTTGAAACATTCAGTTGATTTTATTAAAGAAATAGAGAAATTAAAGGCAGTAAGAAGATTTAATAGAACTCTTGATGGCAGATTTGAAAATAGTGCCGAACATTCCTGGCAGGGTGCCATAGCTGCAATGGTTTTTCAAGATTATTATCCTGAAAAATTGGATATGGAAAAAGTCACTTCTATGTTATTGATTCATGATTTAGGTGAGATTTATGCCGGAGATACTTGGGTGTTTGATGATGAAAAAAAGCTCCATTCTCATGACAGAGAACTAGAATCTATAGAAAAAACAATGAGCCTCCTTCCAGAAGAAAAATATTTGAATATGAAAAATTTGTGGTTGGAATTTGAAAAAGGGCAGAGTGCTGAAGCAAGATATGCAAGAGTGATCGATGCCTTGGTACCACTGATAAATCACTTAGAAGTGTCAGAATTCAATTATAATCCTGATAATATCAGTGCAGACATGGTATTAGAAAAGAAAAAGTTCATAAAAAGTGAATCAGAAGAATTATGGAAACTGACGGAAGACTTGATTCAGGAAAGTGTGGAGAAGGGCTTATATTTTTAATAACAGTTAGCCCAATAGAAGATAGAATTTTAACCGGAGAATGGAAATATATATGATTAAACTTGTCACAACTGAAATCGGAATAAGGAAATTGATACAATAAAATACAAAGAAAGCCTTGGAATAAGCTGTTTCCAAGGCTTTTTAGCTATCTATAGGTAGAAGGAAAAAGTTGTTAGAGTAGATGATTTTTATTAGATACCCTTGATTATACCGTAGAGAATATTAGTCAAATAAAATTGTTTTGTTTTCACTAATGCATTTCTTATTATCATCCCAATAGTTAATACTTTCAAAGCTTCCTTTTCTTAAATAAAGTGGTAGCCTTTTTCTTATTTCATCTTGCATTGGTATTTTATCAATATCTTTTAGATTCCACCATTTTGGCTCACCTTCAGCAGATGTACTTAGTTCACCAGTAAACTGAGTACATAAAAAGTCATAGAAGACAAATCTCTCATTACCAATTGAATTAGTAAAGCCTGAAATTCCTTTTAATTCAAGATTTAATGCAGTGAGTCCAGTCTCTTCCTTAAGTTCCCGTAATGCAGCTTCAAAAAAACTTTCAGGGAATTCAACTTTTCCCCCCGGTGGAATCCAGCCAGGAAAATTATCGTGCTGTCTATTAAGTAATAAAATTTCTTGATTTTTCAAAACGCAAATATTAACCCAGTTTTTGATTTTTTCAGTCATATGATCAACCTCCAACAAGTATTTTTTCATATGTTAGACTATATGTCAAGAACTATATGCTATTTATGATTGTGACAAATGTATCTCAGCCAAAGATTGATAATTTTTACGCAATAGCTGATGAACTCTCAGAATAGACTTCAATCAAGAACTTTGGAAGAAAAGTGTTGAGAGGTTGGATTTAAAAGAAAGTAAGCAAATCAGCCTGGCCTTTAAATTGGGCCTACGGGATTATTTATAGAAGACAAAGACGTGTCAATTCAGCACGTCTTTTTTTACTTTTTCTGTGGTATAATAGAAGGTAGATTTATTAATTGGAGTATGAAGAATTTTATGATTAAATTAGTAGCAACGGATATGGACGGTACTTTTTTGGATGGTGCCGGTCAATTTGATATGGAGCGTCTGAAAAAGTTGCTCCATTCTTATAAAGAAAAAGGAATCTATTTTGCTGTTGCATCTGGTCGTGGGCTTTTGTCACTTGAAAAGCATTTTGCGGATGTCAAAGATGAGATAATCTTTATTGCTGAAAATGGTAGTTTGGTTCGTTTTCATGGAGAGGACCTTTATGAAGCAACCATGCCTCGTGATTTTTACCTATCAACATTTGAAAAGCTAAAGACTTCACCTTATTTTGATGAGAATAAGATGCTCTTGACTGGTAAAGAGGCTTGCTATGTCTTAGATACAGTAGATGAAATCTATCTTATGTTTAGCCATCATTATAATGAGAATATCCAAAAAGTGGCCAGACTGGAAGATATTACCGATGAGATTTTCAAATTCACAACTAACTTCACTGAAGAAACGGTTGACGCTGGAGAAGCTTGGGTCAATGAACATGTTCCTGGGGTCAAGGCTATGACGACAGGCTTTGAATCCATTGACATCGTTTTAGACCATGTTGACAAGGGAGTCGCTATTGTCGAATTGGCTAAGAAATTGAATCTAGATATGGACCAGGTGATGGCCTTTGGTGATAATCTTAATGATCTGCACATGATGCAAGTTGTAGGGCACCCGGTAGCACCTGAAAATGCTCGTCCAGAGATTTTAGAACTAGCTGAAACAGTTATCGGACATCACAAAGACCAATCAGTTATTGCTTATATGGAGGGATTATAATGGCAGATATTAAATTAATTGCCCTAGACTTAGATGGGACTTTGCTGACGACAGACAAGAAATTGACTGATCGTACTAAGGCAACTTTAAAGGCTGCGCGTGAACAGGGAGTGAAAGTGGTACTGACAACTGGACGTCCCCTCAAGGCTATGGATTTCTTCCTCAAAGAGCTTGGAACAGACGGCCATGATGATGAGTATACTATCACCTTTAATGGTGGATTGGTTCAGAAAAATACGGGTGAAATCCTTGATAAGACAGTATTCTCTATTGATGATGTGACACGTATTTACGAGGAAACTGAAAAACTAGGCATTCCTTTAGACGCCATTTCAGAAGGTACAGTTTACCAAATCCAATCAGATCAAGAGAGTCTGTATGCTAAATTTAATCCTGCTCTGACTTTTGTTCCAATTGACTTTGAAGATTTGTCTAGTCAGATGACCTACAACAAATGTGTGACCGCTTTTGCCCAAGAACCACTGGATGCCGCAATTGCTAATATTTCACCAGACTTGTTTAACAATTATGAAATTTTTAAATCTCGCGACATGCTTTTGGAATGGTCACCAAAGAACATTCATAAGGCTACTGGATTAGCTAAATTGATCGACCATCTAGGAATTGACCAAAGTCAAGTGATGGCTTGTGGAGATGAGGCCAATGACCTTTCCATGATTGAATGGGCAGGACTCGGTGTTGCTATGCAAAATGCTGTGCCTGAGGTCAAGGAAGTTGCAAATGTAGTAACCCCTATGACCAATGACGAGGAAGCTGTCGCCTGGGCCATTGAAAAATATGTACTGAAGGAGAACTAAAGTATGGGATTATTTGACCGTTTATTTGGTAGAAAAGAAGAACCAAAAATCGAAGAAGTTGTTAAAGAAGCTTTGGAAAACTTGGATCTGACAGAACCTAGCGAGGAAGTTGAAACACTTGGAACTGAAGAAGTTGAAGTGAAAAATACTGAAGAAATCGACCAAAGTTCAGAATTTGAGGAAACTTATTCTAAAGAAGCTAGTGAGTCGGAAGAACCAGTAGCAGAAACAACTCTAGAAACAGTTGAACCAATAGCAACCCCTCAGGAAGAAGAGACTCAGTTTGAAGAAGAAACTGAATGCCATTGTTGTCAGGAAGAGTCAGAGTTAACAGAAGTTGAAGAAACTGAAGCCAGCTCTCAAGAAGTAGTGGAGTTTGTTGCAGAAGAACCTGAGTCACCAGTCGAAGAAGTACCTTCAAGTGATAGCGACGATGAAGAAACTAATCAAGCTCAATCAGACGAAACGGAATTAGACACTTCTGATGAAGTGGAAGAAGATCTAGTAATCGAAGAAACTCCTCAAGTCCAAGAGACTGTACAGGAAAAATATGACCGTAGTCTCAAGAAAACTCGTACGGGCTTTGGAGCTCGTTTGAATGCTTTCTTTGCTAACTTCCGCTCTGTTGATGAAGAATTCTTCGAAGAACTAGAAGAACTCTTAATCATGAGTGACGTTGGTGTACAGGTAGCTTCAAATCTCACTGAAGAATTGCGTTATGAAGCCAAGCTTGAAAATGCCAAGAAACCAGATGTCCTCCGTCGTGTGATCATCGAAAAATTGGTAGAGCTTTACGAAAAAGATGGACAATACAATGAAAGCATTAACTTCCAAGATGGCTTGACAGTCATGCTCTTTGTAGGTGTTAATGGTGTCGGGAAAACAACTTCAATCGGTAAATTAGCGCATCGCTACAAGCAAGCAGGCAAGAAAGTCATGCTTGTTGCTGCGGATACCTTCCGTGCAGGTGCAGTTGCTCAGTTAGCAGAATGGGGTCGTCGAGTAGATGTTCCTGTGGTTACTGGACCTGAAAAAGCAGATCCGGCTAGTGTTGTCTTTGATGGGATGGAACGTGCAGTAGCAGAAGGTGTTGACATTCTCATGATTGATACAGCTGGCCGTCTGCAGAACAAAGAAAACTTGATGGCAGAGTTGGAAAAAATTGGTCGGATCATTAAACGTGTCGTGCCAGAAGCTCCGCATGAAACCTTCCTAGCACTTGACGCCTCAACAGGACAAAACGCTCTTGTACAAGCCAAAGAGTTTTCAAAAATTACTCCTGTTACAGGAATTGTCTTAACCAAGATTGATGGGACTGCCCGAGGTGGTGTTGTTTTGGCTATCCGTGAGGAACTCAATATTCCTGTTAAGTTGATTGGTTTTGGTGAAAAAATCGATGATATCGGTGAATTCAATTCTGAGAACTTTATGAAAGGCCTTCTAGAAGGTTTGATATAAAAGAAAATCCTGCAAGAATTCTTGCAGGATTGTTTTTGATTATGTGACTTTCAGTCCGTCTCGCTCCGTTAGGTGCGAGACAAAAAAACCACCCGCTATGCGGGTGCGCATCGAAGGTTATACCAAAAAAACTCCAAACGCGATACAATAAAAGTGTTCAAGCCAATTGTAAAGTGAAAGGAGAAAACCATGGCACAAAAGACACATACTTTATCACACAAAAAGTGGCACTGTAAGTATCACATTGTGTTCACCCCTAAGTATAGACGAAAAGTCATTTATAATCAATATCGAAGTAGTTTGGGAGAAATATTCCGTCGATTATGTAGTTATAAAGGTGTTGAGATTATCGAGGGCCATTTAATGCCTGATCATGTACATATGTTATAGTCAATTGAAACAAGAACAAGACAAAAGAGCCTCGAAAAAAGTACTACAACTTGGCAATACCTTTTTGAGATGCTTTTTGATATGGGCCCATGTTTTCTCAATAGGATTGTACTCAGGTGA
>NZ_JASHFS010000018.1:0-44411 GCF_047460685.1 Streptococcus infantis | reverse complement strand
ATTCACCAGATTTGAATCCTATTGAGCAGGCTTGGGCTATCTTGAAAAAGAAAGTGACAGATTTATTAAGGGAAGTCCCCAATATCTTTGAATCATTAGAGTGCTTTTTTAAAACTAAATAACTATAGTCCGTCTCGCTCCGTTAGGTGCGAGATAAAAAAACACCCGCTATGCGGGTGCGCGTCGAAGGTTATACTAAAAAACTCCAAACGCGATACAATAAAGGTGTTCAAGCCAATTGTAAAGCGAAAGGAGAAAACCATGGCACAAAAGTCTCATAGTTTATCACACACAAAGTGGATGTGTTCCATCACATTGTGTTCACCCCTAAGTATAGACGAAAAATCATCTATAATCAATATCGAAGTAGTTTAGGCGAAATATTTCATCGCTTGTGTAGTTATGAAGGTATTGAAATTATCGACGGACACTTGATGCGTGATTATGTACATATGTTGGTAAGTATTCCACCAAGGATAATTCATGGGATATTTAAAAGGTAAAAGCGCTCTAATGATGTTCGATAAACACGCAAATCTGAAATATAAGTTTGGAAATCGACATTTTTGAGCAGAGGGATATTATGTGAGTACAGTTGGCCTCAATGAAGCCACGATAAGGAAATATAGTAGATTGAATTTAGAATAGTACGTTATAGATGTTAAAATATTTCTAGAAATTAATTTGACTTTCCTAATCGATTTGTTCACATCTTGTTTCAATCTACTATACATCCAAGATTAAAGAAATTATCCAGTGTATGATTTCTTCACGAGTCAAGAGCAATGAGGCTTGAACAAGGTAAAAGCCGGCGTCTTTAGGCGCTGGCTGGTAATTGGGGCTTAGAGACATGGTGCAAACCACCTGTTAGACTGGGAGTGATTGGATTGTTACCTTGAACGGTATACGTTGAAACGCTGTATGCAGAACAACAGGTACGGTGGTATGAGAGGGTCTAGAAATCAACCCTTACTTGAAAGGTAGTATAGAAGTTTAAGCCTTATCTAATTGCAATAGAGTTTCGATCTCGGCTAGTGTGCTTGCTTGTGAGATAGCTCCACGGAGTTTAGCTGCACCTGATGTTCCACGGAGGTAGTGAGGAGCGAGTCCACGGAATTCACGGACCGCAACCTTTTCTCCCTTGAGGTTAATCAAGCGTTTCAAGTGCTCGTAGGCGATGTTCATCTTATCTTCGAAGGTTAAATCAGGAAGGATTTCTCCAGTTTCAAAGTAGTGATTGATTTGATTGAAGAGGTAAGGATTCCCCATAGCTGCGCGTCCTATCATAACGGCATCAGCACCGACTTCTTCAATACGTTGTTTAGCTTCTTGGACAGTGCGAATGTCACCGTTAGCGATAAATGGAATTTTTGTCAGAGCTTGTGCAACCTTGTGAAGGGTCTCGAGGTCAGCGTGGCCAGTGTACATTTGTTCACGGGTACGTCCATGCATGGCAAGGGCAGAAACACCTGCAGCTTCAGCAGCGAGGGCATTTTCAACTGCCAGAGATGGGTCAGCCCAGCCAGTACGCATTTTGACAGTAAGTGGGATATCAAGGACAGATTGGACCTTGTTGATGATAGAGTAAATCTTATCTGGATCCTTGAGCCACATAGCGCCAGCTTCGTTCTTCACGATTTTGTTAACTGGGCAGCCCATGTTGATATCCACGATATCGGTTTTAGTGTTTTCTTGGATGAATTCTGCTGCGCGTGCTAGGCTGTCTTCATCGCTACCAAAAAGTTGGATAGAGACAGGGTTTTCGCCTTCATCGATATGAAGCATGTGAAGAGTTTTTTCGTTGTTGTATTGGATTCCCTTGTCAGAGACCATTTCCATGACAACGAGCCCAGCTCCAAGCTCTTTTGCAATGGTACGGAAGGCTGAGTTGGTCACACCGGCCATGGGTGCTAAAACGGTACGATTGGGAATCTCAACATTGCCAATCATAAAGGGGGTATTAAGATTTGTCACGAATGAGTTCCTCCAGGTCGTTTTCATTAAAGTTGTAAGTAGTTTGGCAGAATTGACAAGTGATTTCTGCCCCGTGGTCTTCCTCTTTCATTTCCTGTAAGTCTGAGCTTGGAAGGCTGGCAAGAGCATTCATAAAACGTTCTTTGCTGC
This sequence comes from Streptococcus infantis, assembly GCF_047460685.1. GTDB lineage: Bacteria > Bacillota > Bacilli > Lactobacillales > Streptococcaceae > Streptococcus > Streptococcus infantis_AD. The sequence goes on along the minus strand of NZ_JASHFS010000018.1, from coordinate 42,287 downwards.
AGTCACATTGGAAACGAATCTCTTCTTCAGACAAGCGTTTGTATGGCTCGTCACCATAGATGGCTTTAAGAAGAGCTTCAATATGGTCTTCACTCTCGAGAAGGGTTGAGATAGCTGGCATTTCTTGGATGCGTTTTTCAAAGCGAGCAATCTCTTCTTCCTTGGCTCCTGGCAAAACTTGAACAAGGAAACCGCCTGCTACTTTGACCTTGTCTTCTTCGTCCAAAAGGACATTGAGTCCAACTGCTGACGGAGTTTGCTGGCTTTCTGTCAAGTAGAAGGCAAGATCTTCACCGATTTCTCCGGAGATAAGCGGAGTCATAGAGTTATAAGGATTTCCAGTGCCGTAGTCTGTGATAACGAGAAATTGACCATTTCCGACAAAAGGCCCGACTAGGACTTCGCCAGTTGCAGTTTTTTTGATGTCAACTCCAGGGTTTTGAACGTAACCTTTGACGTTCCCCTTGGTATCTGCGACAGTGATGATGGCACCTAGAGAGCTAGTTCCAAGAACTTTAACCGTTAGCTTGGTATTTCCTTTTTCATTGGCTGCGAGAATCTGGCTGGCGATAAGGGTACGACCAAGTGCTACAGTTGAGCTAGCTTGAGTTTGATGTTTTTCTTGAGCAGTGCGGACAGTTTCAGTGCTATCAAGAACATAAGCACGAAAGGCTCCGCTTTCTGATATAGTTTTAATAATTTTATCCATAGCTACTATTTTAGCATAAAAATACCCAAAGGGGGAGTGGGGTGTTTGCTGATTCTGAGGATTATTTGAGTTTGAAACTAGGGAAAAACCGAAAAGATAAACAGATTATTTTAGCATTTTTTTAATTTATGCTATGCTTGAAGAAGAAAATGAAAGGGGTAACAAATGTATTTAGGAGACTTGATGGAAAAAGCTGAAGCTGGTCAATTTTTAGTCCTTTCTTTTTTATTGCAGGAGTCACAAACGACCTTAAAAGCACTGATGGAGGAGACGGGCTTCTCTAAAGCGACTGTGACCAAGTACATCTTATTCACAAATGAAAGAGCGCAAACAGTTGGTCTAGATGTACAGATTCATTTACAGGAAGAGCAGGTCAACTTGTCAGTCGGTGCGACTACTAAGGGGCGTGATATTCGTCGCCTATTTTTAGACAATGCGGTGAAATACCAGATTTTACTATATCTGCTCTATCACCAGCAGTTTCAAGCCCATCAGCTGGTTCAAGAATTGATGGTCAGTGAGGCCACGCTTGGGCGCCACTTATCTGGTTTAAATCAGATTTTATCCGAATTTGATTTATCTATCCAAAACGGACGTTTGCGAGGTCCAGAGCACCAGATTCGTTACTTTTATTTCTGTCTTTTACGTAAGGTTTGGTCGAGTAAGGACTGGGGAAATGAAATGCAAAAGCCTGAGAGAAGGCGGGAGATTGCTAGTTTAGAAGAAATCTGTGGTGCTCAATTGTCTTCGGGGCAGAAGTTAGACTTGATTTTGTGGAATCATATCAGCCAACAACGTCTACGTGTCAATGCCTGTCAATTTCAAGTCATAGAAGATAAAATGCGAGGCTATTTTGACAATATTTTCTACCTTCGCTTGTTGAGAAAGACACCGTCCTTTTTTGCTGGGCAACACATTCCTTTGGGAACTGAGGATGGTGAGATGATGATTTTCTTCTCTTTTCTTCTTTCTCATCGCATTTTGCCCCTACATACCATGGAGTATATCCTTGGGTTTGGAGGGCGGCTGGCAGATTTGTTGACGCAACTGATTCAAAAAATGAAGAAAAAGGGCTTGCTAGGCGGTTATACGGAAGACCATGTCACCTATGAACTGAGTCAATTTTGTGGCCAAGTCTATCTATTCAAGGGCTATATTTTACAAGACCGCTATAAGTACCAGTTAGAGAATCGTCATCCTTATTTGCTGATGGAACATGATTTTAAAGAGACAGCAGAGGAGATTTTTCATGCTTTACCTGCCTTTCAGCAGGGGACAGACTTGGATAAAAAAATACTTTGGGAATTGCTTCAATTGATGGAATACATGGCAGAAAATGACGGTCATCATATGCGGATTGGTCTAGATGTAACAGCGGGTTTTCTTGTCTTTTCAAGAATGACTGCTATCTTGAAACGCTATTTGGAATACAATCGTTTTATTACCATTGAAGCCTATGACCCTAGTCGGCACTATGATTTGCTGGTGACCAATAATCCTATTCATAAAAAAGACCAGACTCTAGTATATTATTTAAAAAACGACTTAGATATGGAAGATTTGGCAGCGATTCGTCAGATATTATTTGCTTAAAAGGCTTGGGAATCCAGGCCTTTTTTGTGAAATTCTCACAATCTTATCAATTTTTTTTAAAATTTTAAAAAACTTGATAAACAAGAAAGCGCTTTATTTTGTATACTAGTTACTGTAAAGAGGAAATAACCTCAAGATCTTTATCAGGAGGACAGCACATGTCACAAGAAAAATACATTATGGCTATTGACCAAGGAACTACCAGTTCTCGTGCCATTATTTTTAACAAAAAAGGGGAAAAGGTCAGTTCAAGTCAAAAAGAATTTACACAAATCTTTCCACAAGCAGGTTGGGTTGAGCACAATGCCAATGAAATTTGGAACTCAGTCCAGTCAGTAATCGCTGGGGCTTTTATCGAAAGTGGTATCAAGCCAAATCAAATCCAAGCTATCGGGATTACCAACCAGCGTGAAACGACAGTTGTTTGGGATAAAAAGACAGGTCTTCCTATCTATAATGCCATCGTTTGGCAGTCTCGCCAGACAGCACCTTTGGCTGAGCAACTAAAAAGCAAAGGCTATGTGGAAAAATTCCATGAAAAGACTGGTTTGATCATCGATGCTTATTTCTCTGCTACTAAAGTTCGTTGGATTTTGGACCATGTAGAAGGAGCCCAAGAGCGAGCTGAAAAAGGAGAATTGCTCTTTGGTACTATCGATACTTGGTTGGTTTGGAAATTGACTGACGGTGCGGCTCACGTGACGGACTACTCAAATGCAGCTCGTACCATGCTTTATAACATTAAGGAACTCAAATGGGATGACGAGATTTTGGAAATTCTCAACATTCCTAAGGCTATGCTTCCAGAAGTTCGTTCTAACTCTGAAATCTACGGTAAGACAGCTCCATTCCATTTCTACGGCGGAGAAGTGCCAATCTCAGGTATGGCTGGGGACCAACAGGCAGCCCTCTTTGGACAGTTGGCCTTTGAACCAGGTGTGGTCAAGAATACTTATGGAACAGGTTCTTTCATTATTATGAATACTGGGGAAGAGATGCAGTTGTCTGAAAATAACCTCTTGACAACGATTGGATACGGAATCAACGGCAAGGTTTACTATGCCTTGGAAGGGTCTATCTTCATCGCAGGAAGTGCCATTCAATGGCTTCGTGATGGACTTCGTATGGTGGAAAACTCACCAGAGTCTGAAAAATACGCTCGTGATTCTCACAATGATGATGAAGTTTATGTAGTTCCAGCTTTTACAGGACTAGGTGCTCCATACTGGAACCAAAACGCTCGCGGTTCTGTCTTTGGCTTGACTCGTGGAACAAGCAAAGAAGACTTTATCAAGGCAACCTTGCAATCTATCGCTTATCAAGTGCGTGATATCATCGATACCATGCAAGTGGATGCTCAGACAGCTATCCAAGTCTTGAAGGTGGATGGCGGTGCAGCTATGAATAACTTTCTCATGCAGTTCCAAGCGGACATCTTAGGAATCGACATCGCACGCGCCAAAAACTTGGAAACAACTGCTCTAGGAGCAGCCTTCCTAGCAGGTTTGTCAGTAGGCTACTGGAAGGATTTGGATGAGTTGAAACTCTTGAATGAGACAGGAGAACTTTTTGAGCCATCCATGAACGAATCTCGCAAGGAACAACTCTACAAGGGCTGGAAGAAGGCTGTGAAAGCAACTCAAGTCTTTGCGGAAATCGACGACTAATACTGGAAGAATAAAGCGACTTAGTTAGAAAGTGTGTAAATATGGAATTTTCAAAGAAAACACGTGAATTATCAATTAAAAAAATGCAGGAACGCACCCTGGACCTCTTGATTATCGGTGGAGGAATCACAGGGGCTGGTGTAGCCTTGCAGGCGGCAGCTAGTGGTCTTGAAACTGGTTTGATCGAAATGCAGGACTTCGCAGAAGGAACATCTAGCCGTTCAACAAAATTGGTTCACGGAGGTCTTCGTTACCTTAAGCAATTTGACGTAGAAGTAGTATCAGATACGGTTTCAGAACGTGCAGTGGTTCAACAAATTGCTCCACACATTCCAAAACCAGATCCAATGCTCTTGCCAGTTTACGATGAGGATGGAGCGACCTTTAGCCTCTTCCGTCTCAAAGTAGCCATGGACTTGTATGACCTTTTAGCAGGAGTTAATAACACGCCAGCTGCTAACAAAGTTTTGAGCAAGGAAGAAGTTTTGGAACGCCAGCCAAACTTGAAGAAAGAAGGCTTGGTAGGAGGTGGGGTTTACCTTGACTTCCGTAACAACGATGCGCGTCTCGTGATTGAAAATATCAAACGTGCCAACCAAGACGGTGCCCTCATTGCCAACCATGTCAAGGCAGAAGGCTTCCTCTTTGACGAAAGTGGCAAGATTACAGGTGTTGTAGCTCGTGATTTGTTGACAGACCAAGTATTTGAAATCAAGGCCCGTCTGGTGATCAACACAACAGGTCCTTGGAGCGACAAGGTGCGCAATTTGTCTAATAAGGGAACACAATTCTCACAAATGCGTCCAACTAAGGGAGTTCACTTGGTAGTGGATTCAAGCAAGATCAAGGTGTCACAGCCAGTTTACTTTGACACAGGTTTGGGTGACGGTCGTATGGTCTTTGTTCTCCCACGTGAAAACAAGACTTACTTTGGTACAACGGATACAGACTACACAGGTGATTTGGAACATCCAAAAGTGACTCAGGAAGATGTAGATTATCTACTTGGCATTGTCAACAACCGCTTCCCAGAAGCTAACATTACCATTGATGATATCGAAAGCAGCTGGGCAGGTCTTCGTCCATTGATTGCAGGTAATAGCGCTTCTGACTACAATGGAGGAAATAACGGCACTATTAGCGATGAAAGCTTCAATACCTTGATTGCGACTGTCGAAGCTTATCTATCGAAAGAAAAAACGCGTGAAGATGTTGAGTCTGCTGTCAGCAAGCTTGAAAGCAGTACCTCTGAGAAACATTTGGATCCATCTGCAGTTTCTCGTGGTTCGAGCTTGGATCGTGATGACAATGGCCTTTTGACCCTTGCTGGTGGTAAAATCACAGACTACCGTAAGATGGCTGAAGGGGCTATGGAGCGCGTGGTTGATATCCTTAAAGCAGAATTTGATCGCAGCTTTAAACTCATCAACTCTAAGACTTACCCTGTTTCAGGTGGGGAATTGAACCCAGCAAATGTGGACTCAGAAATCGAAGCCTTTGCGCAACTTGGAGTTTCACGTGGATTGGATAGCAAGGAAGCTCACTATCTGGCAAATCTTTACGGTTCAAATGCACCGAAAGTCTTTGCCCTTGCTCACAGCTTGGAACAAGCGCCAGGACTCAGCTTGGCGGACACCTTGTCTCTTCACTATGCAATGCGCAATGAGTTGGCTCTTAGCCCAGTTGACTTCCTCCTTCGTCGTACCAACCACATGCTTTTCATGCGTGATAGCTTGGACAGCATCGTTGAGCCAGTTTTGGATGAAATGGGACGATTCTATGACTGGACAGAAGATGAAAAAGCAGGCTACCGTGCGGATGTCGAAGCAGCTCTTGCTAACAACGATTTAGCAGAATTAAAAAATTAAGAAAAACTAGAAGAGAGGGAGACAAGCGTTCCTTGCTTTCTCTCTCCTTCTTTTAAATGGAGACAAAGATATGATGAAAGAATTATTTGGAGAATTTTTGGGGACCTTAATCCTGATTCTTCTAGGAAATGGTGTTGTTGCAGGTGTGGTTCTTCCCAAAACTAAGAGTAACAATTCAGGATGGATTGTCATCACTATGGGTTGGGGGATTGCCGTTGCTGTCGCAGCCTTTGTGTCTGGCAAGCTCAGTCCAGCTCATTTAAACCCAGCTGTGACCATTGGTGTGGCCTTAAAAGGTGGCCTGCCCTGGGCATCAGTATTCCCTTATATCCTAGCCCAGTTCGCAGGGGCCATGCTCGGTCAGATTTTGGTTTGGTTGCAATTCAAACCACATTATGATGCAGAAGAAAATGCAGGCAATATCCTGGCAACCTTCAGTACTGGTCCAGCCATCAAGGATACAGTTTCTAACTTGAGCAGTGAAATCCTTGGAACCTTTGTTTTGGTGTTGACAATCTTTGCTTTGGGGCTTTATGACCTTCAGCCTGGTATCGGAACCTTTGCAGTGGGAACTTTGATTGTCGGTATCGGTCTATCACTAGGTGGGACAACAGGCTATGCCTTGAACCCAGCTCGTGACCTTGGCCCTCGTATCATGCACAGCATCTTGCCAATTTCAAACAAGGGAGATGGAGACTGGTCTTATGCCTGGATTCCAGTTGTGGGACCTGTTATCGGTGCAGCCTTGGCCGTGCTTGTATTCTTACTTTTCTAAGATAAAAGAGCTATTTGTAACAAAGTTTGAGAATCCATTCTCAAACTTTGTTGTTTTTTGGGGGGCGAAATATTAATATTTTAACTTGTCTTAAAATAAGCTAAAATGTGCTTTCTAAAAATGGTAAACAGTTGAAAATAGAGGGAATAAAGTGGTAAAATGGGAACAAGAAAAAATAGTAATTGTATATTTGCATAAAATTATTGAAAATTTACAAAAAGAAGTTAATTATGGATAAAAAGAAACCAATCTATGTTTTTTTAGGACAAACGGTCCTGTATTTTATTGTTCTACTTGGTTTGCTTTACTTTTTTAGTTACCTAGGACAAAGTCAGGGAAGCTTTATTTACAATGAATTTTAGTTTAAAGGAGAAAAATCATCGTGTCTAATAAGCCGATAAAAGATATGATTGAAGCGATTGAATATTTCGCCCAAACTCAACCTACCTTTCCAGTATACAATGTCTTAGGGCAAGAGCACACTTATGGTGATTTAAAGGCTGATTCAGATGGTTTGGCTGCAACCATTGATCAGCTAGGATTACCTGAAAAATCTCCAGTAGTCGTTTTTGGTGGTCAGGAGTATGAAATGTTGGCTACCTTTGTGGCCCTGACCAAGTCAGGTCATGCCTATATTCCCATCGATAGCCATTCAGCCTTAGAACGAGTTTCCGCTATCGTAGAAGTAGCAGAACCGAGCTTGATTATTGCTATTTCAGATTTTCCATTAGAGCAGACAAGTATACCAATACTGAATTTAGAGCAAGTCCATGAAGCCTTTTCTCGAAGTTCCAGCTATACCATCATGCATTCAGTAAAAGGAGATGATAACTACTACATCATCTTTACTTCAGGGACAACTGGAAAACCAAAAGGGGTGCAAATTTCGCATGATAATCTGCTCAGCTTTACCAACTGGATGATTACGGACAAGGAATTTGCGACGCCAGATCGTCCACAAATGTTGGCGCAACCACCCTATTCTTTTGACTTGTCTGTCATGTACTGGGCACCGACCTTGGCTCTTGGAGGAACGCTTTTTGCCCTCCCATCAGCCATTACTCAAGACTTTAAGCAGCTCTTTGCGACTATCTTTTCACTTCCAATTTCTATCTGGACTTCAACACCATCTTTTGCAGATATGGCCATGTTGTCTGAAGATTTCAATGCTGAAAAGATGCCAGGCATTACCCATTTTTACTTTGATGGGGAAGAGTTGACAGTTAAAACTGCTCAGAAATTGCGCGAGCGTTTCCCAAATGCACGCATCATCAATGCTTACGGTCCAACGGAAGCAACAGTTGCTTTGTCAGCAGTCGCTATTACAGATGAGATGTTGGCAACCTTGAAACGTCTTCCGATTGGCTACACCAAACCTGATTCACCAACCTTTATCATCGATGAAGAGGGCAATAAACTGCCAAACGGAGAACAAGGGGAGATCATCATATCTGGTCCAGCTGTTTCAAAAGGCTACATGAATAATCCAGAGAAAACAGCTGAAGCTTTCTTCGAATTTGAAGGTTTGCCAGCCTACCACACTGGAGATGTTGGAACTATGACAGATGAAGGTCTTCTTCTTTACGGTGGACGGATGGACTTCCAGATCAAGTTTAATGGCTATCGTATTGAACTAGAGGATGTCTCTCAAAACTTGAACAAATCCAAGTACGTTGAATCTGCTGTTGCAGTTCCACGTTACAACAAAGACCACAAGGTCCAAAATCTCTTGGCCTATGTTATCTTAAAAGATGGCGTCAAAGAACAATTTGAGCGCGAAATTGATATCACGAAAGCTATCAAGGAAGACTTGGAAGATATTATGATGTCTTACATGATGCCATCTAAATTTCTTTACAGAGAGGAATTGCCACTGACTCCAAATGGCAAGATTGATATCAAAGGATTAATTAACGAGGTGAATAATAGATGATGGATTTCCTGAAACAGCTGCCTCATATTGAGCCGTATGGGAATCCGCAGTACTTTTTGTACGTGATTACTGCTACCTTGCCAATCTTTATCGGTCTTTTTTTCAAAAAACGTTTTGCCTGGTATGAAATACTGGTTAGTCTCTTCTTTATCGTTACCATGTTGACGGGTGGCAAGACTAATCAAATAGCTGCCTTAGGAATCTATCTAATTTGGCAAATTGTACTGGTTCTTTTTTACAAGCAGTATCGAAAAATTCGAGATGGCAAATGGATTTTCTATCTCGTTAGTCTGTTGTCGTTACTTCCCATCATCTTTGTCAAGGTGCAGCCTGCTATCAATGGAACGCAGTCTTTGCTTGGATTTTTGGGAATTTCTTATTTGACATTTCGTTCGGTAGGAATCATCATCGAACTTCGAGATGGAGTCATTAAGGATTTGAAGATGTGGGAGTATTTGCGTTTTCTTCTCTTTATGCCAACATTTTCAAGTGGTCCTATTGATCGTTTCAAATGTTTTAATGAAAATTATAAGACGATACCAGAGCGCGATGAGTTGCTAGATATGCTAGCCGAATCCGTTCGGTATATCATGTGGGGATTTCTGTATAAATTTATCCTAGCTCATATTTTAGGCGAGATTTTATTGCCACCGCTAAAGAATTTAGCTTTACAAACAGGCGGTTTCTTTAACTACTATGTAGTTGCAGTCATGTACACATTTGGTCTGGAGCTCTTCTTTGACTTTGCGGGTTATTCCATGTTTGCTCTAGCTATTTCAAATCTGATGGGGATTCGTAGTCCGATTAACTTCAACAAACCTTTTTTATCAAGGGATTTGAAGGAGTTTTGGAATCGTTGGCACATGAGTTTATCCTTCTGGTTCCGTGACTTTGTCTTTATGCGCATGGTCATGGTGATGACAAGAAAGAAGCTCTTTAAGAATCGAAATGTGACTTCAAGTGTCGCCTATATCCTGAACATGCTCCTTATGGGGTTCTGGCATGGGATAACTTGGTTTTACATCGCCTACGGACTCTTTCATGGAGTGGGCTTAGTCATTAATGATGCTTGGGTTCGAAAGAAAAAAACGCTCAATAAAGAACGTAAGAAAGCAGGGCAAGCTCCCTTGCCTGAGAATCGCTGGGTTCAGTTGCTTGGCATGGTGATAACCTTCCATGTCGTGATGGTTTCATTCTTAATCTTCTCTGGATTTTTGAATGATTTATGGTTTAAAAAATAAAAGGAATTAAAAAATGGATATCAAATCAGAAGTTATTGAAATTATTGATGAATTGTTTATGGAAGATGTTTCTGACATGATGGATGAGGATCTTTTTGATGCAGGTGTCTTGGATAGTATGGGGACAGTTGAATTAATTGTGGAAATCGAAAACCGCTTTGATATTCGTGTCCCAGTTACAGAATTTGGTCGTGATGACTGGAATACAGCTAATAAAATCGTAGCAGGGATTACGGAGTTAAAGAATGCTTAAACGCTTGTGGCTGATTTTCGGGCCTGTCTTTGTAGCGGGCTTGCTGGTGTGCCTTCTTATCTGTTTCTATCCAAGTAGTCCAAGTCATAATCTCATGGAGGAAAAATACTCTGCCGCTTCGATAAGTGCAGAAAGCTTTAAGGAAAGAAGTCAAAAAGTAAGAGCTCTTACGGATCCTGATATGCGTTTTATACCCTTTTTGGGTTCGAGTGAATGGATTCGTTTTGATAGCATGCATCCAGGAGTATTAGCTGAAAAGTATAATCGCTCCTATCGTCCTTATTTTATGGGGCAGGCAGGAGCAGCTTCTCTTAGTCAGTACTTTGGACTACAACAAATCACATCTGAGCTTGAAAACAAACAAGCGGTATTTGTAATCTCTCCACAATGGTTTACAAAAGAGGAGCATGATGCGCCTACTTTTCAAAGCTTTTTTAACAATGACCAGTTGACGGCCTTTTTGGAAAATCAATCCGGAGATCTGGCTGCTCAATATGCGGCCACTAGACTCTTGAAGAAAAATCCAAGAGTACCGATGAAGGGGATTGTTGAGAAGCTGGCCAATAATGAACAATTGTCAGACTTTGATCAAACGATGGTTAATCTCTCTGCCGAGTTCAATGAAAGACAAGCTGCTCTTTTTGGTCAATTCTCCATTCATGGTCGATTAAAGTACAAAGATCATATTGAAAAATATTTGAGCAGTCTCCCAGACCAATTTTCTTATGAAGAATTGGAAAATATTGCACGTAAGGATGCAGAAGAAAATACGACCAATAATGATTTGGGGATGGATAACCATTTTTATACCACTCAACTTAAGAAGGACTTAAAAAATTTAGAAGGCTATCAAAAGAATTATAACTTTCTCCAATCAACTGAGTACAATGATTTGCAGCTAGTACTTGATCAATTTGCCAAGTCTAAGGTTAATGTGCTCTTTGTCTTTCAACCTGTCAATCAAAAATGGATGAACTATACAGGTTTGAGCGAAGAAATGTATCAACACTCTATTGAAAAAATTCGTTACCAGTTGGAAAGTCAGGGTTTCACCAATATCGCTGACTTTTCAAAAAATGGTGGAGATCCCTACTTTGTTAAGGATACGATTCATATCGGTTGGTTGGGCTGGTTGGCGTTTGATAAGGTGGTAAATCCCTTTTTGAGCAATCCGACAACAGCTCCTAGTTACCAAATGAATGACCGCTTCTTTAGCCAGGATTGGGCAAATTACGATGGGAATATTAAAGATTTTCAATAATATAGAAAAGGAGTTTGAACTTTTTGTTCAGACTTTTTTATGAAATGTCAGATAGCTTGCCCTAAAAAAGGTTAAAAGTTTTAAAATGATGCTAAATAGCGTATAATGGTAGAAGAAAGAAGAGAAAGGGATTTCAATATGAATAAACGTTTTTTGTTGCCTGTCCTATCGACAGCCCTATTAGCTCCAGCCTTTTTAGCTGGACAGGTCTATGCTGAAGAAAATACTAGTTCTTCAGAAGCTACAGAAGTTGTGAGCACTACAGAAGCACCAGTAGTGACAGCGACTCCTGAGGTTGTTACAAGTCCGGCAACGCCAGCTGAAGAAGCTGCACCTCAAAAAGAAGAACAAGATACTGTTATCTTGCATACCAATGACGTTCATGGTCGTATCGTAGAAGAAAAAGGAGTAATCGGAGATGCCAAACTCGCTACAGTTATTGAGAAGGAGCGCGAAAAGGGCAAACAAACGACTCTAGTGGTGGATGCAGGTGATGCTTTCCAAGGTTTACCGATTTCAAACTCTACAAAGGGTGAAGCTCGTGCCAAAATCCTAAATGAGATGGGTTACGATGCTATGGCTGTAGGAAATCATGAGTTCGACTTTGAATTTGACGAAGCTAAAAAATATAAAGAAATTTTGAACTTCCCACTGCTTAGCTCAAATACTTATGTGAATGGAGCTCGTTTATTTGAAGCGGCAACAATTGTTGATAAGAATAAGGATGTTGAAGGTGATGAATTTGTCGTCATCGGTGTAACAACGCCTGAAACAGCTACTAAGACCCACCCTAAAAATGTTACAGGTGTAACCTTTACAGAGCCTATTGCAGAGGTTAACAAGGTTATCGAAGAAATTCAAGCTAAAGCCTTGGCAGAAGGCAAAGACTACAAACACTATGTTGTCCTTGCTCACTTGGGAGTTGATACAACAACACCAGTAGAATGGCGCGGTTCAACACTTGCAGAAGCACTTTCAAAAAATCCTCTTTTGAAAGGTAAGCGTGTCACTGTTATTGATGGTCACTCTCATACAGTAGAATCGACTACTTATGGTGACAATGTGACTTACAACCAGACAGGAAGCTATCTCCATAACGTTGGTAAAATCACATACAAATCTCGCCAATTATTGGGGAATCCTTCACTCATTGCAGCTGCAGATGCTAAGAAATTGGAAGCTAATCCAAAAATTGAAAAACTTGTCAAGGACATCAAACAAAAGTATGACGCTGAAAATGCTATAGAGGTTGTTTCAAATAGTCCAGTTGAATTGAACGGTGACCGTGAAAATGTCCGTGTCCGCGAGACAAACCTTGGAAATGTCGTCGCAGATTCTCTCTACCAGTATGGTCAAACAGGATTTAGTCATCCAACAGATATCGCTGTAACAAATGGTGGAGGCTTGCGTGAAACGATTGCCAAAGATAAGCCAATTACAAAAGGAAATGTCATTGCGGTTCTACCATTTGGGAACACAATCTCACAAATTCAAGTAACTGGTCAGCAAGTTCTGGATATGTTTGAAAAATCACTCGGCTCTATCTTGCAGGTTGATAAGGCAGGAAAAACTGTCTTGGATGAAAATGGTCAACCATTGCTAGAACCAAGTGGTGGATTCTTACAGATTTCAGGAGCCAAGGTCTACTACGATACAAACCTAGCTGCAGGCAAACGTGTCTTGGCTATTCAAGTTAAGAATCGTGCGACTGGTCTTTATGAAAAACTAGATTTGGCTAAAGTCTACTACCTAGCAACCAATGACTTCCTTGCAGCAGGTGGTGATGGTTATACCATGCTTGGTGGAGCTAGAGAAGAAGGGCCTTCAATGGATGCTGCCTTTGAAGACTACCTTAAAACAGCTGATTTGATTCAGTATGAAAAGGTAAATCCAAACTCACGCACGATTTCTGTGGACTCAAAAACATTTAAACTTCCTGAAGAAGGTAAAGAGCAAGATCCAGCTAAACCAGTAGAAGACCAAGCAACAAAACCGACTCAACCTTCTACTGTAAAAGTTGATTATAAGGTTGCAGATAAGTTTGCTAAGAAAACAGTAGTCTCAGAGAAACTACTTCCAAATACAGGTAGTGAACAATCTATTTTCATGATGCTATTGGGTATGATTCTTGGAGCGACAGCCCTCTGGACTAGCCGTAAACAAGAAAAATAATTCTAAAAGATGAAAACATCTCAGGTGTTTTCATCTTTTTTCTTGACTCCTTGCTTGGATGTGATATACTTAACTAGTAAAGGAATGGTGTGATACTCAATAAAAATCAAAGAGCAAACTAGGAAGCGAGACGCAGGCTGTACTTGAGTACGCCAAGACGAAGCTGACGTGGTTTGAATTTGATTTTTGAAGAGTATGAAAACCTTGTATTTATAGAAATTCCGTTCTGAGAAAGGAGCAAATCATGAGACAGTTGGCAAAAGATATCGATCATTTTTTAAATGAGATTATTCTCAAGGCGGAAAATCAGCATGAAATTCTCATTGGTCATTGTACCAGTGATGTAGCCTTGACCAATACCCAGGAGCATATTCTCATGCTTTTATCAGAGGAGTCGCTCACCAACTCTGAGTTGGCGCGTCGTCTCAATGTTAGTCAAGCTGCCGTTACAAAGGCTATCAAATCCCTGATTAAGGAGGGGATGTTGGAGACATCTAAGGATCCTAAGGATGCTCGCGTTGTCTTCTATCAATTGACAGACTTGGCTCGACCGATTGCTGAGGAACACCACCATCATCATGAACATACCCTCTCAACTTATGAGCAGGTTGCCACTCAGTTCACACCAAACGAACAAAAAATTATCCAGCGGTTTTTAACTGCTTTAGTAGGAGAAATCAAGTAATGAGATACATCACAGTAGAGGATTTGTCCTTCTATTATGACAAGGAACCTGTGCTTGAGCACATCAATTACAGTGTTGATAGTGGGGAATTTGTCACCCTTACTGGGGAAAATGGAGCAGCAAAGACCACTCTTATCAAGGCCAGTCTAGGTATTTTACAACCGAGAATTGGAAAAGTAACCATCTCAAAGACAAATATTCATGGGAAAAAATTAAGAATTGCCTACCTTCCCCAGCAGATCGCCAGTTTTAATGCGGGCTTTCCAAGTACTGTTTATGAGTTTGTCAAATCAGGTCGCTACCCAAGAAAGGGCTGGTTCCGTCGTTTGAATGCCCATGATGAAGAACACATTAAGGCTAGTTTAAACTCAGTTGGTATGTGGGAACATCGGGATAAACGCATTGGTTCTCTCTCTGGTGGGCAAAAGCAAAGAGCGGTCATTGCACGTATGTTTGCTTCAGATCCAGATATCTTTATCTTGGATGAGCCGACAACAGGGATGGATGCAGGTACCAAGAATGAATTTTATGAGCTCATGCACCATAGTGCCCACCATCATGGCAAGGCTGTTTTGATGATTACTCACGATCCTGAAGAAGTCAAGGATTACGCAGATCGCAATATCCACCTTGTTCGTGACCAAAATTCGCCATGGCGTTGTTTCAATGTCCATGAAAATGACCAGGAGGTGGACCATGCTTAATCTATTTTCTTATGATTTTATGCAACGGGCCTTTTTGGCAGTTATTGCCATGAGTCTCTTTTCGCCAGTACTGGGAACCTTCCTCATCTTGCGTCGTCAGAGCCTTATGAGTGATACTCTCAGTCACGTCTCGCTTTCAGGGGTGGCCTTTGGTTTGGTTTTGGGGATTTCTCCAACCATCTCAACCATTGTCATTGTCTTGATTGCGGCTGTATTCCTTGAGTATCTCCGTACGGTTTACAAGAGCTTTATGGAGATTGGGACAGCTATTCTCATGTCTACAGGACTTGCAGTTTCACTCATTGTTATGAGTAAGGGGAAGAGTTCTAGCTCTATGAGTTTGGACCAATACCTCTTTGGTTCTATCGTGACTATCAGTCAAGAGCAGGTAATTGGGCTCTTTATCATTGCAGCGGTTGTTTTAATCCTGACCTTCCTCTTTTTAAGACCCATGTATATTCTAACTTTTGACGAGGATACAGCTTTTGTCGATGGTCTTCCAGTGCGTACCATGTCAATTCTCTTTAATATGGTAACGGGTGTGGCTATTGCTCTCATGATCCCAGCTGCGGGAGCACTTTTGGTATCAACTATCATGGTCTTGCCAGCAAGTATTGCTTTGCGTTTAGGGAAGAACTTTAGTTCGGTGATGATTCTTGCCAGCGTTATTGGTTTTCTAGGTATGGTGGCAGGACTTTATATATCCTATTATGCAGAAACACCACCGAGTGCAAGTATTACCATTATCTTTGTAGTTGTCTTTTTGTTAGTCAGCTTACTCAAACGTTTTATCAAATAGGAGAAGAAAATGAAAAAACTAGGCCTATTTTTGGCAAGTCTTGTGACACTATTCTTAGTCGCTTGTTCCAATCAAAAACAGGCAGACGGAAAATTAAATATTGTCACAACTTTCTATCCTGTCTACGAATTTACCAAACAAGTAGCAGGCGATACAGCCAATGTCGAGCTCTTGATTGGGGCAGGGACAGAACCACATGATTATGAACCATCGCCTAAGGCAGTTGCTAAAATCCAAGACGCTGATGCCTTTGTTTATGAAAATGAGAACATGGAAACATGGGTTCCCAAGCTTTTAGATTCACTAGATGCGAAAAAAGTAAAAACAATCAAGGCGACTGGTGATATGTTGCTTCTTCCAGGAAGTGAAGAAGAGGAAGACCATGATCACGGTGAAGAAGGTCATCATCACGAGTATGACCCTCATGTTTGGTTGTCTCCTGCGCGTGCCATTAAGCTTGTAGAGTACATTCGTGATAGTCTTTCAGCTGACTATCCAGATAAGAAGGCGACTTTCGAGCAAAATGCAGCTGCCTATATCGAAAAACTACAAGCCTTGGACAAGGCCTATACTGAAGGACTTTCTAGTGCAAAACAAAAGAGTTTTGTGACTCAACACGCTGCCTTTCGTTACTTAGCTTTAGACTACGGACTCAATCAAGTTTCTATCTCAGGTCTTTCCCCAGATGCGGAGCCTTCAGCAAGCCGCTTGGCAGAATTGACCGAATATATCAAGAAAAACAAGATTTCTTATATCTACTTTGAAGAAAATGCCTCACAAGCCCTAGCTAATACTCTCTCAAAAGAAACAGGAGTTAAGTTAGACGTTCTGAATCCTCTGGAAAGCTTGACCGAAGAGGACATGAAAGCTGGAGAAAACTATATCTCTGTCATGGAGAAAAATCTCAAGGCCCTCAAGCAAACAACTGACCAGGCAGGGGCAGAAATTGAACCAGAAAAAGCAGAGGAAACTAAAACCGTTCAAAATGGTTACTTTGAGGATACAGATGTCAAGGATCGTACCTTAAGTGACTATGCTGGCAACTGGCAGTCAGTCTATCCTTTCCTTGAAGATGGTACTCTAGATCAAGTCTTTGACTACAAGGCTAAATTGACTGGTAAAATGACCAAGGATGAATACAAAGCCTACTATCAAAAGGGCTATCAAACCGATGTATCTAAGATTAATATCACGGATAACACTATGGAATTCATCCAAGGTGATCAAAGTAAGAAATATACATACAAGTATGTCGGCAAGAAAATTTTGACTTATAAGAAAGGGAATCGAGGAGTTCGTTATCTCTTTGAAGCGACAGATGCGGATGCTGGACAATTTAAGTATGTTCAGTTTAGCGACCACAATATCGCACCAGTCAAGGCAGAGCATTTCCATATCTTCTTTGGAGGCACTAGCCAGGAAGCCCTCTTTGAAGAAATGGATAACTGGGCAACCTACTATCCAGAGAATTTATCTGGTCAAGAAATCGCCCAAGAAATGTTGGCTCATTAAGATACGATTCACATGATAAAAGCGAACAGGAAAGTTTTCTGGTTATCAGAATCCTCTCTTGTCCGCTTTTTTGAGTTTTGTCAGTTAAAGAGCTTTTGCACTTCTTTTTGTACTTATGGCCTTATTGAATACCAAGTTTTCATTACTTGTCAAAGCCTTGTAAAGCCTTTTCGCGTTCTTCTACTTGTCCCTTGGCATCTAGTTTATTACCACCGTAAACTGCTGTTTCCCATGATCCATACATTGGATTTGGGAAGATGATGAATTTTTCACCAAATTCTTTTTGCAATTCTTCAAGTTGTTTGTCACGATCAGCTTCAGAAGTCTTAGAAAAATCTGCAAAGTCTACAAGGTTATCACCAAATAGTAACACAAGATTTGTCTTTTCTTGAACCGCTTGTCGACGACCTTCTTTGGATTTTACACCACTTTCTAGGAACATGAGGTGATCACGTCCTTGTACAGGAATACCTTCGCTTTCTAGATTTTTAATGGTAGCATCTACTTGGTCGACTGAACGGTCAGAAATATAGTAGATTTGGACACCGTTTTGATCGGCAAACTGAAGAAAATCTTTAGCACCTGGGACGGCTTTTGCTGCAGCTTTTTGGACCCAAACATCCCAATTTTCAGGTGTGAATGCTGTTCCATCTTTGACATTTTGAACTTGATAAGGACTGTTATCTAGGACCGTTTCGTCCAAGTCCAAAACAATCGAATAAGGCTTGTCTGATTCTGTTTTCAGTAATTCCTTTAGACGATCTGTAGCAACATTATAGCCTTGTAGATACAAGGCTTTTGTTTCGGCCGCTTTTTGATACCAGAGAGTTGACATGGTATTTTCTCTAGACCGTAGTTGGTCGTAAGTCATTGTAATCTGATTGTCAGATGAGTTATTAGCGGATGTTTGTGTTTCTGTGGATTTTGTGGCGCAGCTGGTCAATAAGATGACAGATGCAAGTGCAGAAACGATTGTAACAGTGGTTTTAGCTGTTTTCATAAAATGTCTCCTGTCTATTAATTTCAATAACAGTATAGCATGAGGGAATAGTTAAGGCAAGCGTTTTCCTAAATATGGACTTGATTTTTCAAAGAAAGATATAGATAATTAACGGATTAGAGGAAGAGAAAAATATTTTAAACCCTTGAAAAATCAAAGAAAATTAGGTATAATATGAATAATCATTTGTCGTAGGTTTTGTCTGAAATATTGTCCGGACAAGGCTCACAGCAGTTAAATCTCCTGAAAAAGTCGGATTTAGCTGCTCTTTTTGTGCTTTTTTTCAGTTTTTTCGACCTTTGTAACAAAGATTTAAAGATTCTGAAAATTAGTCGAGGGGGATAAGTTGATAGGGTTTTTAGAACCATCTAACGATAATTACTAGCTTAGATCACTAAGCTTGGAACTTTATTTAAAAAGGAGAATCATCTTGGCAGGACATGACGTTCAATACGGGAAACATCGTACCCGTCGTAGTTTTTCAAGAATCAAAGAAGTTCTTGACTTACCAAATTTGATTGAAATTCAAACTGATTCATTCAAAGATTTCCTAGACCATGGTCTGAAGGAAGTGTTTGAAGATGTATTGCCAATTTCAAACTTCACAGACACAATGGAGTTGGAATTTGTTGGCTACGAAATCAAAGAACCTAAATATACGCTTGAAGAGGCTCGTATCCACGATGCTAGCTACTCAGCACCTATCTTTGTAACCTTCCGCTTGATTAACAAAGAAACTGGCGAAATCAAGACACAGGAAGTATTCTTTGGTGATTTCCCAATCATGACTGAGATGGGTACTTTCATCATCAACGGTGGTGAACGAATCATCGTATCACAGTTGGTGCGTTCTCCAGGTGTTTACTTTAATGACAAGGTAGACAAAAATGGTAAAGTGGGTTACGGTTCAACTGTTATTCCTAACCGTGGAGCTTGGTTGGAACTTGAAAGCGACTCAAAAGACATCGCCTACACTCGTATCGACCGTACTCGTAAGATTCCATTTACGACCTTGGTTCGTGCGCTTGGTTTCTCAGGCGATGATGAAATCTTTGATATCTTTGGTGACAGCGATCTTGTTCGTAACACTGTTGAAAAAGATATTCACAAGAACCCAATGGACTCTCGTACAGACGAAGCCTTGAAAGAAATTTACGAACGCCTTCGTCCAGGTGAGCCTAAGACTGCTGAAAGCTCACGTAGCTTGCTTGTAGCTCGTTTCTTCGACCCACGTCGTTATGACTTGGCTGCAGTTGGTCGCTACAAAATCAATAAAAAACTCAATGTTAAAACACGTTTGCTTAACCAAACAATTGCTGAACCATTGGTAGACCCTGAAACTGGTGAAATCTTGGTAGAAGCTGGAACAATCATGACTCGTAGCGTGATTGAGAGCATTGAAAGCCATTTGGATGGCGATTTGAACAAGATTGTCTACATTCCAAATGATGCTGCTGTAGTAACAGAGCCAGTTGTTCTTCAAAAATTCAAGGTTGTTGCACCAACTGATCCAGACCGTGTTGTAACTATCATCGGTAATGCAAATCCAGATGACAAGGTTCGTATCGTAACGCCTGCAGATATCTTGGCTGAGATGAGCTACTTCCTCAACTTAGCAGAAGGTATTGGTCGTGTGGATGATATCGACCACCTTGGAAATCGTCGTATTCGTGCTGTTGGTGAATTGCTTGCCAATCAAGTGCGTCTTGGACTTTCACGTATGGAACGTAACGTTCGTGAACGTATGTCTGTTCAAGATAACGAAGTACTAACACCACAACAAATTATCAATATCCGTCCAGTAACTGCAGCAATCAAAGAATTTTTTGGTTCTTCTCAATTGTCACAGTTCATGGACCAACACAACCCGCTTTCTGAGTTGTCACACAAACGTCGTTTGTCTGCCTTAGGACCTGGTGGTTTGACACGTGACCGCGCTGGATATGAAGTGCGTGACGTGCACTACACTCATTATGGTCGTATGTGTCCAATCGAGACACCTGAGGGACCAAACATCGGTTTGATCAACAACTTGTCTTCATACGGGCACCTCAACAAGTATGGTTTCATTCAAACACCATATCGCAAGGTTGATCGTGAAACTGGAAAAGTAACTAACGAAATCGTTTGGTTGACAGCCGATGAAGAAGATGAGTACACAGTAGCACAGGCTAACTCTAAATTGAACGCAGATGGCACTTTTGCTGAAAAAGTTGTCATGGGACGTCACCAAGGGGTTAACCAAGAATACCCAGCTTCAAGTGTTGATTACATGGACGTTTCTCCAAAACAGGTAGTTGCCGTTGCGACAGCATGTATTCCTTTCTTGGAAAACGATGACTCCAACCGTGCCCTCATGGGTGCCAACATGCAACGTCAGGCTGTACCATTGATTGATCCAAAAGCACCTTACGTTGGTACTGGTATGGAATATCAAGCAGCCCATGACTCTGGAGCGGCTGTAATTGCTCAGTATGATGGTAAAGTTACTTATGCCGATGCTGACAAGGTAGAAGTTCGTCGTGAAGATGGTTCATTGGATGTTTACCATATCCAAAAATTCCGTCGTTCAAACTCAGGTACTGCCTACAACCAACGTACGCTTGTTAAAGTTGGTGACGTTGTAGAAAAAGGCGACTTTATCGCAGATGGACCTTCTATGGAAAATGGAGAAATGGCGCTTGGACAAAACCCAATCGTTGCCTACATGACATGGGAAGGTTACAACTTCGAGGATGCCGTTATCATGAGCGAACGCTTGGTCAAAGACGATGTCTACACATCTGTCCACCTTGAAGAATACGAATCAGAAACTCGCGATACAAAGCTTGGGCCTGAAGAAATCACTCGTGAAATTCCAAACGTTGGTGAAGATGCCCTTAAAGACCTTGACGAAATGGGTATTATCCGTATCGGTGCTGAGGTTAAAGAAGGGGATATCCTTGTAGGTAAAGTAACACCTAAGGGTGAAAAAGATCTTTCAGCTGAAGAGCGTCTCTTGCACGCTATCTTCGGAGACAAATCTCGTGAAGTTCGTGACACTTCCCTTCGTGTACCACACGGTGCCGATGGAGTTGTTCGTGATGTTAAGATCTTCACACGTGCAAATGGAGATGAGTTGCAATCAGGTGTTAACATGCTGGTTCGTGTTTACATCGCTCAAAAACGTAAAATCAAGGTTGGAGATAAGATGGCCGGACGTCACGGAAACAAAGGGGTTGTATCTCGTATCGTTCCTGTAGAAGACATGCCTTACCTTCCAGACGGAACTCCAGTCGACATCATGTTGAACCCACTTGGGGTGCCATCACGTATGAATATCGGTCAGGTTATGGAGCTCCACCTTGGTATGGCAGCTCGCACCCTTGGTATTCACATCGCAACACCAGTCTTTGACGGAGCAAGTTCAGAAGATCTTTGGTCAACTGTTAAAGAAGCAGGTATGGATAGCGATGCCAAGACGATCCTTTACGATGGACGTACTGGTGAACCATTTGATAACCGTGTGTCAGTTGGAGTCATGTACATGATCAAACTCCACCACATGGTTGATGATAAATTGCACGCTCGTTCAGTCGGACCATACTCAACCGTTACCCAACAACCACTCGGAGGTAAAGCTCAGTTTGGTGGACAACGTTTCGGTGAGATGGAGGTTTGGGCGCTTGAAGCCTATGGTGCATCAAATGTCCTTCAAGAAATCTTGACTTACAAGTCTGACGATATCAACGGACGTTTGAAAGCCTATGAAGCTATTACAAAAGGAAAACCAATTCCAAAACCAGGTGTTCCAGAATCCTTCCGAGTTCTTGTTAAAGAATTGCAATCACTTGGTCTTGACATGCGTGTCCTTGACGAAGATGATCAAGAAGTTGAACTTCGTGATCTTGACGAGGGCATGGACGAAGATGTCATCCACGTAGATGACCTTGAAAAAGCACGTAAAAAAGCTGCTGAAGAAGCAAAAGCTGCTTTTGAAGCTGAAGAAGGTGCAAAAGCGGAAGCAACAGAAGAAGCTACTGAACAAGAATAAGTAGCTCACTTAGAATAGAAAGGGAAGAAATAGTGGTTGACGTAAATCGTTTTAAAAGTATGCAAATCACACTAGCTTCTCCAAGTAAAGTCCGTTCATGGTCTTATGGAGAAGTCAAAAAACCTGAAACAATCAATTACCGTACGTTGAAACCAGAACGTGAAGGACTATTCGACGAAGTCATCTTTGGTCCTACAAAAGACTGGGAATGTGCTTGTGGTAAGTACAAACGTATTCGTTACAGAGGGATTGTTTGTGACCGTTGTGGTGTTGAAGTAACGCGTACAAAAGTTCGTCGTGAACGTATGGGACACATCGAGTTGAAAGCTCCTGTATCTCATATCTGGTATTTCAAGGGAATTCCAAGCCGTATGGGCTTGACCCTTGATATGAGCCCTCGTGCCCTCGAGGAAGTAATCTACTTTGCTGCTTACGTGGTGATTGATCCAAAGGATACACCACTTGAGCACAAATCTATCATGACAGAGCGTGAATATCGTGAGCGCTTGCGTGAATATGGCTACGGATCATTCGTTGCTAAAATGGGTGCCGAAGCTATCCAAGACCTCTTGAAACAAGTAGATCTTGAAAAAGAAATTGCTGAACTCAAAGAAGAATTGAAGACAGCAACTGGACAAAAACGTATCAAAGCCATCCGTCGTTTGGATGTTTTGGATGCCTTTTACAAGTCTGGAAATAAACCTGAATGGATGATTCTTAACATCCTTCCGGTTATTCCACCAGATCTTCGTCCAATGTTGCAGTTGGATGGTGGCCGTTTTGCCTCATCTGACTTGAACGACCTTTACCGTCGTGTTATCAACCGTAACAACCGTTTGGCTCGTTTGCTTGAGTTGAACGCACCAGGTATCATCGTTCAAAATGAGAAGCGTATGCTTCAAGAAGCGGTTGACGCTTTGATTGACAATGGTCGTCGTGGTCGTCCAATTACAGGACCAGGTAGCCGTCCACTGAAATCATTGAGCCACATGCTCAAAGGTAAACAAGGACGCTTCCGTCAAAACTTGCTCGGTAAACGTGTTGACTTCTCAGGACGTTCTGTTATCGCCGTTGGTCCAACTCTTAAGATGTACCAATGTGGTGTGCCACGTGAAATGGCTATCGAGCTCTTTAAACCATTTGTCATGCGTGAAATCGTTGCACGTGATATCGTGCAAAACGTTAAAGCGGCTAAACGCTTGGTAGAACGTGGAGATGAGCGTATCTGGGATATCCTCGAAGAAGTTATCAAAGAACACCCAGTGCTTTTGAACCGCGCACCGACCCTTCACCGTTTGGGTATCCAAGCCTTTGAACCTGTCTTGATTGACGGTAAAGCCCTTCGCTTGCATCCACTTGTCTGTGAAGCCTACAATGCCGACTTTGACGGGGACCAAATGGCCATCCACGTACCGCTTTCAGAAGAAGCCCAAGCAGAAGCTCGTATCCTCATGCTCGCTGCTGAGCACATCTTGAACCCTAAAGATGGTAAACCAGTTGTTACTCCATCTCAGGACATGGTTTTGGGTAACTACTACTTGACCATGGAAGAAGCTGGTCGTGAAGGTGAAGGAATGGTCTTCAAAGATCGTGACGAAGCAGTCATGGCTTACCGCAATGGTTATGTTCACCTCCACTCACGTGTTGGTATTGCAACAGACAGCCTCAACAAACCATGGACAGAAGAGCAAAAACATAAAGTCTTGCTTACAACAGTTGGTAAAATCCTCTTCAACGACATCATGCCAGAGGGTCTACCATACTTGCAAGAACCAAACAATGCCAACTTGACAGAAGGCGTTCCAGCTAAATACTTCTTGCCACTTGGTGGAGATATCAAGGAAGCAATCAGCAATCTTGAACTTAACCCTCCATTCAAGAAGAAAAACCTTGGAAATATCATCGCTGAAATCTTCAAACGTTTCCGTACGACAGAAACTTCTGCCCTACTTGACCGCATGAAGAACCTCGGTTACCACCACTCAACTCTTGCAGGATTGACAGTGGGTATTGCCGATATCCCAGTCGTTGATGACAAGGCTGAAATCATTGAAGAATCACACAAACGTGTAGAACAAATCACAAAACAATTCCGTCGTGGTATGATTACGGACGACGAGCGCTACAATGCTGTAACAGCTGAATGGCGTGCTGCCCGTGAAAAACTTGAAAAACGTTTGATTGCTAACCAAGATCCTAAGAACCCTATCGTTATGATGATGGACTCTGGAGCCCGTGGTAACATCTCAAACTTCTCACAGCTTGCCGGTATGCGTGGTCTGATGGCTGCTCCGAACGGACGTATCATGGAATTGCCAATCCTTTCAAACTTCCGCGAAGGTTTGTCAGTACTCGAAATGTTCTTCTCAACTCACGGTGCTCGTAAAGGTATGACCGATACGGCCCTTAAGACAGCCGACTCAGGTTACTTGACTCGTCGTTTGGTTGACGTTGCCCAAGACGTTATCATCCGTGAGGACGACTGTGGAACAGATCGTGGTCTCTTGATCCGCTCTATTGCAGAAGGAAAAGAGATGATCGAGTCTCTTGAAGAGCGCCTCAATGGTCGTTATACTAAGAAAACTGTTAAACATCCAGAAACTGGTGCAGTTATCATTGGTCCAAATGAATTGATCACAGAAGACAAGGCGCGTGAAATTGTCAATGCTGGTGTGGAAGAAGTGACTATCCGCTCTGTATTTACATGTAACACTCGTCATGGTGTCTGCCGTCACTGTTACGGTATCAACTTGGCGACTGGTGATGCGGTCGAAGTCGGTGAAGCAGTTGGTACAATCGCTGCCCAATCTATCGGGGAACCTGGTACACAGCTTACAATGCGTACCTTCCACACGGGTGGGGTTGCCTCAAATACCGATATCACTCAGGGTCTTCCTCGTGTCCAAGAAATCTTTGAAGCCCGCAATCCTAAAGGGGAAGCGGTTATCACAGAGGTCAAAGGACAAGTTACCGCTATCGAAGAAGATGCATCAACTCGTACTAAGAAAGTCTTCGTTAAAGGTGAAACTGGAGAAGGCGAATACGTGGTACCATTTACAGCTCGTATGCGTGTTGAAGTTGGGGACCAAGTCTCTCGTGGTGCAGCATTGACAGAAGGTTCAATCCAACCAAAACGTCTCCTTGCTGTACGTGATGTCTTGTCAGTTGAAACTTACCTCCTCGGTGAAGTACAAAAAGTTTACCGTAGCCAAGGGGTAGAAATCGGTGACAAACACATTGAGGTAATGGTTCGTCAAATGATCCGTAAAGTTCGTGTTATGGATCCAGGAGATACAGATCTTCTCATGGGAACTCTTATGGACATCAATGACTTTACAGATGCTAACAAGGACGTTCTCATCGCAGGTGGAGTACCAGCGACAGGTCGTCCAGTCCTTATGGGAATTACCAAAGCCTCACTTGAAACAAATAGTTTCTTGTCAGCGGCTTCCTTCCAGGAAACAACTCGTGTCCTTACAGATGCGGCTATCCGTGGTAAGAAAGACCATCTCCTTGGACTTAAGGAAAATGTTATCATCGGTAAGATTATCCCAGCTGGTACAGGTATGGCACGTTACCGAAACCTTGAACCACAAGCTATCAATGAAGAGTCTTACCTAGCATCTTCTCAAGAAGAAGTTTCAGTAGATACGACTGTAGAAGAAGTCGTTGAGACTGTTGAAGTAAGTGAATAAGTAGATGTTACTTAAGATCTGAGATGAAAAGATTAATCATTTACTATAGATTTTTAAGAAGGATCCACTAGATAAAAAAGCGAACAAGGCAGAATTCTGATTGTCAGAAAACTAGCTTTGCTCGCTTTTTTTATTTAAGGTTAGACTTGTGTTTTATAGTAGATCAAATACAAAACAGTACACTGTGAATTCTAAAAAATGCTAGAAATTGACTTAACTGCTCTAGTAAATTTGTTCTGATTTTATTTCATTTCACTATAATTTGCTCTAGATTCAAAACTATGCTACAATCATCTAAAACAAGCAAGAAAGAAATAACATGAAAACAGAATATCAAAAAATGATCGCGGGAGAACCCTATCACCCATTCGACCCAGAACTTCGTGCTCTAGCACAAACAGCACGACAAAAGCAAGCCTCCTTTAATGAAGAGGTCGACCCAGTAAAAGGTATGGAAATAATCAAAGGATGGTTTGGTTCTACTGGTGAAAATCTCTACATCAACACTCGCTTGATGGTAGATTACGGGGTCAATATTCATCTGGGAGAAAATTTTTATTCCAATTGGAATTTAACCATGTTGGATGTTTGTCCTATTACCATTGGTGATAATGCCATGATTGGTCCTAATTGTCAGTTTTTAACACCTCTTCATCCGCTGGATCCAGATGAACGAAATTCAGGTTTAGAATTTGGAAAACCAATTACAATTGGCAAGAACTTCTGGGCAGGTGGTGGGGTTATTGTCCTTCCAGGTGTTACACTAGGTGATAACGTTGTTGCAGGAGCAGGAGCTGTCATTACTAAATCTTTTGGCGATAATGTCGTTCTGGCAGGCAACCCAGCACGAGTTATCAAAGAAATTCCAGTTAAAGGAAATTAAAGGTTGAGATAGAGAAGATGAAGTCTTTTTCAAAAGAACTCTTTGGAATTGGAAAGCCTAATCAGTCTCAGTGTCAAAAACTTATTGCTAGCAAAAAACGAGGTCGGAATTTTTATCCCAGCCTCGTTTTTCGTCTTTAGAGATTTTTTCTCTTTTTAGCTTTTTTAGTCAATGCCACATCGCATTGATCAATATTTTGTGTAAGATAGCTAGTCACTTGGAAATCATCGACCTCTGTTTTTAGCTCGACTTCATAGACAATGCTAAGGTTGTCCCCTGCATTTGTGCTATTGATCGTAATCATGTCAACTTCTGAGCAGAATTGGTCAAGAGCAGATTGGATAGCATCTTGAATCTTCTCTTGATTAGTTACCGTGATTGTCAAAAGTCTACGGCGTTGATTGTCAGATTTAACTTGTTGATTCTCCAAAAGGAACCAAACGCCCAAGATAAAGAGTGTGAAGAGAATGGCCAGGAAGAGATAGCCTGTTCCACAAGCCAAACCGATAATCATGGCTAGGAAAATCGCAATCAGTTCTCTTGAACCACTCGTTGCAGAACGGAAACGAATCAAACTAAAGGTTCCGGCTACAGCAATTGACGTACCCAAGCTCCCATTGACCAGAAAAATAACCAAGGTCATAAGGCAGGGAAGCAGAGTCAAGCTGATAGCAAATTCTCTGGTGTAGAGGGTCCGATATTTGTAGGTCCAAGTAAGTGCCAAACCGAGAACTAGACTGACTAGAAGTGCCAGCAGTAGTTGGAAGGGATCTGCACTTGCAGTGGCGTTCTTGAAAATGGAATTAAATAGATTAAGCATAAGCGATACCTGCGCTTTCTATACTGGGACGTGGTGCATAAGGAAGCCCTTGAGATTTGTGGTAAGCACAACTGTATTTTGAAAATTTGTGCTCCATCAAACCATACTTGTCTAGAATGTCTTGTAACCACTGAGGTTTGTTTCCAGGAGCTTTAATCTCCATAATCACAGTATTGTCATCTAATAGAGGAGCCCCTTGATTTCCTGCGAAGAGACTGACATTTTCATCTCTATAGATTAGATTTTGGTCAATGGTGATACGAATTTTATTATAGTCGTAGCCCTTGATGTATTTTTTTTCTTTTAATGAATAACGATCGTAGTAGATGTACATACGAGGCTTGATAGCCTGCTTGTAATCTTGGTGAAGCTTTTTCACTTTTTCAATGACGACTGTATCAGTAATACTAGCATCCAAGTGCCCTTTGGTCATAAAGTTAAGGATAGAAATAGGAGTTGAGAGTAGTCTAAATTTTCGACCAACTCCTTCTTGATCCTTGGTTTTGATTTCTAAAAATACTTGACTATCTGCTTTGGGTTGGCTGAGATAGGTCCGCATCCGCACCTTTTCTTTTAGTTTGTCGCCAAGATGCTCATCTTGGAGAATATCAAAGTCTTCCGTATCAAAGTAGATATTTGAAATGGTTGAAATTGGATAGTCATCTTCTACCAAATATTCCTTTAAATCTTGAGTCAGTTTGTCTAGTTTATCTTTGGAGATAATATATTTGGTTTCAATCCGCTTAAAAGTTGTTTCGATTGGTTTCATAATTCCTTCTCCTCTAATCTTAGCTTATACTATTTTTAAACAAGGATGAACTTGTTTGGATAGGATTTTAAAGAGTTTATCTAAAACTTTTGTTAAATTTAACTTAATTGAAACTAAACTTAAGAAAATTTTCAGAAAAAGTTTAGGCTTGTTTTAGGAAAGTCACGTAGACTAAGAGCATGTAAAATGAAAGTCGAGGAAACGAGCATGAAAGCAAAAAAATGGACATTCTTATTAACGAGTATAGCAACTCTAGCACTAGTAACAGCTTGTACCCAGTCAACTTCAAATACAACAGCTAGCAATAGTACTGCAACGACAACAGTAACTACCAATAAGAAAACATCTAGTTACTTTACAGATAAGGACTATGATACTTCTTATGATGAAAAAACAGCAGCAACTGTAACCTTGTCTGGGTCAACAGCGATGGTATCAGGTGACGGAGTTGCCGTATCAGGTTCGACTGTTACAATCTCTAAGTCAGGTACCTATGTGATCTCTGGTCAATCTGACGGTGTTCAAATCAAGATTGAGGCCGAAAAGACTGATGATGTACATATTGTTCTAAAGGGCGCTACCATGATCAATACCAATGCAGCTATTTCTGCAACATCGGCTGGTCATGTTTACCTAACTCTAGCAGATGGAACAACCAATAGCCTCTCAGATTCTGCTTCTAATAGTGATGAAAAAGCGGATGCAGCCCTCTTCTCTAAAGTGGACTTGACCATCAATGGTAAAGGAACTCTCAATGTAGATGGCAAGAAAAACAATGCTATCAAGGCCAACGACACACTTCACATCACAGGTGGAACCTGCAACATCACAGCAGTAGGAGATGCTTTTAACGTCAATGATGAACTCAACATTACCGGCACAACCATGACTATCGATGCCAAGGAAGACGGAGTTAAGGTTGACAATGATGAGGACACATCTGTAGGAACCATGTATCTCTCTGATAATAGCATCACTGTTACTGCAGGGGACGATGGTATCCACGCATCAGGTGATTTGGTGATTGATAGCGGAACCTATACTGTTAAGAATTCTACAGAAGGTCTTGAAGGTAAGTCAATCACTATCAACGGTGGAGACATCACCATATACTCAACAGATGATGGTGTCAATGCGGCCAACAAAAACGCCCAACAAAGTGAAATCTTCTTTACTATGAATGGTGGGAATTTGACCGTTGAAGTTGGTCAAGGGGACACGGATCCAATTGACTCAAATGGTAACATTACTGTTACGGGAGGAACCATCAAAATGACTGGTCAAACTGGTTTTGACTTTGATGGAACAGCGACCTACACAGGTGGTGATATCTACATCAACGGTGAAAAACAAACTGAGATTGTAAATTCGATGCCTGGCGGCGGAGGAGCACCTGGCGGTGGCCCTCAAGGAAATGGAGGTCCTGGTGGACGACCATAAAAGAAAATCTCCTTTCTCGAAAGAGAAGGGAGATTTTTTTTCAATTTTCTACTTTCTACTTGACAAGTGAGCGTTCACTCACTATAATAGTCTCATGATTAAAAAGTGAGTAAACACTCACCTGAGAGGATTCAAATGAAAAAATTGTTACATTTAAAAGATTTAGAAAAATCTTTTGGTCGTCAAATGGTCTTAGATCACGTTGGTTTTGATTTAAAGCCTGGAGAAATCATTGGTCTAATCGGTCCATCAGGTGCTGGTAAATCAACTATGATTAAAACCATGCTAGGAATGGAAAAGGCGGATAGCGGTATCGCTTTAGTCTTGGACCATACTATGCCAAATCGTCATATTTTAGGTGATATTGGCTATATGGCTCAGTCTGATGCTCTTTATGAGGCCTTGTCAGGTCAAGAAAATCTAGAATTTTTTGGTCAGCTAAAAGGGCTATCCAAAAGAGATCTGACAGCTGAAATTGCCCATGTGGCTCAAGTTGTGGATCTGACAGAGCATTTGAATAAAACGGTATCCGGTTATTCTGGAGGAATGAAGCGACGCTTGTCTTTAGCCGTCGCGCTTCTGGGGAATCCTCAGCTCTTGATTTTGGACGAACCGACAGTTGGAATCGACCCTTCTCTTCGAAAGAAAATCTGGAAAGAATTATTCGCGCTTAGAGACAATGGGGTAGGGATATTAGTTACTACCCATGTTATGGATGAAGCAGAGTTAACGGATAAGGTCGGCTTATTATTAGGTGGAAAAATCATTGCTTTTGATACACCGCAACACTTAAAAGATAGTTATCAAGTTTCAAGTATTGAAGAAGTCTTTTTGAAAGCAGAAGGAGAGTAAGATGAGAACCATTGCTATTGCTAAAAAAGTTATCAAAGAATTGCTTCGTGACAAACGAACCTTGGCTATGATGTTTGTAGCGCCGGTATTTATTATGTGGCTGATGAACCTCATGTTTTCAGCTAGTACAACCGTGAATGTCAAGTTAGCGACACAAGATCTACCAACTGGTTTGGTAACAAAAATGGATGAGCTCGATCATGTGGACGTCGAGACTTATCAAGACTTAGATCAGGCTAAAAAAGCTCTAGCTGACGAGAAAGTAGATGCAGTCATATCGTATAAAGATGGTGAGTATCAGGTCGACTACGCAAATACGGATGCTTCTAAAACAACTATGACACGACAAGTGTTACGAACAAGTATCGTCAATGAAGGCACCGATCAGTTATTATCTCGTGTCAAACAAGCTCTTCCACAATTGAAATTAGATGAAAAGGCGCCTGAAATCAAAGAATCTTACCAATATGGAGATAAAAATACTGGATTCTTTGCACGTATGATTCCAATTTTAATTGGCTTTGTGGTCTTCTTCTTTGTCTTTTTGATTTCTGGTATGGCACTGTTGAAAGAGCGAACAAGTGGAACCTTGGATCGCTTGTTAGCAACCCCAGTGAAACGTTCTGAAATCGTCTATGGCTATATGTTGTCTTACGGTATTATTGCGATTTTTCAAACGGCAGTTGTCGTTTTAGCAGCAATTTGGCTACTAGATGTAGAAGTTGTAGGAAATATTTTAAATGTTATAATAGTTAATGTGGTACTGGCTCTTGTAGCACTAGCTTTTGGAATTCTCTTGTCTACTCTAGCAAAATCAGAATTCCAAATGATGCAATTTATTCCTCTCGTGATTATGCCCCAACTTTTTTTCTCAGGAATTATTCCATTGTCATCCATGGGAGAATGGGCTCCAACTGTGGGGAAATTTTTGCCATTAACCTATTCTGGTGATGCAATAAGCCAGATTATTCTTTACGGACACAATCTTGGTGATATTTTGTCAAATCTTGGTGTTTTAATGATTTTCTTGATCATTTTAACAATTCTCAATATTGTTGGATTGCGTCGTTATCGTAAAGTTTAGAAATCAACATAAATAATGCTAAAAAGGTGTGAAGATTGGATGGATAAGACTGTTTTTGAATCGTTTGAAGATTACTTAGAAGAAGCGAATTACCCTCAAGGAAAGAAAAAAATCATGCAGGCAGCAGTGGATCTCATATCAACCAGGAGTTACCATGGGACCTCAACTCTTCACATAGCTGAGCGTGCTGGACTAAGCCAGGCAACTTTGTTTAAGTATTTTAAGACGAAGGATGATTTACTGACGGCTATTTTACATCCTGTAGTCCCAGGCATTCTCGGTAGTTTTTTTGAGGAACTCTTAGCTTTTGAAACGACAGAAGAGAGGGTTCGTTATCTCGTCCATAATCGTATGAGCTATCTCAAAAAAAATCGTGCCTTGATGAAAATCATTCTACAAGAGAGTTTTTCAAATAAAAAACTAAAAAATGAACAGATTTTTATCTGGAATGCTATTCAAGATAAACTTCGAGTGCTTCATAAGGAATTGCTAGCAGATCCACGTGTAAATCCAGAGATAACGATTCCTCAAATGGTTCGCATCTGTATAGGTCCATTGTTAGCTTACTTCTCTCAACTATATGTCGTTGGCGTCAATGGCGAAATGAGAGAAGAGGACTTAGGCTTATTGGAAAAACAAATCTTAGGTGGTTTGTGGAAATAGGAGGAGTATAGGAATTAGTTCTTTTTGCTTTAGGTTGAGCAACACATCATAAGAAGTATTTTCTAATATTAAAAAACATAATAATTTAAAGAAAAAACTCTTATCCCTAGCATATTAACAGCTTGGAATAAGAGTTTCTTATGTTATTAGGACGAGAAAGAATTATTCTCCGTCTTTTTTAAAGATGTTTTTTACACCAGCTACTGCACCTTCGACAGCTTCTTTTGCATCTTCAGCAACTTCTTTAGCTTTTGAAGCTACTTTTTCTGCAGCTCCTTCTGCTTGAGTTTTAGTATCGCCAGTTAGTTTACCAAAACCTTCTTTAACAGAACCTTTAGCTTGGTTGAATTTTTCTTCGATTGACATGGGGGATACCTCCGTTAATTTTTGTATTATCTAAATTACATCAGATATTAATTTAAGTATACACCCTTTATTATTAAAAAGCAAAAAACTGATACGAAAAGCATCAGTTTATTTTTTTTAATAGGTTACAACATTCAATTGACCTTTATCATATTCGGCGATAAAGATATTAGACACTTCTTCGAAGCCTTCTTCTTTCAATTGTTCTGTTAGCCACTCTTCAGTTTTGCCAATGGTTTCTAGAATTTCAACTTGGACAACGCCGTCTGTAATGACTGGGTACTTAGGATTCTCGTCACCCATTCTTACGACAATTAGTTGTCCGTTTTGCTCAATCACAGCTCTCTTGACTTCCTTTAGTTGGAAAATTCCTTGAGCACGCAATTTAAGAGCTACATCTGCAGCTGCAAGACCTTTTGAGCGACAAGCTTCTGGATCTAATTTCCCATTTTTAATGATAATCGTAGGTTTTCCGTCAATCAGATGTTTAATGGAGGAAACATTAGTATTCAGCCATTTGAGGAGCAAAATGAGAATAGTCCAAATAATGAGGATAACAATGTATTGGATGATGGTGATTGAACTATTGTAGATGATCCCGCCGATAATACCCCCGAGAACAAAGTTCTGTATTTGGTCTACTGCAGAACTTGGTGCTAGATTTCCTTTACCTGTTACATTGATAACAAAAACAAGAGACAGAAGCCCCAAGGCCAATTTAATCGCAATTGTAGCAAAAAAGCTTATCATTTTTCAACCTCCACGAGTTCAACATCTGATTTATACAGTTCCATTTTTTCTAATAAATAGCTATCTTGGTCAGTTCCGCTAATCGCACGATAAAAATTGTCACCAACCTTAATAATAGCTCCATCGGTTATAGCCGAAGTATTGACATAAACATCTTTTTTATCAACACCTAACTCTTTTGATACAATCTCGATGAAGTGTAAGGAACTACGAAATTGATTATCATTGGATTGACTGCTTTGAAGATTCGTAATGCTAATCAATACAAAAGCAATTAAAGTCAAAATAGAAATAATCGATAATTCACGGAACTTACTTCCTCTCTTATCTTTAAAAGCCTTAAATGCAAAAAATCCAGTCACGATAAGCAGTAAAGCTGATACAATAATCATGACCCAATTCTGTTGACTAATCTGACTGAGCACATAGTCATAGGAATAGAATTTCATAAGAACCTCCACTTTTTTTAAAAATTCAATCTATTATAAACTATTTCTTAAGCTATAGCAATTTTATTATGACGAAAAAAGCATTTAATTGTTGTTTCCTATTTAAATTCAATTTTTCTGAATTGCGACTCGACCTTGACTTTCTTTCTATTTTTGATACAATAGTAAAAATTTAGAGGAGGTATTCTATGATTCAGAAACACGCTATTCCTATTTTAGAGTTTGATGACAATCCTCAAGCAGTTATCATGCCCAACCATGAAGGCTTAGATTTACAGTTGCCAAAGAAGTGCATCTATGCGTTTTTGGAGGAGGAGATTGACCGCTATGCTCAGGAAGCGGGAGCAGAGTGCGTTGGGGAGTTTGTGTCTGCCACTAAAACCTATCCTGTTTATGTCATGAGTTACAAGGGTGAGGAAGTGTGTCTGGCTCAGGCTCCTGTTGGTTCTGCCCCTGCAGCCCAGTTTATGGATTGGTTGATTGGTTACGGTGTGGAGAAAATCATTTCCACTGGTACTTGTGGAGTACTAACTAGTATAGAAGAAAATGCCTTTCTGGTTCCGGTTCGTGCCCTGCGTGATGAAGGAGCTAGTTACCATTATGCACCCCCTTCTCGTTATATGGATGTACATGTAGAAGCGATTTCTGCTATCGAGCAAGTCTTGGAACAACTAGGCATTCCTTATGAAGAGGTTATGACTTGGTCGACAGACGGTTTTTACCGAGAAACAGCTGAAAAAGTTGCCTATCGTAAGGAAGAGGGATGTGCAGTTGTGGAGATGGAGTGTGCAGCTCTTGCAGCAGTTGCCCGGCTTCGTGGAGTCGTGTGGGGACAACTTCTATTCACAGCAGACTCTCTAGCAGATTTAGAAAATTATGATAGTCGCGATTGGGGTGCAGAAGCTTTTGATAAGGCGCTAGGTATCTGTCTTGAGATCGTTAGTCATATGTGACTGCTTTAACTGTTTTATGGTACAATGTAGCTATGTTATTCAAATTAATTGTTGAAAAAATAAATACCGTTCTAGGGCGTTTATCACCTGCTCGTCGAATTTTTTTAAGTTTTGCTTTGGTTATTTTCGCAGGCTCTCTCCTTTTGAGTCTGCCATTTGTGCAAGCAACAAGCTCCCAAGCGACCTATTTCGACCATCTCTTTACAGCAGTATCCATGGTCTGTGTGACAGGACTTTTTACCTTACCTGTCGCTTCGACCTACAATGTCTGGGGGCAGCTGATCTGTATGTTCTTGATTCAGATTGGTGGTTTGGGTCTCATGACCTTTATCGGAATTTTCTATATCCAGGGCAAGCAAAAACTCAGTCTTCGAGGTCGAGAAACGATTCTGGAGAGCTTTAGCTTCGAAGAAACCCAGTCTCTGAGGGATTTTCTACGTTCCATCTTCGTGACGACTTTTCTAGTAGAAGGCTTCGGAGCCTTTCTGCTAAGTTTTCGTTTTGTCCCCGAGTTTGGTTGGGGACGGGGACTTTTTACTTCCATTTTCGTAGCTATTTCAGCTTTCTGTAATGCTGGTTTTGATAATTTTGGAAGTACAAGTTTAGTAGCTTTTCAAACTGATCCTTTGATTAATTTAGTGATTGCAGGATTGATTATTACGGGTGGTCTAGGTTTCATGGTTTGGTTCGACTTGGCTACCCAATTAGGAAAGAAGAAAAAGCGTCGTCTTCGTTTCCATACTAAGCTAGTCCTCTTCTTAACAGCGGGGATTTTATTTGCTGGAACAGTTTCAACCCTCTTGATAGAGTGGAACAATTCGGGAACGATTGGCAATCTCAGCTTCCCTGATAAATTGCTGGTTAGTTTCTTCCAAACTGTCAGCATGAGAACAGCCGGTTTTGCTTCTATTGATTTTACTCAGGCTAGACCTGTTACCTTGATGATCTATATTTTGCAGATGTTTCTGGGTGGGGCACCTGGCGGTACAGCAGGGGGACTAAAAATCACAACCTTCTTTGTCTTGTTGGTATTCGCACGCAGTGAACTTCTAGGGTTACCTCATGCAAATGTGGCTCGGAGAACTATTGAACCTCGGACAGTTCAAAAATCATTCAGTGTGTTTATTGTTTTCTTATTGACTTTTCTGGTTGGCTTGATTTTACTAGGAATAACAGTAGAAGGGAATCCGAAATTTATCTACCTGATGTTTGAAACTATTTCAGCGCTTGCCACGGTTGGAGTAACAGCTAATTTGACACCAGAGTTAGGTAAGCTAGCGCTTAGCGTCATCATGCTATTGATGTTTATTGGGCGAATCGGACCTCTGACGCTATTAGTTAGTTTGGCTGAGTATCGACCAGATAAGAAAGATATGATCCACTATATGAAAGCGGATATTACCATAGGATAAGAAAGGATAAACTATGTCAGATCGGACAATCGGAATTTTAGGCTTGGGTATTTTTGGGAGTAGTGTTCTGGCTGCTCTCGCCAAGCATGATATAAATATTATCGCTATTGACAACCATGAGGAACGAATCAATCAATTTGAACCAGTCTTGGTGCGTGGTGTTGTTGGAGATATCACCGATGAAGAGCTCTTGCTATCAGCTGGAATTGATACCTGCGATACCGTAGTCGTCGCAACTGGTGAAAATCTAGAGTCTAGTGTTCTTGCAGTCATGCATTGCAAGAGTCTGGGTGTACCGACTGTTATTGCTAAGGTTAAAAGCCATACAGCAAAAAAAGTCCTTGAAAAAATCGGTGCAGATTCAGTCATTTCACCAGAGTTTGAGATGGGGCGTTCGTTGGCACAGACGATTCTCTTTAATAACAGTGTGGATGTCTTTCAGTTGGACAAGAATGTCTCGATTGTCGAGATGAAAATTCCACAGTCCTGGGCAGGGCAGAGTCTTAGTCAACTAGACCTTCGAGGACGGTACAATCTCAATATCCTCGGTTTTCGTGACTACGAAAATGCTCCCTTAGATGTACAGTTTGGACCAAATGATTTATTAAAATCGGATACCTATATCATGGCGGTGATAAATAACCAATATTTGGATACCCTAGCAAGCCTTAGTGAGTAAAAGAGGAATGACTATTCTTTTTTTCAACGACTATTGAGTCAATATAAGTATTTTATAAGAGGGATTTAAGAAAAATTTTAACTTTTTCTTAATCCTTTTTAATTTTAGGAGATTATACTAGAGTCATCAAATAAAGAAAAACTCTAAGGAGAATCCTATGAAATTCAATCCAAATCAGAGATATACTCGTTGGTCTATCCGCCGTCTTAGTGTCGGTGTTGCCTCAGTTGTTGTGGCTAGTGGCTTCTTTGTCCTAGTCGGTCAACCAAGTTCTGCACGTGCTGATGTCGTCAATCCGACTCCTGCCCAAGTCGTGCCAGACGCTACTTCGGTGAGTGAAAAGAGCGACTTACCAGCAGAGGTTCTCAAAAAAGCAGTCGATGTAGATCTTTCTTCAGAACAGTCTGCTCCAACACCTAAAGCAAGTGTGGATACGACAAGCTCTCCAGAAAAAGCGGATGTGACTGCTAAAGACCAAGTGGTAGCACCCAAAGAAGAAGTGCAAGCCCGACCAGAATCTAAGAAACAAACAGAAGATGCGGTTAAACCTGCGGCAAGTGAAGCTCAATCAGCAACCACCCCAGCTGAAGTTCAAAAAGGTGTGGCTGAAAACACCAAAGACACAGTAGATGTCCCAGCTACTTACTTGGACAAGGCCAACTTCCCTGGCCCATTCACAGCAGGTGTCAACCAAGTCATTCCATATGAATTCTTCGCCGGAGACGGAATGTTGACTCGTCTTATCTTGAAAGCCTCAGACAAGGCCCCATGGTCAGACAACGGTTCAGCTAAAAATCCCGCCCTTCCACCAGTAGAAAACTTGGGCAAAGGCCTTTACTTCTATGAAGTGGATTTGGCCGGCACTCAAGGTAAATCAGATAAAGAGCTGCTTGACTTGTTAAAACAAAACGGCACTCAAAGCTATAAAGCTACTATTAAAGTGTACGGTGCCAAAGATGGTAAGGCAGACTTGAGCAATCTTGTAGCGACAAAAGATTTGGATGTCAACTTGAATGGCTTGACTACGCCTGCTGAAGTTCAAAAAGGAGTGGCCGACAACACCAAAGACACAGTAGATGTCCCAGCCACTTATTTGGACAAAGCCAACTTCCCAGGCCCATTCACAGCCGGAGTTAACCAAGTCATTCCATATGAATTCTTCGCTGGTGACGGTATGTTGACTCGCCTTATCTTGAAAGCCTCCGACAAGGCCCCATGGTCAGACAATGGTTCAGCTAAAAATCCTGCTCTCCCACCAGTAGAGAAATTGGGCAAAGGTCTCTACTTCTATGAAGTGGATTTGGCCGGTACTCAAGGCAAATCAGATAAAGAGCTTCTTGACCTCTTGAAACAAAACGGCACTCAAAGTTATAAAGCTACTATCAAGGTGTACGGCGCTAAAGACGGCAAGGCAGATTTGAGTAATCTTGTAGCGACTAAGGATTTGACTGTTAATTTGAAGGGGTATAAGTCTCTCAATCCGATGAAATCTCAAATGCCAGCTGCTAGCCAGGATAAGATGATGCCTAACAAAGAGCAGGACAAAACCATGAATGCTAGCCAGCCAATGGCAACACCAAGCATGAAGCAAAAACAAGCTCCAGCAGCCTCAAGTAAAATGCCTGATGAAGGCAAGGTGGCATCTACTAACAAGGTGTCAAGTCCAATGATGGCTGCTCGCATGAAAGAACAAAAAGACATGCTTCCATATACTGGTGAAGCCCAAACATCAATGGCTACTATTGGATTCTTTGGACTCGCCTTGGCAGGACTGCTAGGTGGCCTCGGTTTGAAAGCTAAAAAAGAGGAAAATGACTAGTCTAGCTACAGACTTTCTATCTAGGATTTGAAAAATTCAGATATCGATTAGAATGTTCGTAAAGCGATTAAAATAGTGTTATACTATTGTGGTATAGCACTGTTTTTTTCAAAGGAGAGACAGATGGGAAAGACAATTTTACTCGTTGACGACGAGGTAGAAATCACAGATATTCATCAACGCTATCTGGTTCAGGCAGGATATCAGGTTTTGGTGGCCCATGATGGGGTAGAGGCCTTAGAAATCTTCAAGCGAAAACCAATTGATTTGATTATTACAGATATCATGATGCCTCGGATGGATGGTTATGATTTGATTAGTGAGGTTCAGTATCAATCTCCAGACCAGCCTTTTCTCTTTATCACGGCTAAGACCAGTGAGCAGGACAAGATTTACGGTCTAAGCCTGGGGGCAGATGACTTTATTGCCAAGCCCTTTAGCCCTCGTGAGCTGGTTTTGCGTGTCCACAATATCTTGCGGCGCCTTCATCGTGGAGGTGAGACAGAGGTCGTCAGTCTCGGGGATTTACGGATGAATCACGGTAGCCATGAGGTCCAAGTCGGAGATGTGGCGCTTGATTTGACAGTCAAATCCTTCGACCTTCTATGGCTTTTAGCCAGCAATCCAGAGCAGGTTTTCTCTAAGACAGACCTCTATGAAAAGGTCTGGCAAGAAGACTATGTGGATGACACCAATACCTTGAATGTTCATATTCATGCTCTTCGACAGGAGTTGGCTAAACATGCTAGTGCAGAAACACCGACCATCAAAACCGTTTGGGGCTTGGGCTACAAAATTGAGAAAGCACGAGGTAGTTAATGAAATTAAAAAGTTATATTTTAGTGGGGTATGTCATTTCAACACTCCTAACGATTATCGTGGTTTTTTGGGCTGTTCAAAAAATGCTGATTGAGAAAAGCGAGATTTACTTTCTGCTTGGAATGACCATCGTTGCCAGCCTTGTCGGTGCTGGGATTAGTCTCTTTCTCCTGTCGCCGATATTTACGTCGTTGGGCAAACTCAAGGAACATGCCAAGCGAGTAGCGGACAAGAATTTTCCATCAAATCTAGAGGTTCAAGGACCTGTAGAATTTCAGCAATTAGGCCAAGCTTTCAATGAAATGTCCCATGATTTGCAGGCGACCTTTGATTCCTTGGAAGAAAGCGAACGAGAAAAGGGCTTGATGATTGCTCAACTTTCGCATGATATCAAGACCCCCATCACTTCGATCCAAGCGACGGTAGAAGGGATTTTGGATGGGGTTATCAAGGAAGGAGAACAGGAGCATTATCTAGCAACCATTGGACGCCAGACTGAAAGACTCAATAAACTGGTTGAGGAGTTGAATTTTTTGACTCTAAACACAGCTAGAAATCAGGCAGAGACAACTAGTAAAGACAGCATTTTTCTGGATCAGCTCTTGATTGAGTGTATGAGTGAGTTTCAGTTCTTGATTGAGCAGGAGGAGCGAGATGTCCACTTGCAGGTAATTCCAGAGTCTGCCCGGATTGAAGGAGATTATGCCAAACTTTCTCGCATCTTGGTGAATCTGATCAATAACGCTTTTAAATACTCAGCTCCAGGAACCAAGCTGGAAGTGGTGGCTAAGCTGGAGAAGAACCAGCTTTCAGTCAGTGTAACGGATGAAGGGCAGGGCATTGCCCCAGAGGATTTGGAAAATATTTTCAAACGCCTTTATCGTGTAGAAACTTCTCGTAACATGAAAACAGGTGGTCATGGCTTAGGTCTTGCGATTGCGCGCGAATTGGCCCATCAATTAGGTGGAGAAATCACAGTTACCAGCCAGTACGGCCTAGGAAGCACCTTTACCCTCCTTCTCAATCTCTCTGGCAATGAAAATAAAGCTTAAACCCCCTTTACAAATCTAACCATTCATGGTACAATATCCATTGTGTGAAATATCAGCAGGAACGCATGAAGCTCGTCAACAGATGTCTTCTGATAAGTAACCTTGGCTGTTTAGGCGAAGGGCATCTGCACGAATCAGGGCTTTCTAAGTGACTATTTCCACCGAAATATTATTTATATCAGGAGGACATACACATGTCACGTTATACAGGACCATCTTGGAAACAAGCTCGTCGCCTTGGCCTTTCACTTACAGGTACAGGTAAAGAATTGGCACGTCGTAACTACGTACCAGGACAACACGGACCAAACAACCGTTCTAAATTGTCAGAATACGGTTTGCAATTGGCTGAAAAACAAAAACTTCGTTTCACTTACGGTGTAGGTGAAAAACAATTCCGTAACTTGTTCGTACAAGCTACAAAAATCAAAGGCGGAATCCTTGGTTTCAACTTCATGCTTCTTTTGGAACGTCGTTTGGATAACGTTGTTTACCGTCTTGGTCTTGCGACTACTCGTCGTCAAGCTCGTCAATTCGTAAACCACGGTCACATCCTTGTTGACGGAAAACGCGTTGATATCCCATCATACCGCGTAACTCCAGGTCAAGTGATCTCAGTTCGTGAGAAATCATTGAAAGTTCCAGCAATCCTCGAAGCAGTAGAAGCTACTCTTGGACGTCCAGCATTCGTATCATTCGACGCTGAAAAATTGGAAGGTTCATTGACTCGCTTACCAGAACGCGACGAAATCAACCCAGAAATCAACGAAGCACTTGTCGTTGAATTCTACAACAAAATGCTTTAATTTTAAGATTTATTTTACAAAAAGCCTACAACAGTGGGCTTTTTGCTTTACCTGAAAATTAAACTGTGAAAAACTAGTCAACCTTTATGTGAATTACAAACTTATAATCCATAACATTACAGACTCAAAAAAACATAAGACAGGAACCAAAGCCCTTCTTTCCCCCTTTCTCTGCTATACTACAAGCAGAGAAAGGGGGAAAGCAAATGCTTGAAAAGTATTATGAGAAGGTAAAAGGAATTGTCCATAGATGCCGAAAAGATTATTATCTTCACCTGTGGGAAAAAGAAGACTGGGACCAAGAAGGCATGATCTGTCTCCATGAACTTCTAGAACACCATCCAGAACTAGTGGAAGAAGAAAAGAAACTCTACGTCTACTTCAAAACAAAATTTCGCAATCGAATCCTTGATAGCGTTAGAAAACAAGAGAGTCAAAAACGTCGTTTAGACCGAATGGCCTATGAAGAAGTAGGGGAGATTAGCCATCGCCTACCAGAAGGAGGATTGTGGTTGGATGATTACTACGCTCTTCATGAATTGTTGAATACTTATAGAAGAAAGTTACCAGAAGATAAGCAAGAAGCTTATGAACGCCTCTGGGCAGACGAACGATTTAAAGGCCGCAAAGCCCTTCTCAGAGAGCTGAAGGAAGTAATTCAGGAGAAATGAAAAAAAGTTAAAAAAAGGTGTTGACAAAGTAAGAAAAGTCGGTATAATAGTAAGAGTTGAAAATAACAACTCCGGTCCGTTGGTCAAGGGGTTAAGACAC
>NZ_JASHFS010000017.1:0-53485 GCF_047460685.1 Streptococcus infantis | reverse complement strand
CTCCTTTATCACTTACAACGGCTTCGGGTAATGCAGGCTGAACTGCGGGTTCACCTTTATCAGTTACAACGGCTTCGGGTAACTCTGGCTGAATTGCAGGTTCGCCTTTATCGGTTACAACTGCTTCTGGCAATTCAGGTTGAACTTCTGGTTCTCCTTTATCAGTTACAACCGCTTCGGGTAAGGCGGATTGGACAGAAGGTTCCCCTTTATCGCTTACAACTGCTTCTGGTAAGGCGGGTTGGACTGTCGGTTCACCTTTGGCGTTTACAACAGCTTCTGGTAATTCAGGTTGAATTGCAGGCTCACCCTTATCAGTCACGACTGCTTCTGGTAACGCAGGTTGAACTTCCGGCTCACCTTTGTCAGTCACAACTGCTTCGGGTAAGGCGGGTTGGACTGCTGGTTCTCCTTTATCAGTAACAACTGCTTCGGGTAATTCTGGCTGGACCGCTGGTTCGCCCTTGTCACTTACTACTGCTTCTGGTAACTCTGGGTGAACTTCTGGTTCGCCTTTATCAGTCACAACTGCTTCGGGTAATTCTGGCTGGACCGCTGGTTCGCCCTTGTCGGTTCCCAGAGTTCCAGCTTGTACATTCTTATGTTCGGCTAATTGTGCTTGAGAATCTGAAGATTTTTTCTCTTCTTTTCTTGGATTCGTTAATTCTGTAGAAAGAGGTTTTTCAACTACTTGAACTTCTGTCGGCTTAGTTGAAGAAACAGGTGTTTGTTCCTGAGTAGCCTGTACTGTTGATGGATTCTCTACAAAATTCGGTGTAACACTATAATCCACCTTTTGTTGTTTTGTAGGAGTGGCTACTGATTTCTCTTGATTACTTACTTTAGAATCAGAAGTCATTTTTCCCTCTTTAATATATCCAATATATGTATAACCTGAAATGTCTTTAGGAAGAGGTAATTTTTCTCCAGAGGTTAATTCATAGTCATTATTGTAATTCAGTAAGAGATTATTTTCTAAAGCATGAGCGGATACAAGAACACCATTTCCTATTCCTGCAACCAATACTAAATGTAATACTGTTTTATTCTTAACTTTTTTCTTAGAAACGGCAAAAATTAAAACTCCCAGAGCAGCTAAGCTAGCACCAGCAACCAAGGTTTGCATATCATTCTTGCTTCCAGTATTTGGCAACT
The DNA here is from genome assembly GCF_047460685.1 of Streptococcus infantis. Lineage (GTDB taxonomy): Bacteria > Bacillota > Bacilli > Lactobacillales > Streptococcaceae > Streptococcus > Streptococcus infantis_AD. Next base: position 52,330 of record NZ_JASHFS010000017.1, on the reverse strand, counting down.
CTCCCAGTTGATTTTGGGAATTTAATTTATAAACAAGATAATAAGTCTCATCATCATTCTCCATGTATGTCGGAATGTCATAGACAAGCTGCTCCTTTTCATCTGATGATAGCTCTAACTCTGTCACATATTTATAGTGAACACCTTTAGTCTCTTGAGCCTCTACAGCTGAACTACCTAATATAGACATAAAAAATAAACTTGAAATCGTTGCAGATACAAGTCCTACTGATAATTTTCTAAATGAAAAACGCTGCTGTTTTTCACCAAAATACTTTTCCATGATTCCTCCTTGAAATACAATTTTAAAAATATGAAAGGTAAACTTTATTATATTAGCTTGTTATCTTATAAAAAGGCAACACACTTTGATTATACTCTTAATTTACAAAAAAGTCTTAAAATTGAGTTGCGCTTTCATACTTTGTTTTATATATAAAATACGAATGAGCAGGGTTTGAATTTCTTATATTCTTTTTAGATAAAAAATAGGCTCTCCGAAAACTCGGAAAGCCTTATTTAATGCTACTTAGAGCGATTATTTTGCGATTGGGTAAACAGAAACTTGTTTTTTATCGCGACCTTTACGTTCAAAGCGTACTACGCCTTCAACTTTAGCGAACAAAGTATCGTCTCCACCACGTCCAACGTTTACACCTGGATAGATGTGTGTACCACGTTGACGGTAAAGGATAGATCCACCTGTTACAGTTTGTCCATCAGCTGCTTTAGCTCCAAGACGTTTCGCTTGTGAATCACGTCCGTTTGATGTAGAACCTCCACCTTTTTTGTGGGCGAAAAGTTGCATGTTAGTAAGAGTCATTTTTAACATAATGTTTTCCTCCGTGTTAGTTTTCTGTGATAACTCTGGTTTGGACGAACTCAGAAGAGTCCTCCGATAAGTTTGCCATTCCTAAGAAAAATGATTCAAAGAATAACTGAGTCATTTCTCTCTGATGTGAAGGGATATCTTTAGGAATTTCCACCATTAGATAACCATCTTCATCTTCGTTTAATTGTAAGATTGGTTCATAGCCTGCAAATTTCTCAATTGAATTGACAAAGTTAGTGGCAAGCGTAGAAACCGATGCACACACGACGTCAAAGCCGTTTTCGCCAATTTTGGCGTGTCCAGTAATCTCCGCACTCCTCAGCTCGCCATCTTCGGCTCTCTCAAAGACTGCTTGTATCATGTGTTCTCCTTAAAATTAAGCGTTGATTGCGTTGATGACAACTTTTGTATATGGTTGACGGTGACCTTGTTTACGGTGGCTACCTTTTTTAGGTTTGTACTTGTAAGTAACAACTTTCTTTTGTTTTCCTTGTTTTTCAACAGTTCCAACTACAGTAGCTCCAGCAACAAGTGGAGTTCCGACAACAGTGTTTTCACCACCAACAAGAACAACTTCGTTAAAAGTAACTTCTTGACCAGCTTCAACGTTCAATTTTTCAACGTAGATTGCTTGACCAACTTCAACTTTAACTTGTTTTCCGCCAGTTTTGATAATTGCGTATGTGCTCATTATGCACCTCCTATGATTTTTTGGGGTTTCCCCGTATTTTGTGAAGACTCGCCTAGCATCGTGGGACGAACCACTTAAAAGAAGAGCTCTTAGTATAACAAAGAATAAACTAGGAATTGAGCCGAAGACATAACTTATGTTAGGCGAGGCGATAATAACGAAGTTTAAATTTGTTATACGACGAGCAACGATGTTCGTGCGGTTGCACAGGACTGTGCATAGTCAACTCTACAAGTATAGCACGATTTCTTTTTTTTGACAAGCATTTATCATCAAAATTAAGCTTTTTATCCGACTTTTTTCCTCCAATTAGCAAAAAGCATACTTAGATAAAAAATGCTCATCATTATTGGAATTCCTAAAATTGTTTTTTCTTCATAAAAAATACTTAGATAAGCTGAGACAACAACTCCAAGAACAAAACTCGATAGCAAACTTACAAAGATTAGACCTTCTCGCAAAAAGGGGGTATGTTTGGTTCGAACATAGTCACCGAAAGCCAACATAGTTCGTTTAATATTCCCCGTCATAAAAGCATTATTATAGGCAATACCCGAAACTTCACCGAAGGCTGTTGTCACAAGTCCCATACAAAATGCAAGCGGCGGAACTATAAAGTGATTATCGACTGTTAAAGGTACAAATCCGATAATCAAGGATAAAACTCCCAAAGGAACAAGGGATAGAATTGGTTTTTTTACAATTTTCAATTTTTCCTTGTAAATAGTTAGGAGAAATACTCCCAACATGAAGGACAAAAGGGTCAATATTTTCACTTCAGCATCTGCTACATTGTGTTGAACGATTCCAACTGATAAAAAAACCACATTTCCAGTTTGACCTGCAACTAGGGTATTTCCTCTTTCGATAAAGGTATAGGCGTCTACATAGCCCGCACAAAAAGTCAAAAAAAGCGCCAATCTTTTTGAATGACGAGAAATTTTTCTCATTGGTAATAATCTCATACTACACTCCTAATTCTACTAAAACTATTGTACCATTTTCTCTTAATTTTTCGAAGTGTCAAATAAAAGATTTGTCTCCCTTTGGCTAGTTTAGTCTATCTGTGATATAATGAAAGCAGTCATTACTTGTAGAAAAGGAGATTTCATGCTAAAACTTGGTATTATCGGTACTGGTGCAATCAGTCACCACTTTATAGAAGCTGCTCATACTAGTCAGGAATTCCAGTTAGTGGCTGTTTATTCAAGAAAGCTCACGACTGCTCAGCAATTTACTAGTCCTTATCAAAATGTTAGTCTATTTGATAATTTAGAGGATTTCTTCCAGTCTGAATTTGATGTTGTCTATATCGCAAGTCCAAATTCTCTACACTTTACTCAAGCTAAGGCTGCTTTATCTGCTGGCAAGCATGTTATCCTTGAAAAACCAGCGGTGACTCAACCACAAGAATGGCAGGATTTAGTTGAAGCAGCTCAAGAAAATCAATGTTTTATCTTTGAAGCAGCAAGAAACTATCACGAAGATGCTTTTGCCACAATCAAAGACTTTCTTGCAGACAAGCAAGTTTTAGGGGCAGATTTTAACTATGCCAAGTATTCTTCTAAGATGCCTAACCTTCTTGCTGGCGATACTCCTAATGTTTTCTCAGACCGTTTTGCAGGTGGTGCACTTATGGATCTTGGTATTTATCCTATCTACGCTGCTGTTCGCTTATTTGGAAAACCGACTCATGCAACCTATCAAGCTCAGAAACTAGATAATAGTATCGATTTGAACGGTGACGGCATGCTCTACTATCCTGACTATCAAGTACACATCAAAGCAGGAAAGAATATCACTTCTAATCTTCCTTGTGAGATTTATACTACTGATGGAACCTTGACACTTAATACAATCGAGCATGTCCAATCAGCTATTTTCACTGATCATCAAGGTAATGAAACACATCTTCCTATTCAGCAGGCACCTCATACCATGACTGAGGAGGTCGCTGCTTTCGCGAACATGATCAAACATCCAAACCTAGAACTTTACCAAGCTTGGCTAGATGATGCAACACACGTCCATAAGCTACTTTACACCATGCGCCAGACTGCTGGCATTAGATTTGAGGCAGAAAAATGAAAAACAAACTACCTACCGAATGGCTGGAACTCCTTGACCAACTCGGTTTCCAAGAATTTACCCCCATTCAAACTCAACTTTTTGAGCCTATAACAGACGGTGAAAATCTTCTTGGAGTCAGTCCAACTGGTACAGGTAAAACTTTAGCTTATCTCCTACCAAGTCTTCTTCGTCTCCAAAAGAAAAAAGCGCAGCAACTATTGATTTTAGCACCAAATACTGAACTGGCTGGTCAGATTTTTGAGGTAACTAAAACTTGGGGTGAAGCAATTGGCTTGACTGCTCAACTCTTCCTTTCTGGTTCGAGTCAGAAACGTCAAATCGAACGACTTAAAAAAGGCCCAGAAATCCTTATTGGAACTCCTGGTCGTATCTTTGAACTGATTAAATTGAAGAAGATCAAGATGATGAACGTGGAAACGATCATTCTTGATGAGTTCGATCAGTTGCTAGATGATTCTCAAATTCACTTTGTTGAGAAAATCACTCACTACGCACCTCGTGACCACCAACTCATCTATATGAGTGCCACTACCAAATTTGACCAAGATAAGATTGCACCTAACACGCGCACGATTGATCTATCCGATCAAAAGCTCGATAACATCCAACACTTCTACATGCAAGTAGACCAACGACACAGGGTTGATATGCTTAGAAAACTGGCACATGTCAAGGATTTCCGTGGCCTAGTCTTCTTTAATAGTTTGTCAGACCTCGGAAGCGCTGAGGAAAAATTGCAGTATCGCGATGTTTTAGCTGTTTCACTAGCTAGCGATGTCAACGTTAAATTCAGAAAAGTTATTCTCGAAAAATTCAAAGACAAGCAACTAACACTGCTTCTTGCAACAGACCTTCTAGCTCGTGGTATCGACATTGATAGCTTGGAATGCGTGGTTAACTTTGACGTTCCTAGAGATATGGAAACTTACACTCACCGCGCTGGCCGTACAGGACGTATGGGAAAAGAGGGTTATGTAATCACACTTGTAACGCATCCCGAAGAAATCAAAAAGCTCAAAAAATTTGCAAGTGTACGTGAAATTGTCTTGAAAAATCAAGAACTGTATATCAAATAAGGTTGGGATAAAAATCCCAACCTCATTTTTTATTAGCAAAAAACTTTGACCTGCTAGCTGATTTAGAACTTCGAAATCGAAACTTTATCTACTGATTTCTCCTCCACCAGCTTTCTTACCCCCAGGTAATTTCTAAGCGATAGTTTGCAAATGGATTTCCTTCTTTATTTTGTAGTTGATAGGCTAGTCCAATCTTTTGTTGTTCAACTTGATAATGGCTTGTTTGGATGATAAACTCCTGTATCCCCATTGGTGTAGGAATATAGGCTAAACTATCATCTTCCTTCAGAAAACGCATGATGGTCTTGGGATTGGAAAATCGAGACATCACCAACTCTGTATCATTAAACTTGAGTACCACTTTTTCTTTCTCTTCATTGTAAAAAAGGAGATAGGAAAAATCACCTTTCTCACGTAACTCAACGTCATAAAGTTGGTCGATCACTTCCAATTGTTCATCAAATTGGATGGTATTTCTCATTCGAATATTCACTTCAAGTCCTCTTTCGTCTCTATTATCCCTACTATTTTACCAAAAAGCTCAGTATTTTGCTATAATGGTCTTATGAATGAAAAAGTATTTCGTGACCCTGTTCACAACTATATCCACGTTAATAATCAGGTTATTTATGACCTGATCAATACAAAAGAATTTCAACGGCTTCGTCGAATCAAGCAGTTGGGTACATCCAGTTATACCTTTCATGGTGGAGAGCATAGTCGCTTTTCTCACTGTCTAGGTGTTTACGAGATTGCACGCCGTATCACAGAGATTTTTGAGGAAAAGTATCCTAAAGAATGGGATCCTTCCGAGTCCCTCTTAACCATGACTGCAGCCCTACTTCATGACCTAGGACATGGTGCCTACTCGCATACCTTTGAAAATCTCTTTGATACTGACCATGAGTCTATTACTCAGGAAATTATCCAAAGCCCTGAGACAGAAATTCACCAGGTTCTTTTACAGGTAGCTCCAGATTTTCCAGAAAAGGTAGCCAGTGTCATCGACCATACCTATCCTAACAAGCAGGTCGTACAACTCATTTCCAGTCAGATTGATGCAGATCGCATGGACTATCTCTTACGTGACTCCTATTTTACAGGAGCTTCTTATGGGGAATTTGACCTGACTCGTATCCTACGGGTCATTCGTCCTGTTGAAAATGGCATCGCTTTTCAGCGAAATGGCATGCATGCCATCGAAGACTATGTTCTTAGTCGCTATCAAATGTATATGCAGGTATATTTCCATCCAGCAACACGTGCTATGGAAGTTCTTCTTCAAAATCTTTTGAAACGCGCTAAAGAACTTTATCCAGACAACAAAGAATTCTTTGCTCGAACTTCTCCTCATCTACTCCCATTTTTCGAAAAGAATGTTAGCTTGGCTGACTATCTATCTTTGGATGACGGAGTTATGAATACCTATTTCCAACTATGGATGACCAGTCCTGACAAGATTCTCGCAGACTTATCGCAACGCTTTGTCAATCGCAAGGTCTTTAAATCAATTACCTTTTCTCAAGAGGATCAAGAACAGCTTGCATCTATGAGAAAATTGGTTGAAGATATCGGCTTTGATCCTGACTATTACACAGCTATTCATAAGAACTTTGACCTTCCTTATGATATCTATCGCCCTGAATCAGAAAACCCACGGACGCAGATTGAGATTATACAAAAAAACGGAGAACTAGCAGAACTCTCTAGCCTGTCTCCTATCGTTCAATCCCTTGCTGGCAGTCGCCACGGAGATAATCGTTTCTATTTTCCAAAAGAAATGTTGGATCAAAACAGCATCTTTGCAAGCATCACTCAGCAATTTTTACACTTGATTGAAAATGATCATTTCAAACCCAATAAAAGCTAAAAGAGGAACTATATGAGTATTAAACTAATCGCTGTCGATATCGACGGAACCCTTGTCAACAGTAAGAAGGAAATCACTCCTGAAGTATTTGCCGCTATTCAAGATGCCAAAAAAGCTGGTGTCAAAGTTATGATTGCAACTGGACGTCCTATCGCAGGAGTTGCCAAACTTCTAGATGACTTGAAATTAAGAGATGAAGGTGACTATGTAGTGACCTTCAACGGTGCTCTTGTCCAAGAAACTGCTACAGGACATGAAATTATCAGCGAATCCTTGACTTATGAGGATTATCTAGATATGGAATTCCTCAGTCGCAAACTTGGCGTTCACATGCACGCCATTACTAAGGATGGTATCTACACTGCTAATCGCAATATCGGAAAATACACAGTGCACGAATCAACCCTCGTCAGCATGCCCATCTTCTACCGTACACCTGAAGAAATGGCTGACAAGGAAATCGTCAAGTGTATGTTTATCGATGAACCGGAAATTCTCGATGCCGCTATTGAAAATATTCCTGCAGAATTTTATGAGCGCTACTCCATCAACAAATCTGCTCCTTTCTACCTTGAGCTCCTTAAAAAGAATGTAGACAAGGGGTCAGCTATTACTCACTTGGCTGAGAAACTAGGATTGACCAAAGATGAAACCATGGCTATCGGAGACGAAGAAAATGACCGTGCCATGCTGGAAGTCGTTGGTAACCCCGTCGTCATGGAAAATGGAAATCCAGAACTCAAAAAAATCGCCAAATACATCACTAAAACAAATGACGAATCCGGCGTTGCCCATGCCATTCGAACTTGGGTGTTGTAGAAAGAATAGACAAAAACCGCTCAGCAGAGCGGTTTTTGTCTATTTCATTTTAGAATTAGCAATAATTTCAAAAAACAAATCAGTTTTCTTTGATAACTCAATTGAGTAATTTGTCCATCCCACCAGATTATCATCAAATGATTCTATCGCAAATAAAAGTAGATTTCTTGCAAGTTCTTGAGTAATTAAATCTTTTGGTGTCACAATACTGTTATTTTTTCTATCACAATAAATTACTTTTTCTCTTAAATCTTTCAATTCTCCAGAATAAATAAATTGAAAAATTTTTTCCAAATTTTCATTAGAAATTGCATTTTTAATCCTTTCGCCCATACAAATAGTGTAGCTCGCTCCAACAATTTGTTTAGACTTATGATCTCTTAATTTATCTTTTCTCACATAGGAATCTGAACCTTTAATAAATATTCCCATTTGAATTTTTCCAACCTCTTCTAGCACACTAATAGCTAAAAAAGAGGAGAAGGTATATGAATTATTTATATATAAAACATATGAATCCGAAATCAACTGAACAACATGATCTAAGCATTTATTCAATTCTTCATTTGAAGAAATATAAAAATTGCTAGTTCCGTTTAAGATAGATTCTATCTTATCAAAAGAAAAATCTTTATCGACCATTAGTACTCCAAATTTTATAATTCATGATAATTTGTCAAAGTAATTCTAGGGGTTGCTTATCAAACCTATGTCAACACTTTATATAATTCTTGTAATTTAGGGGCGAATTTGGGGCGAAACACCTCAAACACCCAGCAAAATCAATAGTTTATATGCCCCCTGCCGGAATCGAACCTGCAACTACTCCTTAGGAGGGAGTTGTTATATCCATTGAACTAAGGGAGCTAGAGAAAAACTCTGCCGAATGAGCAGAGTTTTTTGGTCGAATTAACGACGGATTTCTTTGATACGAGCTGCTTTACCTTGAAGAGCACGCAAGTAGTACAATTTCGCACGACGTACTTTACCGTAACGAACAACTTCGATCTTTTCAACACGTGGAGTGTGAATTGGGAAGATACGTTCAACACCTACACCGTTAGAGATTTTACGAACTGTGTAGTTTTCAGAGATGCCAGCACCTTTACGTGCAATAACAACACCTTCAAAGATCTGAATACGTTCACGGTTACCTTCGACAACTTTCGCGTGTACACGAACAGTGTCACCAGGACGGAATGATGGGATATCAGTACGAAGTTGACCTTCAGTCAAGCTTTGGATTAATGGATTCATTTTATTCTCCTATCTTTGTCAATCTTGAGGAAACTTCCTCAGCGGATAAACTGTATTTTTGTGCGTCCATTACACACAAGATACAGTTTACCAAATTTCTAAAAAAAAGTAAAGAAATTTATAGCAAAATTCCTAAAAAAATCGCTACTAATCCACCTAGGTAGGTTAAGATAAAATAGCTGAAAAATACTTTCTTATCGCTCAACAGTCTTTGAAGTTCATCATTCAAGGTTGAAAAAGTGGTTAGACCTCCACAAAAACCTGTAGCAAGAATAGTATAGATCTCTTTATCTTCCACATAATTATAGAATAAACCAATTAAAAAGCAACCTAGAAGATTTGCAAGAAGTGTCCCTAGTGGTAAAACCCTCTCTTGATTGAGACTAGATAGGAAATAACGGACAAGTGCTCCGACTCCACAAGCAAGTGCTAGATAAATGATTACCATTTCTTCCTCCCTAGATAATAAGCCGATAAAAGCCCTCCACCAATACTCAAAACTAGATAGATAACTAGATTTGGATAAGAACCTGTATCCAGCAATTTTACGGCATCTAACATGAGACTAGAAAAAGTGGTCAAACCGCCACAAAAGCCAGTACCAAGTGCCAAAATCAGGCCCTTACTGGTCCCCTTATAAACCAGATAGCCTTTTACAAGATAAACTAAGCAAAAAATCCCTAGATAGTTAGCAAAAAGAGTTCCCCAAGGGAAGCCTGGACTAGCTGGTAACCATGTAGAAATCAGATAGCGGACAAGGCCACCCAACATAGCAGCTAGAAAAATTCCTAACGGATAGAATCGTTCTTTTTTCATAAGAGTTTCTGCTCCTGGTAGTCTCTAGACCGCTTGAGAATATCTGAAAAAGTCGCAACTATCGGCTCCTGATACTGCTTATCCTCTACCCGATTTCTTACTTTCTCAAATATTATTCCCTCTCTTTTACTATCAAAGACTGGCTTTCCTGACGTTTTTTTAAAGGTCGCCACCTGATCTACTAAGGTCATACGTTTTTCTAAAAGGCCAACTAATTCTTGGTCAACTTGATCTATCTGTTGACGAATAACTTCCAAATCCATCTCGTCTCCTTTTTTATTTCATGGTTTTATACAAAAGTCTTCTTCAAAGTGGCTCAAAAAAGAAACTGCTAAGAAACGAAAAAGACTGCACCAACCTTGTTTAGTCAGCACAGTCAGATCTTTACCCTACTTTAGCAGCTAACTCTTCTGCGAATTGCTCTAAGCGTTCAATATCTTCTTCTTCTGCAGAAAGATCTACTTTGACAGATTCTGAACCCTTTTCAGCTCCTGTAGAAGCAAATACATGATCAAAATCATCAACAGCCTTACAGAATTCATCGTAGAAAGTATCACCTGAACCGACCACTCCGTAGATTTTGCCATTCAAGTTGAGATCTGCAAGGTCTTCATAGAAGTCCATCATCTCATCAGGTAATTCTCCATCTCCGTAGGTATAGGTTGCTACAATTACGATATCTGCTTCTAGGAAGTCTGAAGCGTCAACAGTTGTACACTCGTCCACATCGACATCCAATCCCAAGTCACGTAATTTATCTGCTACAATATCTGCAATTTCTTCGGTATTACCGGTCATACTGGCAAATACAATTTTTGCTAATGCCATATCGTCCTCCTCAATTTATCTTTCTCCATTATATCACATCTTTTTCATTTTAAAAATAAAAACTCTTGTGCTACAATGAAATGAGAAAGAATTGAGGTTATTTATGGAGATTTGCCACCAAATTTTAGAAAGAATTAAAGAATACGATACCATTATCATTCACCGTCATATGAAACCAGACCCTGATGCCTTGGGAAGTCAGGTTGGACTAAAGGCTCTCTTGGAACATCATTTCCCAGAGAAAAATATCAAGGTAGTTGGTTATGATGAACCAACACTAACATGGCTGGCAAAGATGGATCAAGTTTCAGATAGTGACTACCACGGTGCTCTTGCAATTATCTGTGATACAGCCAATACGGCTCGCATTGATGACAAGCGTTACCAACAGGCTGAAACTGTTATCAAGATTGACCACCATCCAAATGACGAAGTTTATGGGGACTTAGTCTGGGTAGATACTAACTCTAGTAGCGCTAGTGAGATGATTGCCCTCTTTGCAGAAGAAACAAAGCTTGAGCTTTCGGATTATGCTGCTAAACTATTGTGTGCAGGTATTATTGGTGATACTGGTCGTTTCTTATATCCTTCTACTTCTAGTCGTACTCTTCGTATCGCAAGCCATCTACGCGAACATAATTTTGACTATGCAGAATTAACTCGTAAAATGGACACGATTAGTTTCAAAATTGCCAAACTACAAGGTTATGTCTATGATCACCTAGAAGTCGATGAAAATGGAGTTGCCCGTGTGATTCTAAGCCAAGAACTTCTCCAGTCTTACCAAATAACTGATTCTGAAACAGCTGCTATTGTTGGAGCTCCAGGTCGTATTGATACTGTTAACCTTTGGGGAATATTTGTGGAACAAGCAGATGGCCACTATCGTGTTCGGCTTCGCAGTAAATTCGTTCCAATCAATAGTGTTGCAAAAGAACATGATGGCGGTGGCCATCCCCTTGCAAGTGGTGCTAACTCCTATAGTTTAGAAGAGAATGAGCTCATCTACCAAAAATTAAAAAACTTGCTGAAAAATAGATAAAAAGCTTGCCAAACTTATCAGAATCTGATAGACTAGTATGGTAACAATCTATGGCTCGCAAAGAGACCATGGCAGAAAGGAAATATTGCAAAATGAAAAAAGATATCCATCCAGAATATCGCCCAGTTGTCTTCATGGACACAACTACTGGTTACCAATTCCTTAGCGGTTCAACAAAACGCTCTAACGAAACAGTTGAGTTCGAAGGCGAAACTTACCCATTGATCCGTGTGGAAATTTCATCAGACTCACACCCATTCTACACTGGACGTCAAAAGTTCACTCAAGCAGATGGACGCGTGGATCGTTTCAACAAAAAATACGGTCTCAAATAATCATAAAAAGAACAGTTCCAACTGTTCTTTTTTTGTTCCTAAAATTAAGATTCAACCACCACTGCTGTTCCACTACAGGTGACCATCAGCATACCATTTTCAGCACCTAACGTTTCATAGTCCATTTTTACGCCTATAATAGCATTTGCTCCACGTTCACTTGCACGCTCCATCATTTCTGCTAGAGCTTCTTCTCTAGCTTGAGTCAATTCACCTTCATAACTACTAGCACGGCCACCAAAAACATTACGGAAGCCAGCAGCCATATCTTTGAACATATTAACCCCAGCAACCACTTCACCAAAGACGATTCCTTTGTAGGCTAGGATTTTCTTGCCTTCAATTCCCGTTGTTGAAATAATCATCTTCCTTTCCTCCTAACTTCTTTTATATAATTGTAAACCCTTTCACTAACTCTGTCAAGAAATTCTATAAGAGGTTCAGAAAATCTGCTCACCTCCTTGACTGCTATCAGTTTAGTGCCAACTGTATTGATAAGGGCTTGAAAGTTTCCTTTACAGACCTAACTTGGTATAGCTTTCTCAGCTTCACCAATCTTACAAATAGGTAGAGATTGGTGTCCCTGACTGGCAAAGAAGAGGCTGTTCTTCCCTGCCCCCAAAAATGCCCCCTATACACAAAAAAAGCCTGTCACACAAGCTCAAATGCTTGATATGACAGGCTTTTTCTAAATTCATTATTTAACAGCGTCTTTAAGAGCTTTACCAGCTTTGAATGCTGGAACTTTTGAAGCTGCGATTGTAATTTCTTTACCAGTTTGTGGGTTGCGACCTTTACGTGCTGCACGCTCACGAACTTCGAAATTACCAAAACCAATCAATTGAACTTTTTCACCAGCTGCAAGGTAATCAGCTACTGCTGCGAATACAGCGTCCACTGCTGCTGCTGAGTCTTTCTTAGTCAATTCTGTAGCTTCTGCTACTTTAGCGATCAAATCTTGTTTGTTTGCCATGTTAATAATTCCTCCAAATAATTTCTAATTAACAATTACAATCATATCCTAAAATCTCTTATTGGTCAAGTCAAAAACGCTATTTCTTGCGATTTTCTTTATTTTATTAGGAATCATATCTTATCAAAATAGCCCAAGCATTTTCACCTGTGTGAGTTTGAATAATTGAACCCGTTTCTAAGACAGAGATTGGTTTTTCAACATAGTCTTGTAGGACTTCTTTCATCTCTTTAGCCCAGTCATTAGTGCCTGAATAAGAAATTCCAATTTCTGCAACAGAACGTTCTGATAATTTTGAAACTAGCTCATCCAACCATTTTTTAAAGGTCTTGGAACCACGTCCTTTCACGATAGGTTGCAACTCGTCATCCTTCATCTGCATAACTACTCGGATATTTAATAGAGAGCTTAAAAGACCTGTAACACGGCCAATACGACCGCCTTTAACAAGGTTTTCCAAGGTAGAAACACCAATGAAGAGCTCTGTATTTTTCTTAACCTCTTCTACATGCGCCAAGATTGTTTCTAAATCTTTCCCTTCTTGAGCTAATTTGGCTGCTTCAACAACTTGAAACTTGAGGGCTTGGTCTGTAAAAGAACTATCTACTACAGTTACTTTAGCAGTCGAAAGGCTGGCTCCCTGACGAGCTGCTTCTACAGTGCCAGATAAGGCATGCGACATATGAATCGCTAAAATCTGACTACCATCCTTACTCAACTCTTCAAAAATCTCAGCAAAAAGTCCCACTGGAGGTTGACTTGTTTTAGGAAGATTTTTACTCTCTTGCATCAAGCGAAGGAACTCCCCTTCTTCAAGATCAGCATCCGAATAAAGAACACTATCAATCATTACAGAGAGGGGAACAACGGTAATATTTAATTCTTTGACCACTTCTGGTTCAATGGTAACTGACGAATCCGTTACAATTTTTACTTGTGTCATAATTCAAATCTTTCTATGTCTCACTTTTTGAGTGAGTTTTTTCAATTTAACTATAACAATTATATCAAAAAAAAGCTAAAAATTCATACTGTATTTATTCATTTTTATGATGGAATTTATAGATTTTTAAATCTTTCATTTTATCAAAATAGTCGCCTACTAAGACGACTACTGTTCATTTATCATAAACGTTCATACAATTCCTGCATCTGTATATCATCAGGAACCAACTTGAGATAGTGTTGAATCTGTTCTTTTGCTTCTTCAAACCTTCCAAGTTCGCGTAATAGATGAATGTATTGCTCTAAAAACTCAGGATTTTCCTTGAGTTCTGGAACCAATGCCTGATAAGGTTCATAGGCAGCATCCAAATCTTCAGTTTCTTGGTAACTCCGAGCAATCATCCACTTAGTCAAGAGATTTTCTGGCTCATATACTTCTAAGGCTAGAATATCCTCATACCGTTCTTGCTCCTGATACATGGTTGCTAGTCGCAAGAGGATTTCTTCTTGGTCTTCCGCATCTTCTTGGGCTTGAAGAAGATAAGCTTCTGCCTGCTCAGGTTGATGCAATTCGTAAGATAATTGTGAAGCAAGGAGTAATAAACGTGTTTCGAATGGATTTTTTTCCAAGCCTTGTTGAGCTATCAGTAAGGCTTGCTCAGTCTGATGTTCCTTATGGAGAGCCTGACTATAACCATATTCATACCCTTCAAAATCTGGAGAAATAGTATCTAGCTGTTTAAAATATAAAACTGCCTTTTGATATTCCTCTTGATCAAAGTAAAGGCTTGCTAATTCAAATGCAGTCTGATCGTCATATTCTAACTCTAAAGATTTTTCTAAAAACTCTATGGCTGATTCAAACTTTCCAAGTCGAGCATAGGCAGTTCCAATTCGTTGATAGGTCGAAATCCCTGTCTGCTCATATATTTCACGATTATCCAGTTGAGCATAGCCCTTAATCGCTTCTAAATCATTTCCAAGTTCACTATCTAACTCTGCTAGCCCAAAAATCAATAAAGGATCCTCAGAGTAATTAAGAGCTTCTAAGAGCTTCTCACGAGCTACATCCGTCAATCCTTCCATTTGATAAAAATCAGCCTTTAAGACAAGCGCAGATACATAAGAATCGCTATTGGGTTGAATTTCTTCTAGATAGGCAAACGCTTCTTCAATTTGTCCGTCTTCGCTTGCGATACTGGCTAGATTGAGATTTACTTCTGGAAATATTGGTGCTAGTTTTTCATAGATTTGACGAGCTTGTGGATAAAAACCAATACCTTCTAGATAATAAGCCAGTTCCAGAAGAAGATCATCAGGGTCTTCTTCCAAGGCTTTTTGAAAATAGTGATCAGCTTTTGTTAAATCTTGCTGATCCAAAGCTTCAAGCATTTTTTGACTATTGCTCACCTTCAACCTCCTCTTCTAACTCATACAGACCACTGACTTTTTTATACCATTCAAAAATCGCTGAAATAACAACTTTTGCTGAAGCATAAACAGGAATTCCTAGTAGGACTCCCCAAACACCAAACATAGAACCTGACGTCAACAAAACAAATAGAATAGTGATTGGATGGATGTTTAATTGACTACCTAGAATCAATGGAGATACAAAACGACCTTCAATCGTTTGCTCTACGATAAAAACGATAATAACTTTCAAGAGCATAACTGGTCCTGCAATTAAACCTAAGACCAGAGCTGGTAGCATGGCAAGGAAACTTCCAAGATAAGGAATAAGATTTAAAAACCCTGCAGTAATTCCAAGAGTCACTGCATATCTCAAACCAATAATCTTAAAGAAGATGATAAACATAATTGCTACGATGACAGCAACAGTAATTTGTCCTCTAACATAGTTAGAAAGTTGTTGGTTCACATCCGTTAGAACCTTACCTACTGGTTCTCTCAATTTATTTGGTAAGAATTGAGTGATATGATCTCTCAAACCTTTTCCATCTCTAAGGAGATAAAAGAGCATAAAGGGCATGATAATCAAAGCAACAATGACTTGTGACGTTCCACTAATAAGAGCACTTACCCAGTTCACAGCTTTTGATGAAATATTACTTGCCCAAGCAGTTGCTTGTGTTGAGAATTGAGCCAGAACCTGTTCTAGTTGAGGTCTAAAGTCATCTGGTAACCGCTTAGTTACAAGATCATCAATAACTCTGTCAGCATCTTCGAGATAATTTGGTACATTTTGCGCAAAAATAACTACTTGACGTTGAAGATTTGGAATCGCAACTGCCAGACCAATAATCAAGAGTATGGCAATAATGACAAAAATAATACTAATGGCTAAGACACGATTTATCTTGTACTTCTCCATCAAATCCACCAGTGGATTTAAGAGATAAAAAAGCAATCCTGATAAAATAACAGGCAACATGACAACCGATAAAAAATCCACAACAGGGATAAATAAAAAACTAATCTTACTTAAAATAAAAATATTCAGACCTAGTAACAAGGCTACCAAAAAAACTGTAACAGCCTTATTATCTAAAAACCATTTAAAAAACCAAGATAAATTAAAATGTTTCTCTTTTTGTTCCATATCTACTTCCTTTCCTTTGTCCTTTCATTATACCATTTTTATAGGGAATAAACTGTTTTTAAAGTGTTGAGGTGACTATTGAGAACTTTAACAAAGCGACCTTGCTTTTTACTATTTTTATACTTAGATGTTTCATACTTTTTTCACTATTTTCTTCAGGTCTCCTAATTTATGATATAATAGAAACATCTTTATTTAGAGGTATAGCTATGATTGAAACAATTTATTTCGGAACTTACACACGTCGTTTATCCCAAGGGATTTATCAAGCTGATTTTGATACAGAAACTGGGCAACTATCCAATCTTAAACTATTTGCTGCTGAGCCAAGTCCTACCTATCTTGCATTTGATCAAGAAAATCACCTCTACACTGTCGGTAGCAAAGATGGACAAGGTGGAATTGCTGCCTATCAAACAGATGGTACTTTGCTAAATCATGTTGTGACAGAAGGTGCTCCTCACTGCTATGTGGCTGTTGACGAGAAACGTAGCCTAGTATATGGTGCTAACTATCACAAGGGACAAGTTTTGGTCTATAAACGTAAAGAAGATGGTAGTCTAGAATTGGCTGATACAGTTCAGCATAGCGGTCATGGTCCTCATGAAAATCAAGCTTCTCCACATGTACACTTTACAGATTTAACACCAGATCAGTATTTAGTCACTTGCGACTTAGGTACTGATGAGGTTACTACTTATGATGTCAATCCAGAAGGAAAACTAAATAAGCTAACTACCTACAATTGTAGTCCTGGTGCTGGTGCACGTCACCTTGTTTTTCACAACCACTACAAGATTGCTTATCTCATCTGTGAACTCAATAGTACAATTGAAGTATTGATTTATGATGGTGTTGGTGCATTTGAAAAAATGCAAGTTATTTCTACCCTTCCTGAAGGATTTAATGACTTTAATGGAACTGCTGCTATTCGTCTCTCACAAGATGGAAAATATCTGTATGCATCAAACCGTGGTCACGATTCTATTGTAGTTTACACTGTTCTCGCTGATGGTAGTTTAGAATTGTTGGAATTCGTTCCTACAAACGGGAAAACTCCTCGTGACTGTATTCTCTCACCAGACCAAGAATTCCTCATCGCCGTTCACCAGGATTCTGATAATGCAACTGTCTTTAAACGTAATCCAGAGACTGGTCGTCTTGCAGAACCTTCCAATGATTTCCACGTTCCCGAAGCGGTTTGCGTCACATTTTAAACATAAAAAATGAACTTGATTCTCAAATCAAGTTCATTTTTTTATAATTTATTTCCGACATTGATTCGGTTAATAGCACGTTGTAATGCAATCTTAGCACGACGCTCTTGGTCAATCAAGTGTTTGTCTTGCGCTTCTTCGATTTCACGTTCTGCACGAAGTTTGGCACGTTCTGCACGGCTAATATCGATATCACGAGCACGCTCAGCTGAGTCTGCAATGATAGTTATGACATCATTAGCAATCTCAATGATTCCTCCGTTTACTGCTATCCAGTTTACATGAGAATCATCATCAACTCGTTTAACTTTAACTTCATCAACTGCTAATACCGCAATCATATTTTGATGTCGTGGCAAGATCCCCATCTCACCATCCAGAGTTCGAACCGATACAAAGCTGGCATGATGATCATAGACGAGGCCATCTGGTGTCACGATCTGGACAGTTAACTGAGCCATAGATCACCTCTTAAAATCCCATTTTTTCAGCCTTAGCAATAACATCTTCGATTGAACCTACTCCACGGAAGGCATCTTCTGGGAGATGATCGTGTTTTCCGTCAAGAATTTCCTTAAATCCACGAACTGTTTCAGCTACTGGAACATAAGAACCTGGTTGACCAGTAAATTGTTCCGCAACGTTGAAGTTTTGTGAAAGGAAGAACTGAATACGACGGGCACGAGCAACCAAAGTCTTTTCTTCATCAGAAAGTTCATCCATACCAAGGATGGCAATGATATCTTGCAACTCATGGTAACGTTGAAGAACACGTTTGACCTCAGCCGCAACTGCGTAGTGTTCTTCTCCAACGATTTCAGGTGCCAAGGCACGTGAACTTGAAGCAAGTGGGTCAACGGCTGGGTAGATACCCAATTGAACCAATTTACGTTCCAAGTTGGTAGTTGAATCCAAGTGAGCGAAGGCTGTTGCTGGCGCTGGGTCAGTATAGTCATCCGCTGGCACGTAGATAGCCTGGATAGAGGTTACAGAACCTTTCTTAGTTGAAGTGATACGTTCTTGCAATTGACCCATTTCTGTTGCGAGGGTTGGTTGGTAACCAACGGCTGATGGCATACGACCCAAAAGGGCAGATACTTCTGAACCAGCTTGTGTGAAACGGAAAATGTTGTCAATAAAGAGAAGAACGTCTTGACCTTCTACATCACGGAAGTATTCAGCGATTGTCAAACCAGTAAGGGCAACACGCATACGTGCCCCTGGTGGTTCATTCATCTGACCAAATACCATGGCTGTTTTCTCGATAACACCTGATTCTTTCATTTCCCAGTAGAGGTCATTCCCTTCACGAGTACGTTCCCCAACACCAGTAAATACTGAGATACCACCGTGTTCTTGGGCAATATTGTGAATCAATTCTTGGATTAAGACAGTTTTACCAACTCCGGCACCACCGAAGAGTCCGACCTTACCACCTTTAAGATAAGGGGCAAGAAGGTCGATAACCTTAATCCCTGTTTCGAGGATTTCTGAAGAGGTAGACAACTCATCAAAAGTAGGTGCTTTTTTATGAATTGGCTGGCGTTCTGCGTCTTCTCCAAAAGGAGCTTCCAAGTCAATGGTATCTCCCAAAACATTGAAGACACGTCCCAAGGTTTCTTTACCTACTGGTACAGATATTGGACGACCAGTGTCCAATACTTCCATTCCACGAGTTAAACCATCTGTTGATTCCATGGCGATGGTACGAATCATACCATCTCCCAACTCTAAGGCTACTTCAAGGACGATTTTTGTTTTCTTTTCGTCATTTTTGTAGACGACAAGTGCATTGTTAATCTCAGGAAGTTTTTCCCCTGCTGCAAACAAAACGTCTACAACGGGTCCGATAACCTGAGCAATTTTACCTGAACTCATCTCCTTCTCCTATTCTATATAAGATACTGTCGGCTCCTAGTTTTGCTAGGTCCTAAGTTCATTGATCTGAGCAGGATGGCTTTATTCTAAAGCGCTAGCTCCTGCCACGATTTCTGTGATTTCTTGTGTAATCGCCGCCTGTCTGGCACGGTTATACTGAATGGTCAAATCATTAATCACTTTTTTAGCATTATCAGTCGCTGTTTGCATGGCTGTCATACCAGCAGCATTTTCAGCTGTCTTGGCATCAATAATAGCACCATAAATCATACTTTCAGCAAATTGTGGTAGTAATTGATCCAAGATTTCTTCACGACTTGTTTCAAGATCAAAGGTCAAGCTATAGTTCTCATCCGCTTCATTTGGATCCAAGTCCACAATAGGAAGCATCTGTTCTACACGCATTTGACTTGTCAATGTATTCACGTGGTGGTTGTAACAAACATAGAGCTCATCAAAAAGTTCGTTTTGATACATTTCAATCGTTTTTGTAATAATCTTACGAACTTCATCAAAGCTTGGTTGGCTTGCAAGTCCACGCAATTCATAGATTGGTTGAATACCGCGTGATTTGAAGAAATCGGCTCCCATACCACCAATACAGATGACTTCAAAATCATCACCTGAAGGATGGTATTCTTGCTGAATTTCCATGACAGCTTTTAAGATTGAAGAATTATATCCTCCAACAAGACCACGGTCAGATGTAATGACGATATAGCCTGTTTTTTTGACGGGGCGACTGATCAACATAGGGTTAGTTGATCCGCCTGCACCATCTCCGTGGAGGATATCTGTAACTAGTTTACGCACTTTTTGTGCATACACTTGGAAGTTACGAGCTGCTTCTTCAGAACGACCTAACTTAGCTGCAGAAACCATCTGCATCGCGTTAGTAATTTGACTAGTATTTTTTGTTGAGGCGATTTTTGTTTTAATATCATTTAGAGATACTGCCATCTGACACCTCTATTCTTATTGGAAGCTTGATTGATTGAGAAACTCAGTAATCGCAGCATCCAAGACTGCTTCATCTGGCAAGTCTTTTGTTTCACGAATGGTTTCCAAAATTTCAGGATGTTGAGCATCAAAGAACATATGGAACTCTTCTTCGAAACGAACGATATCGTCTACAGGAATTGTATCCAAGAAACCATGTGTTAAAGCATAGAGAATAGTAACTTGTTTCTCAACAGGTAATGGTTTGTGAACAGGTTGTTTCAATACTTCTACAGTACGACGACCACGGTTCAATTTAGCCTGAGTAGCCGCATCCAAGTCAGAACCAAATTTAGTGAAGGCTTCCAACTCACGGTATGAAGCAAGGTCGATACGAAGAGTACCAGCAACTTTCTTCATTGCTTTAATCTGTGCAGAACCACCAACACGCGATACAGAAGAACCCGCATCAATAGCCGGACGGATACCCGCGTTAAAGAGTCCATCGCCAAGGAAGATTTGTCCATCCGTAATAGAGATTACGTTTGTGGCGATATAGGCTGAGATATCTCCTGCTTGTGTCTCAATAAATGGAAGAGCTGTGATAGATCCACCACCTAGTTCATCAGAAACTTTAGCAGAACGCTCAAGTAGACGACTGTGAAGGTAGAAGACATCCCCTGGGAAGGCTTCACGACCTGGTGGGCGACGGAGCAAGAGAGAAAGTTCACGATAAGCTACCGCTTGTTTAGATAAGTCATCATAAACGATCAAGACATGCTTACCTTGGTACATAAATTCTTCAGCCATAGCAACCCCTGCATAAGGTGCAAGGAAAAGCAATGGAGAAGGTTGTGAAGCTGACGCTGTCACGACGATTGTGTAATCCAAGGCTCCGTACTGGCGAAGTGTTTCTACTTGTGTACGAACTGTTGATTCTTTTTGACCAATCGCTACATAGATACAAATCATATCTTGACCTTTTTGGTTCAAGATTGCATCGATAGCGATGGTGGTTTTCCCTGTTTGACGGTCACCGATAATCAACTCACGTTGTCCACGACCGATTGGAACAAGGGCATCAATAGCTTTCAAACCAGTTTGCAATGGTTCTGATACTGATT
Organism: Streptococcus infantis; assembly: GCF_047460685.1. GTDB lineage: Bacteria > Bacillota > Bacilli > Lactobacillales > Streptococcaceae > Streptococcus > Streptococcus infantis_AD. The sequence goes on along the minus strand of NZ_JASHFS010000017.1, from coordinate 31,034 downwards.
TACGTTGCATTACCCCAGGTGCTGGTGCTTCAACTGGACGAGTCTTGTTTGTGTCGATTGGACCAAGCCCATCTACTGGACGACCAAGTGGATCCACGACACGTCCAATCAAGCTATCACCAACTGGAACTTCCATGATTTTCCCTGTACGACGAATGGTGTCGCCTTCGCGGATATCTGTAAAGTCTCCAAGGATAATAATACCAACATCAGTTGATTCTAAGTTTTGCGCCATACCATAAGAGCCGTTTTCAAAAATCAACAACTCTCCACTCATGGCATTTTCAAGGCCATGAGCACGCGCAATTCCGTCACCGATGTAGGTTACAACACCAGTTTCAGTCACATCAAAATTGGGTTTGAAATTTTCAATTTGTTGCTTAATTAAAGCGCTGATTTCTTGTGCGTTAATTGCCAAAAGAACACCACTTTCTATTTCAAATTTTCCTTAACAACTTTAAGTTGTTGTTTAATACTAACATCAATTGTCTTGTGATTGGCGATAATAACAAAACCACCGATTAAACTATCGTCGATTTCTTCTTTAATGCTACGCACTTTTAAAGACATCTTTTTCTCTATAATTGGAAGCAAACGTTCTTTTTGTTCATCCGTTAAAGGATGAACAGACATAATCGTTACTTCAAAACGATTCGTTTCTCTCTCAAGACGGTTTAAACAATCTACAATCACATCATAAAAAAGATTTGATCGATGATTGTACAACAGAACTTGAATGAAGTTTTGTAATAATGGCGATGCAGAATCTTGGAAATAACTGACTGTTTTTTCCTTGTCAGACTCATCAACATCTACCTGAGCCAAAAAAGAAGGCAAGTCTGTTTCTTCAGCGACTTGCTTAATCTGGGTCAAGTCTGAGAAGATAGAATCTTCTTCTCCTTTTTCAATCACCAATTGGACAAAAGGCATGCTGTATTTTTCAATTACCTTTACTGTCTTTTTGTCCATTAAGCTTCTCCTAGCTGATCAATATACTGATCAATGAGTTCTTTATGGGCATGACCGTCAAGGTTTTGTGAGATAATTTTTCCAGCTAGACTAACTGTCAAATCTGCTACCTCACCTTTAACGCTTTGTAAAGCCTCAGCTTTGTTTTGCGCAATTTCTTGGTTAGCTTTTTCTTTCAAGCGGCCAGCTTCTAGCTTAGCTTCAGCCAGAATATCTGATTTGCTCTTTTCAGCTGTCTCCTTAGCATTTTCGATGATAGTTTTAGCTTCGCTTCGGCTACCTGCTAATTCATCTTCACGCTTTTGAGCAAGAGTTTCTGCTTTTTGACGAGCTTGTTCAGCACCATCAATATCAGCAGTAATCTTTTCTGCTCGTTCTTCGAAGACACTTGTCAAGTTTGACCATGCGAATTTTTTGACTAAGACGATCAAAAGGATAAAAGAGCCAGCAATTAAAATAAAGTTACCAATCAATTCACCTACTGTTACGTGCATCATTTACTCCTTTCTACTCTTCATCATTAATTTTATTTCCTAGATACATAGAAGACAAGACTGTGAATACATAGGCCTGAACACAGGAAATAAACACAGAAAATGCCGTCCAGACAAGATTGGTAACAAATGCGACTGGATACCAATAAAGTGCCTGATGAGAGAGAGTAATCAGCAAGCTTGCCATCACTTCTCCGGCAAAGATATTCCCGAACACCCGCAAGGCAAGTGATAGGAAATTCGTGACTTCTTCAAGGAGATTCATCGGTGTCATGAAACCTGGGGTTACAAAACCTTTTAGATATTTTTTAACACCGCGACGACGAATTCCTTCAATATGGGTCATCAGGATAATTCCGAATGACAAAGCCAAGTCAAACTGGAGATTTGCTGTTGGCGATGTCCAAAGGTTTGTCCCATCTGTAGTTTGAAGTTTCGCCATCAAACCAAGATTATTTGCGATAACCATAAAAAGAAATAAACACAAGTAAAAGAGTGAGTAATCTTTCATGTACCGTGAACCTACGTTAGGTTCTGTAAATCCGACTACAAAGTCATAGAGATACTCGAGTACATTTTGCTTTCCTTTGGGTTTTACAGTCATATTACGACTTGCCCAATAGATAAAGCTAAAAATAAGTGCCACAGACAACAAAGTCAATGCTGTCAAGGTTAAATCAAAGGTAACAGGACCAATATTGATGGTTGGATTGATACTTTCTTCCATCTAGAATCCTCCCTTTTCCATTTTATACTTCTCTTTATTTGATGATAAATGAAAATACGAGAGTTACAAAGAATGTTCCTTCGATAAAGGCGATCCCCATGATCATCAAACTACGCAATTGTGGGATGATATCTGGTTGGCGTGCTGCAGATTTGAACAAACCGTTCATCAAAAATCCTTCTGCAAGAGATACACCCATACAGGCAAGACATAGACCGAAAAATGTTAAATTCATGACGAATTCTCCTTTTTTAAATAAATTTACTTCCCTAGTTTAGTCCTAAAATTTGCTTTTGTCAACTTTTTACTAGCATTGAAAGCGTTTCTAATCATTTATTTCTATTTTTACGATTTTCAAGTCAATTTTATAGAAAATTTTAATGTCTTTTCAGATTGTTTTCCTTATCTTTCCTGTTTTTCTGAAAACAAAAATCCAAGTTTTACAACCTGGATTTATCGTTTCTTATTTAAAATAATAGGAATGGTGGCTCTGGCAAGCTGGATTAAAGAGTGCTGCACAATAAGGACAGCTCCCCTTTTCTCTATACTCCTCATAAGTTAGGATCTTCTTACAGGAACCACATAAGATGGGTTTATCCTGTTTAAGTCTTAAAGGGTAGGGAGAAAATATGTGTTCCTCAAGCTAATTGTGACACTGATAACAGGCATAGTATTTCTGACACTCATAGCATTGAAGAGCTACGATGTCTCTATCACTATGGTAATGAACACATCTGCTTTCATTATCTACTAGTAATCCATGAGCTTGAACCATTGACTTTCCTTATCTATGCACGAACTGTGACGCTGGTTCCATCTTCTTTGTAAAGATTGATCAAGCCTTCTTTCAAAGCACGGACCATATCACCGGACTGTACTGGTTGAGGAACCTTGATGGTCAAGAGTTCCATTGGGTTTGGTGCACGGTCAATTTTATTTCCTTTAGCATCATGAAGGTCTTCGATATAAGTTTCAAAATGACGGAAACCTGGACCGTAAAACTCAACTTGGTCACCTTCGTTGATAACGTTACGTTGGCGAATAGTTGCTGTTTGTGTCGCATCATCATAAGAAACCACTTCAGCAACAAACTTGTATTCTGGAATCTTACGACGAGCACCAAACAATTGTTCATTTTCAGATGGTGTTCCGTAATAGAAACCTGTAGCCAATTCACGTTGGGCCACCTTCCACATTTCATCAATCAAGTCTTGCTTAATAGCCTCAAACTTTTCAGGACTTTCAAGGTAGGCATCAACGGCAGCCTTGTAGCAGTTTGTCACTGTTGAAACATAGTGGATAGACTTCATACGACCTTCAATTTTAAGACTGTCCACACCATTTTCAATCATATCTGGAATATGGTCAATCATAGACATATCAACAGCTGACATTGAAAATTCTTCAGGAATTTCTCCCTTGAGACTCTTACGCTCTTTACCAAATGGCATATCGTAAAGGTCATATTTCCAACGGCAAGATTGTGAACATCCACCACGGTTGGCGTCACGCATACTCATATGGTTAGAAAGGGTACAACGACCAGAGTAGGAAATACACATAGCTCCATGTACGAAGGCTTCAATTTCTACATCTGTACGTTTGCGAATTTCTGCTAACTCTTCCATAGAAACCTCACGCGCCAAAACGACACGCGTCAATCCAAGTTCTTTCCAGAATTCAAGAGTTTCATAGTTGGTCGCACTAGCTTGTGTTGAAAGGTGGATTTCAAGTCCTGGTGCTTCTGTTGCTGCAATCATGATTAAGGCAGGGTCAGAAACAATAACCGCTGAAATACCAATATCACGCAACTTACGGAACCATTCTCCGGCACCTTCTTCATTTCCTTCGTGCATAACCATATTAGCAGCCACATATACCTTAGCTCCATACTTAGCCGCGAACTGAACTCCTTCTTCCATTTGTTCGAAAGTGAAGTTTCCCGCACGGCTACGTAGACCATAGGCCTGACCACCGATAAAGACAGCATCTGCTCCGTATTGAACAGCTACTTTTAGTTTTTCTAGTGTTCCTGCAGGTGATAGAACCTCAGGACGTTTCAAAGTTTTTGTCATTTTTTCTCCTATTTGCAATATAAAAGTTTGACACCAATCTTAACTATTTTATAGTAAACAGGATTCAAAATCAAGCCTTGAATGATTGTTTAGACAATTTTAATGTTTAGTTTTCTCTGAAAACCTTATTGAACAGTTTCAACATTCCAAGTAGTCCAGCCTTTAAAACGTATAGCACCCTTTTTGTCAGTTTTTAATACCAAATTCTCAAGTTCTTTATCTTCTTGGTTATTCTCCCCATTTTTAACTTTAAATGATTTTTTCTTGTCTACCGAAATGACTGTGATTTTAGCTTGTAAAGTTTTGAAGACCTCACCATCTGTCTTTTTCTTCGATGCTTGCTGATGAGTTATTACTACATCTGCTTGGTGTTTTGAGGAATGACTCGTCAAGAACTTTTCCTCTGTATTTCCAGTAACTAGAAAGGTTTGATTTAGTAACTTTCCATACATTGTAATTGAATCACTTTTATCCTTATTTTGAGTTGCGATTACTTCCAAATTACTCCCAAAAATAGGTAACTGCTGTCCAGTTTTGATGGCAACTATCTTGACTTTGCTCTCCTTCAACTTATCCATGAATTCTCTCTGTGATAGAGTTTCTTCAGTTACTAGAATTTCTCTAAGCTGGAAGGCTTTACTGATCTCTAACACATGATCTAACTGCTTAGTATCACTAGTCGTCAGAACCAACTGATCAATCTTGGCCACTCCTCGACTTTTCAGATAAGGAATTAAACTACGTTTGGCATTGCTGGTAATAGCTTTCTCCTGCCAGACTTCTTTCTTTTCAACTGCTAGCTTTTCACCAACATCCAGTAGTATGGTCTTCCCTGACATGTCTCTTAGGAAAATGCTTCGCCCCTGTTCCATATCTAGGACTGTGATTTCATTTTCTAGTGGATGCTTGGTTACTAAAAAGAGTGAGATGGCAACTATGACAAGCATAGATATTTTTTTCAAATTCTTTCGATAGTCGTAGATGAGAGCTAAAGAAATCAAAAGAAGGATTAAAATCCAAAGACTCGGATGACCAAAAACAAGAGGCCTCGTAGATAGCTGAGAAATATAGCGTATGATGTTTTCTAGCCATTCAAATAGAAAGTTGAACTGGGTGATGGGATATATAAATGACAGACAGAAGAGAATCGATAAAAGTGGCAATAGGAACATGTCAAACAAGAATGAAAAGACAAATGTCAAGAGAATGGACCATGGTTGAAATTCTGAAAAATAAAAAGATAGAATTGGCAGAATTCCCAAGGAAATAATACAACTCTCTCTAATCAAACCTTTTATCCCTGCTACTTCCTCACCAGTCATTGTCAGGATAAAGGCATAAGCACAGGAAAGAACTCCCCCAGCAGTTAAGAAAAAGTTTGGCATGATAAGAAATAGAATAAGAATCGTTAAAGCAAAATTATCCAATGACTTGAAGCCATGCTGAGCCAATAGCTTTTGGAGGAGACTACGAATAACAGAGGCTGAAAATCCTGTCAAACCTGCATAGACTAAGGAGAAGGGATAGGCTAGCCATTTGAACTTTTCTTGCGTCAAACCCAAACGCAGAAGTAACTTCTTGAAAGCATCCATGAAAAATCCGACCTGCATTCCAGACAAAGCAAAAAGGTGAATAATCCCTAGGCTGGAATAAAGTTCATTCATTTCCTCAAAATCTGTATCTAAATGTCCCAATAAAAGACCTGTCATATAATTGCGCATGGGATCGGGAAAATTCCTTTTTATCCAGACAACTGCTTTTCTCCGCAAACTTGATAGATTTTCTCCAATATCCCAACTGGAAATTTGCTTTAATTCCACAATTTCGGATATGGTCATAGTCTGATAAATTCCTTGTGTTTTGAGATAGTTTCGATAATCAAAACCCGCAAAATTACTGGCTCCTTGAGGACTAGCTAGCTTGCCTTTCACAACCATTTCATGTAGTTCAGATAAATCTTGAAATTTTTCCTTTTCAACTTCTGACTGGAGTTTATAATAGACCTGAAAGAGTCTGCCCTCAGCCTTGCCACGAAAAGATAAGCTATCACCATTTACTTTGATGGTATCCGGTAATATTCTCACTGTATCAACCGTGTCTACAAGATTCCGACTGGCTTCTTCTTGCTGCCATTTTTGAAAAATAAACCAACTCCCAAATATGCTGCAAATCAAGAGGACCTTGGTTACCGTCTTCCATGGAAATTGGAAAAAGAGGCAGACCAGTAAAAAAACAAAGCCCAAAAGTGCTAAGACACTCGCTGAAAAGATAGCATAGTAGAACCATAGCAAAAGAAAACTAAGATAGATTTTTGGAATTGGAAAGCGACTAATCCACTGTAACATACTCTTTTAACTTTTCTATCGTTTTTGTACCAATACCAGAAACCTTTTTGAGCTCATCAACTGACTTAAATTTACCGTTGGAATCACGATGGTCGATAATATCTTGAGCACGTTTAGCACCTAATCCTTTGACTTGTTTAAGCTCCTCTAAACTGGCTTTATTGAGATTGACTTTCTTATTTTCCTTGCTGTTAGAAGCATTTGATTGTGTTGCTTGACTAGTATCTTCTCCCTTAGTTGGAACATAGACAAGTGCTTCGTCACTAATTTTCTGAGCAAGATTGATAGACTTACTGTCTGCATTATCTGTCAAGCCACCAGCTTTTTGAACAGCATCATTGATTCGACTTCCAACTGGCAAATCATAAATTCCTGGCGATTTAACAGCGCCTTTGACATCGACAGTAATCAAATCTTGCTCCACCACTTCTTCCTTCTGATTTTTATCTTCCTTTTCATCCGTCGAATCCTTTGAAACAGTTGTAACTTCTGTTTGCAAATTGCTTTCCTTAGTCGGTGTTTGAGCGACTGGTTTTAGGAGGAAAAATCCACCTAAGACCAAACCCAAACTAGCACAGATAACAATGATTTTGTATTCTTTGATTTTCTCAATAAGTTCTTCCATATTTTCTCCTCTCTTAGATTATTCGTAAGAGAAAGAAAAAACAGCTGAAAAAACTTTTCAACTGCTTACTTATTTGCAAAATAATCTTCCTTGGTTAAAATGTAATGTACACGTGTTACAATTCGTCCTGGTTCTTTATAGTCCATTCTAGCATATGGTTCTTCGTGGGAGAAGTGCATACCTGATTTCTCCATGACTTTTCCTGACGCAGGATTATCCTTATCGTGAAGGGCCGTCAACTTATTCATCCCAATCTTTTCAAAAGCCAGTTCAATTACAGCTCTGTTGGCTTCTGTCGTCAAACCTTGATTCCAATATTTTTGATTGATAATGTAACCAATGGCTGCCTTCTTAAGAACAGTATCCATCTTGTGCAGGTCAATAGTTCCGATAAACTCTCCAGTACTTTTTAGTTCAATTCCCCATCGCCCCAAGGGATTGGCTAGATAAAACTGGGCAATATTATTCTTGGTTTCCTCTAAACTTTGATTGGTTGGAAAAGTGTAGCGCGTATTGTCTCTGTCTGAGGCATACTCAAACATAGCTTCTGCATCATCAAGTGTTACAGGTCTAAGTACTAAGCGTTCTGTTTCGATAATTTGATGCTTAGCTAGTTTGATAAATAGTGATTCCATGATTGCACCTCTCAAAATAGATTGCTAAAAGAATAACATAAAAGAAATAGGTTTACAAGTTTTTCATGTGAACAATGAAAAAACACTTCTTTCAAAGATATTTTCTCATTATAAAAATGTTACTCTCATAGTTTCACTCATAAACTTCCAATTATTGTTACCTATTTTCCAAATAAATCTTTAGTAATTAAGGGGAATCCTCCAAAACCTACAAAGCCTGTGTTCCTATCGTCAAAATAACCTTCACGAAATAAAACTATTCCACCACTACCAACCACATTCTCAATATACTCACTATTTTCTGCTATTGTTTTTGAAAAACCTGACTGTAAAAAAGTGGTAACTTTAAGTCCCTCCGGCAACAATAATAAATGAGCTGTTTGTTTTGCTAGCAAGATTGAAACAATATCTGAAACAGACTCTCTACCTAATACTTGAATTCCACCAAAAAATTTCACTTTATCATTCTTCGTAATCATAATCTCTTGAGAATAAATTGCATTCCTAACTTCCAGGTGTTGCTTTTTTAGCAATTTCCAAAGTTTATAATATTGGGATATTCTAGTATTATCATTAAAGCAATCATCTCCTAATACTAAATATATATTGAATTTATTTTTAGTTGAATAATCATATAATTGCGAAATCAAATACTGTAAATACTCCTCCCTTCTTCTATAGTCACCAATAATCTCCCATCGTCCCGCATAGATATTAAATGCCGATGTAAAGTGAATAAGAGAAGAATCTATATTGGTATCTTCATAAATAATCACGCAGCTTTTCCCTCACTAAATTAAGTTTATTTTCTAAAAGCTTAACAAAAAATACAATACAAATCAATAATTTCCCTTGCCTTTTAAAGCGGTTTCATATACAATAAAGTCATCACAAAAACTCTGAAGAATGATGTGATACATAAATTGAAACAGCGTAATAGAAAGTGAGTTATCCTATGCTAATTGGAATTCCTAAGGAAATTAAAAATAATGAAAATCGTGTTGCTTTGACACCTGCTGGTGTACAGAGTCTTGTTGGTCGTGGTCACCGAGTCCTCATCGAAACAAATGCAGGTCTTGGATCTGGCTTTGCTGATACTGACTATGAAAAGCAAGGAGCAGAAATTGTCGCAACTGCTGCTGAAGCCTGGGCAGCAGAATTAGTGGTCAAAGTAAAAGAACCCCTTGCTAGTGAGTACCAGTTCTTGCGTGAGGATTTACTTCTTTTCACCTACTTACACATGGCTGCTGCTCCAGAATTGGCTGATGCTATGCTTGCAGCTAAAACAACTGGTGTTGCTTATGAGACAGTCCGTGATACTCAAGGACAACTCCCACTTCTTGTTCCAATGAGTGAGGTAGCTGGTCGTATGGCAGTCCAAATCGGAGCCCACTTCTTGACGAAACAAGCTGGCGGTTCAGGAGTTCTACTCGGTGGTGTCCCTGGTGTTCCTAAAGGAAAAGTAACCATTATCGGTGGTGGTGTCGTTGGTACACACGCAGCTCGCATTGCGCTAGGTTTGGGAGCTCAAGTAACCATTCTTGATATCAGCGCTAAACGCCTCTCAGTCCTTGAAGACGTCTTTGGTCACCAAATCCAAACTTTGATGTCTAACCCATTTAATATCGAAGCAAGTGTGCGTGAAGCAGACGTTGTGATCGGTGCTGTCTTGATTCCTGGTGCCAAAGCTCCGAAATTGGTGACAGATGAAATGGTACAACAAATGCGTCCTGGTTCTGTCATCGTTGACGTTGCTGTTGACCAAGGTGGTGTTATAGCGACAGCTGACCGAGTGACAACTCACGATGAACCAGTCTATGAAAAACACGGTGTTCTTCACTATGCGGTTGCCAACATCCCTGGAGCAGTTGCTCGCACATCTACGATTGCCCTTACAAATGTGACTCTTCCTTATATCGAAGCCTTGGCAGGTAAAGAATTTAAGAAAGCTATCCTTGAAGACGCAGGCTTGCTTGAAGGTGTAACAACCTATCAAGGATACCTCACCAGCCAACCAGTTGCAGAAGGCTTGGATCGTGACTTCACTTCAATCAGTGAACTTGTCTAAAATGATTTATAAATTTAAACTACAAAAATAGAATGCTACGTAAAAACTAGCTTCTAAATCTCAAAAACGAGCATTTCCGTTCTTGGAGATGCTCGTTTTCTGATGTCATGGTTTATAATTTAAATTTTGATAGACTCTAGTTTCTAATCAATGTGATCACTATTTGTCAATATTAATCCTTTCAATCAATTCATTAGTTATCTAAACTAAGTCCATTAATTCATTCTAAAAGAGTATAATTATCAATGTAAACTTAAGAATTAAGTATTAAATAGTAATTGTCAGCAAACTGTTTAACCATCACAGTATCTAATCTCAACACATAAACCTTTTTTTCATCCATACCTTTTATCTTAATCTTGATCTTTTCTCTTCAATCCAAGAAGTGCTCCTACTATAAACAATATTCCGGCAATGAATGGTGTAAGAACTTCTCTAACCATTCCGGTTTTTGGCAATCTGTCAGAATTGTTAGTATCCGATTTACTATCGATATTGGTATGTTTATTAGCTATATTCTCTGGTTCATTAAGATAAACTTCCTTCTTATTTTCAAAGTTTTTATCATTTTCATCAGGAACTGTAACTTTGACATCCTCAGTTGAATCAGATTGTGTTTTTTCTTTCTTTTTCGATACATCAAAAGTAGGTTTATTTTCCTCCTCCTTTTTATCCTCTATTTTCTTGAATACAGGTTTTATAAGGGTATCTTTTGATAGATTAAGAACATAGCCAGCGTCTTTTTTCCCTTCGAAACCAGAAATTTCCCAGCCATCAAATTGATATCCTTTTTCTAATTCACCCTCATAAACAGGTAAAATGAAATCTTCTTCCGACACTATCTTAGAACTCATTTCTTTTCCATTTTGAATGGTCACAGTTACCATCTGAGGTTTTAGTTCGCTCACCTCTCCCGTATCTTTGTTTAAAATGAATTCTTTTACGGTTGTATTTCTTGCAAAATCTTTTACAACAATCTTAATGTTTAGTGTCTTATCTGTTAGTTGTTTAATATCATCAAATGATTTGTATTCTTTTCCATTTACATAAATATGTTTGTCTTGAATCTCACCATCGAATCCATTATTTCTTTTATCATTGATGTTAAAGACAACAGATTTTCCGTCAGCATATTCAATACTAGTATTTCCCTTAGGATCAATGTTTACTTCTGGTTTAACATTATCATATAAAAATTGATAGTGTACTCCAACCGCTTTCGCATTCAAATCGCTATAGCCAGTTTGAAGATAAACATTTCCATCCATATCTGTTACCTTATCTGGGAATCCGTTTGCTTTATAGTCTTTCATTCCCCAGTCCATGATGTCACCGTCTTTAACATTAAGCTTAATGTTAAAATCTCTAGTGTTATCAATGTGTAAATCTCCGTAGATTAAATAATTATCTACAACCGATTCATTAACTCTCAACTCCCAGTTAAAACCACCCTTATCAGAAATCTTACCTCTTAAATGGAATTCTGGATTTCGTACATAGATTTTATTCAATTTAGATGGATTAAAGTAGTTCTTGTCCATTGAAAGATTTACTGGTTTTGCATCAATAAATAACGTAGAGCCATCTTCTTTTATAGCTTCTACATTGGACTTATCCTCTCCTGTGTACTCTTTACCATCCTTACCAAATAATACCAGTTTAGAAGAATCTGTCACAAGATTTCCATCTTTATCGATTGCCTCCCTTTTATCATTCATTTTAAAGGTAAACACTTGATATTTTACAATGTTAAAGCCGTCCAAAGCCGACATTAATACTGATTGAGTACTTCTTCCATCTTCAACATTTCTACTATCAGCATAAATTATTTTTTCTGAAAGGACTCTTAGATTAGGATTGGTCTTTTGGATTTTTGCTATATCTTCCTTGTTATAGACTCCATTTCCTTCTAACATATCCGTTTTTCCAGGATTATAGGTAGTCACTTTTAGTGCATAGCCTTTTCTTAGAATAATGTTATCTTTTAACAGATATTGTTGTTTTTCTGAATCAGAATAGATTTTACCAGATTCCATTTCCGTTAAATTGGTTGGTTTGTTTTTTGAAAGATCACCTTCTCCTAATTCTATTACATTTCCATAACTTGATGCATAGGGATATTCTGTTTTAGTTTCCTTATTTTTTTCAGGCATTCTAATTTTAGTTTCAGCTTTTATCTGATCATCATCTTTCACAAAGAATCTCATATCTCCTGCAAAAGCTAATCCATCCACAATATCATTAATATTAGCGTATAAATCAAATGTCATCGTTTTTGAATGTGAATCATACTTGGTCGTTTTGATTTCTATCGATTTATAGTTATTGCCATAATATACCTTGGCATTTTTAGAAACATTACTTATCTTTCCAAGAATTTCAAAGTGTCCATCTTTAGACGGGCTTAAAACACCATAAATTTTTGATTTGATTTCGTCAAGCTTTTCAGTTTCATATTCTAAGGCACTACCATCGTCATAAGCAATGATATTTCCCTTATCATCGTATTTATAATCGTATTCCTCTGTTCTCTTACCAGTTTCACTTGTAAAATCATCAACTTCTCTAAATCTCTTTTTAATGAGTTTCTTTAAGTCTTTGCTTTCAAAATCTCTAATTGTTGAAATAGCTTTATTGATAGTAAAGCTAGATTTTTCTTCGATAGACTCTTCATTGTCTTGATGATGTTCTACTTCAGTTGTATCTTTTTTAAGACTATCCTCTTTTCTATTTTCTAAATTTTTAAATTTAGATTCGGCAATCTCACCAAGTTTTTGGTATTTAGATGAATCTTGGTCAGGATCTACTAGATAATAGGAAATCATCCCCTTTTCATCAGCATGATCAGCAAATTTAATTCTATGAATCTTTGTGAAATTGCTAGAACCATCTAATGCAATGACTTCAATGATTTTTCCTCTTAAATCTCCTGCACCATTAATTTCATAAATGGTATTTCCATCTTTGTCAAGTTTTCTGTTTCTTCCTTGACCCTCACCTGCGTAAGTTACTTCAAGATTTTTCTCAACCTCTCCATCTTCATTAACCAGAGCGGCGCCAGCATACCAAACTTCGTTGGCAATCTCTTCAAATTTTTCAGGATGTTCTTTCTGATCTCTCGCAAATAAAGTTTCATTCTTGTATTGCTCTTTGACCTTGTGATAAGTATCCTTTGTAATCAGCTTAATTTTTTCAGGATTTGAAAAATCAACCGAAACAATCTTAGGGGCTGTGTTATCAATTTTTACAGGAATATAGGAAACCTGCCATGGATAATCTTTAGTTAATCTATATTTAAATTTATAGAAATATTGACCTTCCGCAATCGGTTCAAATTGACCTCTTATCTTAGTAGCAGGATCTTTGGTATCCTTGCTTTCTGGTGCATTTTCTTCTCTACCTCTAGGATTATAGATGAGTCCATCCCATTTCAAGTCGCCCCAAACTTTTAGCTTAGAAGATTTGATTCCCTTTGCATCATTTCTTTTAGAGTTTAAAATTCCTTTAACAAAGTGTTCTCTCGAAATGACTTTTAAGTCTCTTTGATTTTCTCCCTCTTTATTTGTATTTACTATTGAAATCATTCCTTCTTCTGCACTTCTTAATACAAGTGGAGAAGGTGTTAATCCTCTCTCAAGTTGAGCATCTTGAGGATTTCCATTTGAATCTAAAGGATAAATTTTAGCAATATTAGAACCACTTGATGATGGTGCGTTGATCCCTTCGTTATTGAAAGCAAATAATTCTGGATTTTGATCTAGGGATGTTGTATTTTTATCTTTTCTATTTTGTATAACTCCTGCTGGATTAAATTTATCTATACCATGTTCTCCACCAATCCCCTTATTTAAGGTTCCTGGAATTTTTGGTTTACCATCATCATCATAACCTTCCATTGTTTTTGATTTTGAACCTTCTTCCCAGGCCCATTTATCAAGGATTGGTTCGTGGTTCCAATTTCCAGCAAACCCCATTAGAGGCATCGATAAAGAAGGTTGGAAATTTGTTTTCTTCCCATTGGAGTTTAGAGCTTCCATTTCTTCCACTGACTCAAAATGAATAAATGATTCTACAAATTTATTTTTATTTTTAGCCTCTCCAACGTTTATAACCGCATTTAAATCAAAGCTAGAATTTGGGCCTATAGTGAAAGTGTCATGCTCAAATGTAATATTTGCATCTTTTACTTTCTCTGGGTGAATTTCTGGAACAATTTGCTTACCATCTGGAGATTTTTCATCTTTGTATGTTTCATCCAGTTTTAGTCTATCAGTTAGAGCATCTGTAGTTACTGCTGATGCTGAAACTTTAAAGGTTAAAGGTCTGTTTGATGTATTGTGAAGCTTAATTGTAAAGTATTTTTTATCTCCTTTTATTTCTTTAAGAGAAACAGAACCATAAGAGTTTACCAAACCTTTAGAATCCGTGTTTTTGAAAGTCGCTACAACTTCATTTCTCAAAGCATTGACAACATTAATTAGCCCTGCTCCCTGTTGTCTAGGTGATGCAAAGTATTGACTTTTTTCTTTCCAAGAAGTCGCATCCATCATAGGCCGTGCAGTATTTTGTAGGGCAATTTTTGTAAGACTTGTAAGATCTATTTTGTCATCTCCCTTAAGATTTTTCAATAGAGGTCTTTCAAGCATTTCCTTTAACTTTGGTCTAATCAAAACAGTAGAAGCTGCCACGATTGGAGTTGCCATACTAGTCCCTGACATATATCCATAAGTTGACTTTCCATTAATGACATTAAGAGTAGATTTAATATTTTTACCTGGTGCTGAGACATCAGGTTTTAAAAGTAAATCTGTTCTAGGTCCCCAAGATGTGGATCCTGCTGGAACTATGACATCTTCTTTATACAATTCTTTGTCTGTGTCAGGTGCAAACTTAAAGTCAATCTCTTTTTCGTCACCTACATTCGGTTTATTAGAATTATAGCTGGCCATATCAATTGGATAGTATTGCTCCAATTTATCTTTGAAATCTTCCTTACTATTTCTTTTAACCTCAGTTTTTTTATCAGGATTAATCATGTTCCATAGCTTTACACCATCATCTCCTGAAATTGAAAATACTTGACTTTTAGTCCCTTCATCCGCTTCATATCCCATGGCTGGAAGCTCTGTCCAATTATCTCTATTGTAGTAATTGACAGTATTTACAACCATAATGGCGCGTGCGCCCTTATCCGTTGCTCTTTTAAAAGCATCTTTTAAATCCTTGGTATAAATTCGATCCATTACTGCAATTTTGCCCTTAAGATCCAATCCTATCAAATCTTTGTCTTGACCTTTGCCTATATATACAAAGTTTAATTTACTAGGAGCTTTTGAACCGTCTTCATTTGTTGTGATTTTATTCTTATCGAAAAAGGCCCCTATATTTCTGTATTTAAAATTTTCTCCACCTATGTTGACTTTATCAAACTCAACTGTCTGATTTTTAGCAGAAGCGACCGCTATCGCATCTTCATGTGCTGCAGTTCGCGTTACATTTCCAGTGTCGGTCATTTTCAGATTATTATTTGCCACTAAATCCCATGAAGAACTTGAAGCAGAAGTCGCATAGTTACCCGTAGCTACAACCATTGGAATGCCTGCTTTTCTTAACGCTCTAATAGCTTCCCAATATTTCTCACCTACAAGACCTGTTCCTGTAAAGCCAGATGATACCGAAACAACATCGACATTGTGTTTGATCGAATCTTCAATAGCATGAAACATTGTTTCATCTCCTGCGAAGCCAGATCCTGCGTCAGAGTACATTTTATAAGAGAAGATCTGTGCATTAGGAGCAATTCCATCTATTCCGTTAAAGTTTTTAATATCTTTTTCAGTATCATTTCCCGCAAGAATTCCTGCAATATGCATTCCATGTGGATCAAAATAATCGCTTCCATCATCAGCTTTTTCTACAGTGATTTTACCACCATTATAATAATTGAACGCATGAGGGATTTTATCACTCAACCAGAAATTTTTATCAGTACCTTTTAAGTCTTCTTTTTTGAATCTCATTGAGCCTTTAGCATCATCATCAATCCTCATGGCCTTATGCCTATAATCTGTCCCGGTATCGATATTTGAAATGACCATACCCCTACCATCAAAATTTTTACCAAATGGAGCATTGATAGATTTTAGATAATCAATTGCCTCTTCAACTCCAATTTCCTTTCTAGCATGATTCATCATTGGCTGAACTTTTTGTGATCGTTCAACCGATGAGATACCTTCTATTAGTTTAATTTTGTCCAGATTATCTGGAGTTGTTTCTATTGCAACACCATTAAAAACCGTATCATAAGTATATAAAACTTTTGTATCCTTAAGATTGGATAATGCCTTGATTGCTTTTTCTCCAGATTCCTTATCTTTAAATTCAGCAATATAGACAAGTTTATCCTCTTTTTGGGGACTTTCTGGGTCTTTACTTGCAGACGAATCCGCATTATCTCCTTGTGATTGATTGGAGTCTTCTTTGATACTTGCTCCTTCGTTACTAGTTTTTTTGTCTATCTCAGACTTTCTACTAACAACTTCTTTTTCCTCAATAACTGTTGTTTTCTTCTCTTCAGTATCCTTTGAAGTTTCTATAGCATTATGAATATCTTCATGTTTTTCTTTGTTTTCTTTTTGTTTACCTACTACTACTTTTTCTTTATCAGAGATAGTTACAGCATCTTCAGAACTAGATGTTTCTGCTAAGACTACCTCGTTAGGGACATATGCTGCTAAAATAACTGCAGCTGTAGTTAATGACAATACTGTACTTTTTTTCATTTTAATTCCTTACATATTTATTTAACTTCCAATAGATAGAAAACTTTAACTTTGCTAGCCTTTGTTATAAAAAGTTTTACTAAGTATTATCTAGGAAATAGAGTAGTACATTTATATATAATTGTTAGCTCTCTGAAAAATAGTATATCAATTAAAAAAATTTAAGTCAAGAAAAAATTAATACAGGTTAATTTTTTTATTAATGTGTGTTAATTTTATAGAGTCCAAAACTTTCGTAGTTAACTGAGATACATTATAGGCACATTCACACCATCAAAAGTAGTAATAATCAAGTTGAACCACTAGCATCATTTAAGTTTGGAAGTAAATCATTCCTACGATATTCCATCAACTCACGAAGCGAGAATGATTAGCCTATTTGTTGACAATATCCCTAGTCAAGTATTACTGAAATAGACCTCTCACACTGGTCGCCCTGCCTTTCGTCCAACCATACTCATGAAGATGACCATATTCGCTTATGGTCGTCAAGTGTTCTTTGGACGTAAAATCGTTCAAATGAACGAAGAAGTCATTTCCATGAAATGGTTGAGCCAAGATACCTATGTTAGCTATAAAACGATTAATAACTTCCGCTCCAGTAAACATGCCAACAACCTAATCAAAATTGACTTAAAAGTACTAAACGAGACAGATAACCCAATGAACTGGGAATATCTTGAGGACACGGACCAGTTTATAAAGCCCGACGGCCTAGTTTATTCCTTTAAGAACTACTCTAGTCGAACTGATAAGGATGGCTTTCAACGTGATTTCAAGATTTACGAGGCGGATAAAGTTCAAGATACTCCTGAGTTAGAACAGTTAGCTAAAACAGATAGTGGAAATCAGAAACAAATCCATTATAATCCAACTTGGAATTACTTTAAGGAACTCCTTAAGCAAACATTACATAGTGAAGAAGGCTCTCGAATCTATGCAAAACAGAAAATCGATGTTGAACCCGTTTTTGGTAGATTGAAGAGTGTTTTTGGCGTGCGCAGAGTGCATGTCAGAGGTAAACAAGCTGTCGCAACAGAGATAGGATTCATCTTTATAAGCATGAATCTCACCAAGTTGGCCAAGAATCTAGCCTCTAAAACATCCACTATTCAAAAACCACACAGTGTTTCTTTCAGCTTGATTATATTCAAGACTGGAATCACTGTGTGGTTTTATTTGGAAGCGAGTTTTTGCCAACCTTTTTCTTTATTCTGTTTCTTCTTGGTTTTCTTCAGCTTTGACAGGTCGAGGTTCATAGGCTCTGATAATTTGAGCGACAACTGGATGGCGAACCACATCCTTGGCTGAGAAATGTACAAAGTCAATCTGGTGAATATTCTTGAGTTTTTCTTGAGCATCAATCAAACCTGACTTGACATTACGAGGCAGGTCAATCTGGCTAATATCCCCATTGACAATCATTTTCGAGTTAAATCCTAAACGAGTCAAGAACATCTTCATCTGCATGATGGTTGTATTTTGCGCTTCATCCAAAATGACAAAGGCATCATCCAAGGTACGTCCACGCATATAGGCCAAAGGGGCAATTTCAATAATTTCACGTTCCATGAGACGGGTTGTTTGATCCTTCCCAAGAATCTGGTACAAGGCATCATAAACTGGACGAAGATAAGGATCTACCTTTTCCTTGAGATCACCTGGAAGAAATCCTAAGCTCTCTCCTGCTTCCACTGCTGGACGTGTCAGTATGATTCGCTTGACTTGTCCACGCTTGAGGGCTGTTACGGCCAAAGTCACTGCTAAGAAAGTCTTACCTGTTCCTGCCGGCCCAATCCCAAAGGTCACATCGTGTTGCTTGACACTATCCACATAAAGCTTTTGCCCCAAGGTTTTAACACGGATGGGCTTACCTGTATTATCCTTGATAATCTCTTCTTCATAGAGGGCGACAAACTTATCGATTTCATTATTCTTAACCATGGTAATGGCTGTCACCACATCCGGAGTTCCAACGGTCATTCCACGATTGACCAAGACCATTAAGGCTTGGATAACTTGGCGGGCTTCCTCACAAGCATTCTCTGCTCCCAAGACTTGTACAATCTCTGTACGGGCATGGATGATGACATCTAACTCATCTTCCATCAGACGAAGGTGGCGCTCATTGGATCCAAAAAGGTGAAATAGGTCATCTGGATGACTCAGTTGAATATCTATTGAATGTTCCTTCAAACAAAGAACCTCTCTAATTCTCTTATTTCGTTTTATCATTTTGTTTTCTTTTAAGTATGAAATAACTTTCAAAAATCCTATCACTCTGACAATTCGTAATGGTAAACGAAACTTGTCAAAATAAGGAAAATCCTCATAAAAGATAAACTGAATGACTATATTATAGCAAAGAGGCTGAGAAATTACTATCCCAAACCTCATCTAGTAGCCTTAATGTTCTAAATATTCCTGCCAGATACGATCGAAGTCTCCCATATTAAAGGAAAAGCTAGCATGTTCCTCTAAAAAACGACTCACTTGATCGAAATCATCTGTATGTTTCGGAAAGGCGGACTCCTCAAAAGCCAGATCCGCTAAAATTGCTTTGGGACTATTGCTTTTAGGGTTGCGCTCGGTCATCAGCCAAGTATAAAATGATTTTCTCATAAGCCTCCTAAATCAACTCTGTGCCGAACTGATCTTGCTTGATTTTGCCAGCCTTCATCAAACCACCGAGTGCTTTTTTAAATTGACCTTTTGAAATACCGAAAGTAGCCTTGATATCATCTGGTGATGACTTATCATTCAAGGTCATGAAGCCACCATTGCTTTCCAAGTAAGTCAAAATCATCTGCGCATCATTTTCCAACATCTCAAAAGAACGTGGTTTTAGAGAAAGGTTAAGAGTACGGTCAACCTCACGGAAACCAATGACACGCGCATCTAGCACTTGCCCCAAACGAGGTTCCGCATAGCGCTCACTTGGATGGATAAATCCAAGCATGTTGTTCTCTGGTAAATAGACGAAGGTTCCTGATAATTTGAGACGGTAAACAATGGCAGGCCAATTTTGATTCTGCATGTTATTGTAGGCAGGACGTGCCAATCGTTGGAAATCTTC
This sequence comes from Streptococcus infantis, assembly GCF_047460685.1. Lineage (GTDB taxonomy): Bacteria > Bacillota > Bacilli > Lactobacillales > Streptococcaceae > Streptococcus > Streptococcus infantis_AD. The sequence continues at coordinate 11,235 of NZ_JASHFS010000017.1, read as the reverse complement.
CTGATAAGCTAAGATTCCCCAGATACGGTCCTTCTTATCCACTTCTAGACGAATATAAAGTCGATCACCTTTCTTTGGCCAGAGTTCTTTAAGTTCAGGGAGAATATCTAGTGACACAACGATTTCCTTGTCTGGTAACCCTGTATCAACAAAAACCCCAAGGTCCTTACGAACCTCTGTTACGGTTCCCCAACCAAATTGTTCCTGAGTTGCAGTCACTTCTGTAGTAGTGAGACGCAATTTTTGCTTCATATCTGTGTAAGCAAAACCTTTGACCGTATCACCAACTGTATGCTGACCTTCTTCTTTAGCTAGGGCATATGTTTGACCATCCTTTTGAACAAAGTAAAAGCGGTCATTTTCATCGATGATGAGTCCAACGATAAAACTTGCAAGATTTGTATTCATATTTCCTTCTTTCGAATAAAACTCAGCCAGCAATGCCAACTGAGTTTTTCTGTTTATTTCTTAGACTTCCAAGATTTCTTTTTCTTTGTTGGCAGTCATTTCGTCGATGTGTTTAACAGCATCGTCTGTTGCTTTTTGAATATCTTTTTCAAGAGTCTTCAATTCATCTTCAGTGATTTCTTTAGCTTTTTCTTGTTTCTTAGCTTCATCCATAGCATCACGACGGATATTACGGATAGCTACTTTAGCATTTTCACCAACTTTTTTCACTTCTTTAGCGAGATCGCGACGAGTTTCTTCTGTGAGAGCTGGGATTACCAAGCGAATAACAGAACCATCGTTAGCTGGTGTAATACCTAAGTCTGAAGCATTCAAAGCACGTTCGATATCTTTCAAAGATGATTTGTCAAATGGTGTTACCAACAAGACACGCGCTTCTGGGATTGTGATAGAAGCAATTTGGTTAAGTGGTGTTTCAACACCATAGTACTCAACGTGGATGCGGTCAAGCAAGCTAGCATTAGCACGGCCAGCACGAATACTTCCAAACTCACGAGCAAGTGAGTGGTGAGATTGGGTCATTCTCTCTTTTGCTTTTTCTACGATTGCGTTTGCCATAATGATTTCTTATTCCTTTTCTTCGATATTATTTGAAACTGTAGTTCCGATATTTTCACCAAATACAACACGTTTAATATTTCCTGGTTGGTTCATGTTGAAAACTACCAAGTCAATATCATTGTCCATTGAAAGTGTTGAAGCTGTTGAGTCCATGATACGGAGACCTTTATTAATCACGTCACGGTGAGTCAACTCTTCAAATTTAACAGCTGTCTTATCTTTTTTAGGATCAGCATTGTAGACACCATCAACCCCATTCTTAGCCATCAAGATAGCGTCCGCTTCAATCTCAGCTGCACGAAGAGCCGCTGTTGTATCTGTTGAGAAGTATGGTGAACCAATTCCCGCACCAAAGATAACAATGCGTCCTTTTTCAAGATGACGAAGGGCACGACCACGAACGTAAGGTTCTGCTACTTGTTGCATGGCAATGGCTGTTTGAACACGTGTATCCACACCAACTTGTTGCAATGAATCTGCCATCACAAGAGCATTCATAACGGTTCCAAGCATTCCTGTATAGTCTGCTTGTACACGATCCATTCCAGCTTCTGCTGCAGGTTCTCCACGCCAGAGATTTCCTCCACCAATAACAAGGGCAATCTCAATACCTAAGTTATGTACTTCTTGAATTTCTTGAGCCATTGCTTGAACTGTTTTAATATCAATTCCGACACCACGTTCGCCAGCAAGGGCCTCACCTGATAACTTAATCAAAATACGTTTATATTTGGGTTCCACCTGACTTCGCTCCTTTATTTTATTCAAACTATTTTATCACATTTTTTGAGAATTTTATAGTCTCATGAGTTATTCTTTTGAAAATTTTAAACGGATAAATAGTTTTCCAAATCAGCCAAGGCACGCTCTGCAATTTTTTCATAACGAGCCTTCTTATCACGAATGCGGTCGCCTTCCAATTCCTTGATAATTCCGAAATTGACGTTCATTGGTTGGAAGTGTTTACTGTCAGCATGGGTGATGTAATGGGCTAGACTTCCAATTGCTGTTGTCTCTGGGAAAATAGCCTCGCTTTCGCCCTTGAAAAGACGAGCTGCATTAATACCAGCTACTAGACCTGATGCCGCTGACTCAACATAGCCTTCCACACCCGTCATCTGACCAGCAAAGAATAGATTTGGCTGTTTCTTAGAACGATAAGTTTGCTCAAGAAGATTTGGTGAATCCATATAAGAATTACGGTGCATAACTCCATAGCGAACAAACTCAGCGTTTTCAAGACCTGGAATCATTTGGAAGACACGCTTTTGTTCTCCCCATTTAAGGTGAGTTTGGAAACCAACAATATTGTAAAGACTACCTGCCGCATTATCCTGACGAAGTTGAACGACTGCATAAGGTGTTTTAAAGTCACCATCACGTGGTCCTTTGTAATCATCTGGATACTCTAGGCCAACCGGTTTCATTGGTCCATAAAGCATGGTTTTGATGCCTCGTTTAGCCATAACTTCGATTGGCATACATCCTTCGAAGTATTTTTCTTTTTCGAAAGAATTCAACGGAGCTTCTTCCGCATTAACCAAGGCTTCATGGAAATTCATAAACTCTTGCTTGGTCATAGGAGCATTGAGATAGGCTGCTTCTCCCTTATCATAACGAGATTTGAGATAAACCTTGTTCATATCAATCGTATTAACATCCACAATAGGCGCTGCAGCATCGTAGAAATAGAAGCCATCGCCGTCATTAAGGGCATGAATTTTCTCAGCCAGGGCATCGCTAGTCAAAGGACCAGTCGCTACAACTGTAATAGCATCTGTTGGCAATTCTGTAATTTCATCGCGTACCACTTCAATTAATGGATGATTAGCAATTTTTTCAGTGACCATTTGAGAGAAACCATCACGGTCAACCGCCAGAGCACCACCAGCAGGAACACGCGTTGCTTCGGCGGATTCCAAGATTAGAGAACCTAGGCGGCGCATTTCTTCCTTAAGGAGACCAACAGCATTTGTAAGAGCATCTCCACGCAAGGAATTAGAACACACTAATTCTGCAAAATTGTCAGTTTTGTGTTGCGGTGTTGACTTGACACCACGCATTTCATAAAGCTTAACTGGAATACCACGCTCTGCGATTTGGTAGGCTGCTTCAGAACCCGCCAAGCCAGCACCGATAACATTGATATAAGATTGAGACACGACACTAATACCTCTTTGGGTGAAACTTAAGTTCATTCCAGAACAAGTCATTAGACTGTTTGACACCCACAAATCTTTCTATTTTTTTCTTATTCTAGTATAACAAAAAAAGGGAAGAAGGAAAACTTCCCTGTTTAGTCGTTTTCTTGTTTCTCTTCCCATTCGTGGTAGGCGGCGTATAGCTGGCTTTTATTCCACTGATAAATCTTAGCGACTTCCTTAATGGCTTGATTTTTCTTGATTCCTTGTTGGATACGCTCTTGAATTTCAGAAAATAAATCCTCTTCATCCTTATCTTCTACTTCTTGACTAGCACCCTCCACAATGAGAAGGCATTCGCCTTTAAGAGGTATTTCAGAAATACTTTCTAATAATTCAGTAATAGTTCCACGCTGATATTCTTCAAAGATTTTAGTCAATTCTCTGACCAAAACCACCGAGCGATCACCGTAGACTTCTAGCATATTTTCTAGCGTATCCGCCACACGGTGAGGTGATTCATAGAAAATCTGAGTTTCTGGATAAGCTTTTTTCGCTTCGAAAAACTGCTTTTGTTGGCCTGACTTTCGTGGTAGAAAACCATAAAAGATGTGGGGTTGTGGTGCCAAGCCGCTTGCAATCAAAGCAGAAATTCCTGCACTAGCTCCTGGAACTGTGACAACTGCGATATCTTCTTCAATGGCAGCCTTGACCAAATCATGACCTGGGTCTGAGATGCTAGGAAGTCCTGCATCAGATACTTGGGCAAGATTTTGACCTTGTTTCAACAAACCAATCAAATCAGGAATTTTTTCCTTGACATTGTGTTCGTGAAAACTGATTTGCTTGGTTGAGATCTCAAAATGCTTGAGCAAAAGTCCAGTATTACGAGTATCTTCTGCCGCAATCCAGTCGACCTCTTTCAAGGTCTGAATAGCGCGAAAAGTCATATCATCTAGATTACCGATTGGCGTTGCGACTAGATAAAGCTTGCCATAGGGAGATTGTCCCTTAAAACTCTTTTGAATCTGCATACTTACTCCCTAAACAACAGTTCATCACAGAACATACATTCTGCATCTTGCTCCCGACGTTGGCCATAAAAGTCACGGCAAACATGAAAACCGTCCTCATAAATGCGACGGACATTTTCCCTCACATGTTTCGTTTTGGCTGGAGCTGTCTCCTCAACCTCTCCCAAACGTTCTCTCAGTTTATCATTTTCTAAACGAAGAGCTGTATTTTCCTCTACCAGACTCTTGAGATTTTTCTTGATAGCTTCGACGTCTGCCAAGGTTACCAACAATTGCTGTGAAAAGTCATCTAAAGCATCAAATAATTCTTTTTTATTCATTACAGCCCTTTCTATAATCTATCTTTACTTTAAATTTTTTTGTAAAACCAGGTATTCCAAAGCGTTTTGAAAGCTAACATTGGCCCGCCACATTTTACGAGTTTGGACGAAATTTTGCAAAATATTTCGAGCTGAAACATTGAGAATCTCTTGACCAGCTAGTACCTCTAAAATCCTGAGCACTTGATCTTGCTTTTCTTTATCATCAGCCAAACTCGTTAATTTTGCAACTTGCAAATAGGATTCTTTTTTATGGGCTAAAAGCCAAGAAAAGAGGCGTTCACTTTCATCTACTAGTGTCCAAAATCCTGCTTGATGGACAAGCTTATCAGCCTCTGCCTGCGATTGACTAAACTGAGCCAATAGCTTAGCTTTATTTTTTACTAAACCAGCCTCTTCAAGCTGTGACATTAAAGTAGAGACTTGCTTCTTAAATTGGAAAATCTGTGTCCGACTTCGAATTGTTGGTAACATCTGTTCCTCATCATCGGTCAAAAAGAAAATATAAATCTCACTTTGTGGCTCTTCAATAACCTTCAAGAGTGAATTTGCAGCATTCACATGCATTTTTTCTGCTTGTTCGATAATAAAGACCTGACGTTGATTTTCAATACCAGACTGGGAAAATTGACCAACTAATTCTCGAATACGCTCCGTCTTAATGACTTGATTCAGAGGTTTAATTATGGTCACATCAGGAAACTCTTCCTGCTCAATCAATTTACAATTCCGACATTTTTCACAAGGAAAAATACCAGTTTTCTCACTACAAAAGAGACTTTTAGACAAGAAAAGGGCCATCTCTAAACTTCCAAAATTACCTGAAAAAAGATAGGCGTGATTGAGTTGTCCTTGCTCCAAGATATGAACAAAACGTTCAAATTGTAGAGGTTGACAAGCTCTTAATTGCTCTTGTTTCATCTCCTTAATCCCATCCTGTCAAAAAGTAGCTGCTGCGTATTTTCAATCACTTGATCAAGTGGTAGGCTAGCATCGATTTTTTCGATGCGATTTCCTTCTCTTTCAATAAGAGAAAGGTAACCTTGACGAACTTTTCGGTGTAGATCCAGACCTTCCATGTCCAAACGATTGACTTCCCGATTACTGTTGGCAGCAATACGTGCCAGGCCCTCTTCGACCTCAATATCAAAATAAAGAGTTAAATCAGGTTTCAGTCCATCAGTCGCAAACTGATTAAGCCAATCAATGGCATCGATATCTAAACCACGCCCAAAGCCCTGATAAGCAACCGAACTATCGATAAAGCGATCCATGATAACCAGTTTTCCAGCTGCAAGTGCTGGTAAGACCTTTTCCACCAAGTGTTGTCGACGACTAGCAATATAGAGGAGAAGCTCAGTCTTAGGATCCATTTCAGTATGACTAGGATCTAGGATAACTTCGCGAATTTTTTCTCCAATTAAGACCCCACCTGGTTCACGGGTTGTTAAAACTTCCACTCCCCTATCCTCTAATACAGGGATTAGGGCTTCAAGAACGCTTGTTTTTCCTGCTCCCTCTGGTCCCTCAAGAGAGACTAAAAATCCTTTTGACATGTCTGACTCATTTCTATTTTTCTCTCTTCTATTCTATCAAAAAAATGGGGATTTGTGAAAAGCTTTTTTCATTTCCTTCTTTGTAAGAAAAAAAGAGGGTGAGTTTTAACGCTCACCTCTTATTTACCTAATTCTTGAGTCCTTATGTAGGCTTGATTGACAGCATCCATAACGGTTCCTCTAAAAGCATGTTCTTCTAGACTTGCTACACCAGCAATGGTTGAACCACCTGGACTGCAAACTTGGTCTTTCAAGACTCCAGGATGTTGCTGACTTTCTAGGACCATTTGACCTGCACCAACTACTGTTTGAGCCGCCATTTTCAATGCCGTTTCTCTTGGTAATCCTGTTTGAACTCCTGCATCTGCCAAAGCTTCGATAAATAGATAGACAAAGGCTGGTCCACAGCCTGCAAGTCCTGTTGCTGCATCTATTAAACCATCACTTATTTCAACCAACTGCCCTGCATTGGCTAACAGTTGACAAAATAGTTCATTGTCTTCTGGATGACAATTTGCAGACAAGGCATAACTAATCACTCCTTGCCCAATAGCAACAGGTGTATTAGGCATGATGCGAATAATCCTATGGTGACTTGGAAGAAGACTAGCGAGTTTTTCCAAGGTCAAACCAGCAGCCATGGAAATCAAAAGAAGACTTTCTCGTTTCTCAAGGATTGACTGATATTGAGTAAGCAGTTCTGAGAATTGAGCTGGCTTTACTCCTAGAAAAATCACATCTGCTTCTGCAAAAATTTCGTCATTACTAGAAGCCAGACCACCATAATTGGCAATAAAAGCCTCCACCTTGGCTTGACTACGATTAGCAAGGAGAATCTGATGACTCGTTTTTGCCTGCAAGACAGCCTTAGCCAAACTGGAACCCATATTCCCCAAGCCGATAAATCCAATCTTCATCTCTTACTCCCTTATCTGTCCATCACCAGTAACCACATATTTGTAGCTGGTCAATTCCTTCAATCCCATTGGACCACGCGCATGTAATTTCTGAGTAGAAATCCCCATTTCACAACCAAGACCAAATTGACCACCATCTGTGAAACGAGTTGAAGCATTGACATAAACCGCTGCCGAGTCCACTTGATCTGTAAAGTAAGTTATAGCATCAGCATTTTCTGTCACAATAGCATCCGAATGATGGGTACTGTGGGCTTCAATATGGGCAACCGCTTCTTCTAAACTGCTCACGACCTTAACCGCTAGGATATAGTCTAAAAACTCGGTGTCAAAGTCTTGTGGCTCTGCTGCTATACCTGAAATAAATTGACTAGCTTTTTCATCTAAACGGAATTGAAGCGGTTCAAGACCAGCTTCCTTTCGATCGGCAACCAGAACTTGCTCCAAGCGAGAAAGGAAGCTTGCCGCCTTGTCTTGATGAACAAGCAGCACTTCCATGGCATTGCAGACTGAAGGACGACTAGTTTTAGCGTTGTTTATGATCGATAGAGCCTTATCGTCGTCTGCGTCCTTATCGACATAAACATGAACAATCCCTGTCCCTGTCTCGATAACGGGTACAATAGCATTCTCAACCACTGCATTGATTAAGCCAGCCCCTCCACGAGGAATGAGAAGGTCTAGATAGCCCTTGGCCTTCATCATAGCATAGCTACTTTCACGGCTAGTATCTTCCACCAGTTGGATCACATCAGGATGAATGGTCGTTGTCTCCAAGCCCTTCTTCAAGGCTTTAACAATAGCATGGGCAGTTTGATAGGCATCCTTCCCACTACGAAGAACAACCGCATTTCCACTCTTGAGAGCCAAAGCAGCCGCATCAGATGTCACATTGGGACGGCTTTCATAGATAATGCCAATAACCCCCATAGCCACCCGTTTCTTGGTAATAACCAAGCCATTTTCAAGCTGACTCGTTTCTAAAACTTCACCGATTGGATCTGGTAAAGCAACCACTTCACGAATCCCTCTTGCCATTGCTTCAATACGTCCTGCATCCAAATAAAGACGATCCAACATAACATCTGAGATTTTTCCCTTGGCCGCTTCCATATCGAGGGCATTGGCCGCTAAAATCTCCTCAGTAGCAGCCACTAAGTGATCAGCCATGGCTAGCAAGGCTTGATTTTTCACATCTTCACTAGCTGTGTTGATTGATTTTTTAACAGCCTGTACCTGTTCAAATTGTTCTTGTGTACTTACCATAGTTTACCTCTAAAATTCTGTAAAGAGTAGTTGGATTTCAGGAGTAATGGAAATCCAGTCATCACGGTGAATCAGGACTCCCTTGGCTTTTTGAGAACGAAGGACATCTTTGAGCCCCGATGCACCTAGTTGTACTCTACCTTTTCCAAGTGATTTTCCAGTTTCCTTATCAAAAACAGTAACAATATCGCCATAAGAAAAGTTGCTCTCAACATCTACAACCCCTGATAAAAGGAGACTCTTTCCATGTTGAGAGAGGGCTTCTGCCGCCCCTTTATCAACCCAAATTGCTCCCTGACTTTTGGCATAAAAGGCCAGCCACTGCTTCTGGGTACGAAGTCCCTTTTCCTGTGCAACAAAGTAAGAACCATCCAAAGTCTTCTCTGCCGCCTCTATCATAGCATCAGCTTTCAAGGATGAACAAATATAAACCGGTACTCCTGACTCTGTCGCAATGGTCGCTGCCTTTATCTTAGTCAGCATTCCACCAGTTCCATTAGATGATCCTGATCCACCAGCCATATCAATAATTTCACGATTGATGGTCTCAATTCTCTCCAGACGTTTAGCTCTTGGATCCGAGTTAGGATTACCAGTATAAAGACCGTCTACATCTGTTAAGAGGACCAAAAGATCTGCCTGCACCATTGCAGCTACCTGAGCACTGAGCGTATCATTATCCCCGACCTTGAGCTCATCAATAACGACACTGTCATTTTCATTGATAATCGGAATCGCGCCACGATTGAGAAGAACAGATAAAGCTTGATGGGCATTTTTATAACGTCGCTTATCGACAAAATCATCCTGAGTTAGCAAGATTTGCGCTGAAACAATCTGTCTTAAGAGCAAATTGGTTGTATATTCTTCCAGAAGCAATCCTTGACCAACCGCCGCTGAAGCCTGCTTATCCGCAATCTTTGTTGGTCGTTTTTTAAATCCTAAGGCTCCGAAACCTGCTGCAACAGCCCCAGAAGACACCAAAATAAGCTCATGACCTGCTTCATGCAGCATTGCAAGCTGTTGTGTGATAGCTTTTACTTTACTGCGAGATAAACTTCCATCTTTATGTGTCAGGGATGAAGTTCCCACTTTAAATACGATACGCTTATACTTCATATTTTTCTCCAAATTTAATATTTAACCATTTTACCATGATTTTATGAAATTGTAAAAAAGTAACTCTCTCACTTTTGATCGCAAAAAAAGAACCTTGCATAGCAAGATTCTTTTAGTGTCTGACTTAAATAATTGTTCTTCTGGGAACTAAATCGAATTAAGCTTCGATTTCTGTAACCATACCTGAACCAACAGTACGTCCACCCTCACGGATAGAGAATGTAGTACCTTGTTCTACGGCGATTGGGTGGATCAACTCAACGTCGATTGTCACGTTATCACCTGGCATTACCATTTCAGTACCTGCTGGAAGTTCGATTGAACCTGTAACGTCAGTAGTACGGAAGTAGAATTGTGGACGGTAGTTGTTGAAGAATGGAGTGTGACGTCCACCTTCTTCTTTAGTAAGGATGTAAACTTCACCTTTGAATTTAGTGTGTGGGTTGATTGAACCTGGTTTAGCGATAACTTGTCCACGTTCGATTTCGTCACGTTGAACACCACGAAGAAGGACACCTACGTTGTCTCCTGCAAGACCTTCGTCAAGTTGTTTACGGAACATTTCAACACCAGTAACAACTGCTTTTTTAGTTTCTTCTTTGATACCAACGATTTCGATTTCGTCGTTAACACGAACAGTACCACGGTCGATACGTCCTGAAGCAACTGTACCACGTCCAGTGATTGAGAATACGTCTTCGACTGGAAGAAGCAATGGTTTGTCAGTGTCACGTTCTGGTTCTGGAATGTACTCATCAACAGTGTTCATCAATTCCATGATGATGTCTTCGTATTTAGAGTCACCTTCAAGAGCTTTAAGAGCTGAACCTTGGATAACTGGAAGATCGTCACCTGGGAAGTCGTATTCTGAAAGAAGGTCACGGATTTCCATTTCAACCAATTCAAGCAATTCTTCGTCGTCAACCAAGTCGATCTTGTTCATGAAGACGATAAGGTGTTTAACACCAACCTGACGTGAAAGAAGGATGTGCTCACGAGTTTGTGGCATTGGTCCGTCAGTTGAAGCTACTACAAGGATAGCTCCGTCCATTTGAGCGGCACCAGTGATCATGTTTTTAACGTAGTCCGCGTGTCCTGGAGCGTCGATGTGAGCGTAGTGACGTTTTTCAGTTTCGTACTCAACGTGCGCAGTGTTGATTGTGATACCGCGTTCGCGTTCTTCTGGAGCAGCATCGATAGACGCATAGTCTTTAGGTTGGTTAACTGCTGAAGGCAAGCGACGTGCCAAAACAGTTGTGATAGCTGCAGTTAGGGTAGTTTTACCGTGGTCAACGTGTCCGATAGTACCAATGTTAACGTGTGGTTTACTACGATCGTATTTTTCTTTTGCCATTTGAGTAAAAGCCTCCAATAAAATATATTTTATAGATAGACAGTAGGCAATACAGTCTAACTTTCCTTACTATTTTATCAAATTTCAGCTAAATTGCAAGTGTTTTACAAAGTTTTTGTGAATTATTCTTATTCTTGCTCTACTTCCTCTACCAATTGATTTAAAATATCTATAAATAGGCTTATTTTCACAAAAAGCGATAGACCATAAATCAATAACCCAAGTCTGAATTTCCTATATTCAGCCCCGAAAGACTTCAATCATTCAGTTGTTTGTAAAAAAATATGTATTGAAAAATTAAAGTTTCATCATAAGAGATTTGAGAGTTTAAAACCAATAAAAAGTTTGATCAACTACAGCGCCAAAGATAAAGGCTCTATAATATTTGTAGTGGGTAAATCCCCTATAGATATTATGGAGCCTATTTTGTTGTAGAAAAAAAGTCCCATATGACCTATAATGAAAAGCGACAAAACAACTCATTAGAAAGATTCATATG
>NZ_JASHFS010000016.1:0-62185 GCF_047460685.1 Streptococcus infantis | reverse complement strand
GCTTCCTTAACAGTCTTATCGCCTGTTAGGGTTGCTGTTGTTCCATCTGGGAACGTTACAGTTGCTGATCCATCGTTTCCTACTTCAACCTTAGTTGCTGTTGGGTTAGCGTCTTCTACTGCTTTCTTAACGGCATCTTTTTCTGGTTGAGTTAAGGCTGATGTGTTTTGAACTGGTGTCTTAGCTGCTGGTTCTTGAACGCCCTTAGAATCTGCTGCTTTAACAGTTTGTGCTGGTGTCAATTTAGCTGTTGACCCATTTGAGTAAGTTAATGTTGTTGAACCATCATTTCCAACTACTACTGTTGTCGCATCTGGGTTCTTTGTTCTTACCGCTGCTTCTACAGCTTGTTTTTCTGGTGTAGTTAAGGCTGACGTATTCTTAACTGGTGTTACTGTAGGTGCAGTTGGTTTAATTGTAAATACTGAGTCTGCACTTAGAGTATCTGTACTTCCATCCTTATAAGTAACCTTAACATTCGTACCATCTAAAGTAACACTTCCGATCTTGTCACTGAATGTTGGATTGGCATCTTTAACAGCTTTTTCAATAGCACTTGCTTCTGGAACAGTGTTTGATGTAATAGGTGTTGATGGAGCTACTGCAGTATACTTGAATGTTTGTGGTTTCCACATAAAACGGATACGCCCAAGTTGTCCTGGTGTAGTCGCATCACCAACATGTTCATAACCTGTATTACCCGCCGCATCTTCAGCAAAGAGGTAACGAGTGATTTGTCCACTACTTTCTGTGTAAGTGTTTTTAGGAACTTCACCAGTTACGCGAACGATAGCTGGAGTTGACTCTGTAGCAGTAGTTTCTACATGAATACCTTCAGTCTTAAGATACAAACCACCTTTAGTTCTACCGTTTAAGAAGGTAGTGTCTTCTGCACCAAGCCCACTGCGGTTATCTTGTGGTAAAGCCAGATAAGCTTTTACAATCTTACCTGAATTATCAGTTACCTTTAGCTCAATATTATTTTCTTCACCAGAGTAAACATAAATGGCTTGTGTCGCAGGATCATCATATGGAATGTGTAAGGTCGGACGAACTGTCTCTTTTACAGTAACTTTAGTTGGAGTTGATGTGTTTTTAGCTGCATCTGTTGCTGTAACACTAATTTGATCATCAGCACTCAAAGCTGGAACTGTGATTGAAAACTCACCATTGTCACCTGCTTTTGCAGAAGCTTTTTGTCCATTTTGAAGAGTTACTTCTACGGTTGAGCCTGGCTCAGCTGTACCTGTTACTGCTGTAGAGGCTGCTGTCACTGGGTTTACTTTTGGTGCTGCTGGTGGTGTTGTATCTGCTGGTTTTGCTTCTACATTAATTTCTTTCCAACCAACAGGACTTGTGTATTTATCTTCTTTAATGTTTGAAACTACCTTAGCCTTACCTGGTTGGATTTGCTCTTTCATTTCAAGGACAATAGTATCAAAGAAACCATCAGTAGAGTATGACTTAACAACTGCTTTTGATTCGTCTTTTGAAGTCCATGCCCCTGGAATTGAATCGCGTTTAATAGCTACTACACTTCTAGCGTTACCAGCTTTAGGATAATCAAAGTAAGCAATTCCCGCATCATGTGGCACTTTCAAAGTAACTGTAGTAGTTTCTGCAACAATACTTTGTTTATCAGAAGAAGTTTCAGACGGTTGAACAACTGATTCACCAAGTCCAACTTTAACCTCTGTTTCAGCACTTTCTTCACCATTGATCGTTTGGGTAACTGTCAATGTATCTCTTGGAACCAACTGATCTTGCTCAGTGATATTACTGTTTACACCAGTTGGAAGAGTTGCAGACCAAGAACCATCCTCAGCAACAGTCACATTATCAACAATTGTCTTACCAGCAACAGCAATTTTGATTGTTGCGCCTTTTTTACCAATTCCTGAGATGGTATTGTCTGTTGACTTGATACCTGGCTCTGTCATAACACCGCCAACTTGTAATGTTGGAGTGACAGTAGGTCCAGCTGGTGCAAATACATAAGTCAACAACTGCCCACCTGGAGTTAGGGTAACGGTATTGTTTCCTTCGTTATATGAAGGTGCTTTGCTTGCATCGATTCTCTTTAATTTATAACCTTTAGCTTCGACTGCTGCAATTTTGCTGTCTTGGGTGCTAAGGTTAATAACCTCATTTTCATCACCGGGAATCGCACTACTTGCTTCAATTTCATTACCTTTTGCATCAACAAATTTCATGTGGACGATTTGTGGCGCTGTAAACTCAAATCTTTCAATCTGAACGCGTTGCAAGTTAGTACCAGAACCTGTACTTCCTAAGAACGAAAGGGCAAAGGGTGGATTATTTTTAGTCAAGGCATTCTTAGCGTCAGTTGTCATGATGCTAGTGTTAGCATTTTTTAAGTTCGTTGTCCAAGTTTGTGAGCCATAAGTTACTGTAAAGTTTTTATTTTCATCGTATTCAATTTTAAAGTCTACCCATTGGCCACTTGGAGCTGGATTTAGAGCTTTGGCTGCTGAGCTACTTGTCGTTACCCTACCAGCATTATTTGATGAGTAGAATGAACCGAAGGCATTTGTTTTCCAGGCTCTCCCACCATATTGTGGATCGGCTGATGCATTTTGGTTGGCATTTGGGTTAGAAGTGTTGTGCCATGAGTCTAGTTTGAAACCAAAGGCATTTTTGATAGTACCCATACCAATAGAGGCTCCAGATTGACCAATAGTATTTACCTTACCTGTATGGAAGACGAAACCAACTCCATCACCACCTGGTCGGCCATCTGCATCAGTTTTGCCTTCGTATTTATTACCAATATCTACCTTACCAGTGAAGGTAAAAGGTTGTCCAGAGTTAATTTTAAAACGTAGGTAAGCACTACCAACTTGACCTGAAACGTCATCTGTCAACTTAATAGTACCTGTTGATTTATCATAGGATGCAGTTCCACCTTCTTGGAAGAAACTTTCAAAGTTATCTTTGGTTACGATAGCACGAGCAAGGTTAGTTTCATCAATTGAACGTGTTGTACCTTCAGCAACAGCACGTTTGCTTCTGACTTTAGGAGTTGCTGAAGATTCTGTAGTTGCTTCAGATGTTGTTTCAACTGTTGTCTCAGCTGCTTCAGTAACTTCCTTCACACTTGCCACAGCATGAGTCAAACGTTCAACACTTTGGTTGATTTGATCTTGGCTTGCTGAACCGTTCGCAACTAATGCTTCTGCTTCTGCAATTGCAGCTGCTACTTCAGCTTTAACTGAAGCTTCTTGACCATCCAAGTTTTTAGCTTTAGCTTGTGTCAAAACAGCTTCTAGTTGAGATTTGTCAGCTGAAACGACAGTTGTTGCTGAATTTGCTTCTACTGCTTCAGTCGCAACTGGGCTAGTTGCAGCTGGTGCAGCATAGGTAGGTCCTTCAGCATTAGGTTCTGCTTGAGCTGTTCCTACTGTAGCATCCACTTTAGCTTCTGCAGTGTCAGCTTGAACTGTTGGAGTAGCTAGGGCAGCTCCAATCGCAAAGACTAGAGAGCAACCAAACAAGAAATGTTTTCCTTTTTTGATCATCCGCCAGTTCTTTTGTTCCGCATTTTTACGATTAAAATACATCAAATGTTCTCCTTTTATGTTTATGTAGTATTATATATACAGCTTTATTATAATCTTTTTACTCAGATAAATCAAATTTATTCTTTCAGTTTATTACATTCCAAATATATACATATAAGTTTTTATAATATCTAAATATAGTTTTTCTCTATTTTGTTAGTTTTTTTCTTAAAAACTTGATGTTCTTTTAAAATCAAAAAGAGCAGAAATTTTCACCACACAACCATATATATTGTATGTTTTATTAGAAACTCTTTCCTTAGCTTCCTAGAATACATTGATTAGCTGCTAGAATTCCAAATTTATACACGGACTTAGATATTTCTTAAGCAGCCTGCTAACAAAAAGGGCAATTTTATTTTATAGTGAAATGAAATAAAATCTGAACAAATTGACTAGGGAAATCAAATCAATTTCTATCCATATTTTAGAAGCAACAGTGTGCTATACTATATTTGATTGAAATAAGGTATGAACAATTCGATTAGGAAAGTCAAACTAATTTCTAGAAATATTTTTAGCAGTCATAATGTATGATTTTAGATTCAATCTACTATATTATGGATTCAATCCACTATACAAAAAAGATACTTGGTAAAAAGGGCATTACAATAAAAAAACGCATAATACCAGACTTGCAAAAGTCTTGATATTATGCGTTTAATGTTGGAGAGTGCTATTGGCCTTTCTTTTCAAATTACCCTTTGGACTACCCTCGCCATTTTTTACTTTTATTTTACTTCAAATCCTTCTGCGACTGCTTCCGCAAAGTTTTCTTCTACGATGATTGCGCAGTGGTCACAGATGATTGCGTGGTAATGACGTTCTGCTGTTGTCGGGTCGATACGACGGCAACGGTCACACACTTCACCAGCTGCACGTTCTACAGTGAAAGCTACATCTTCAAAGGCTACTGCACCTTCTGGAGCTGCACCTTCTGCGATGGTCAACTCAGACACAATCAAAAGTTGAGCTACATTGCTATCAACAGCTCCAAGAAGAGTTTTCACGACTTCGTTTGGATAAACAGTCAAGTGAGCTTCAAGGGATTTACCGATGACTTTGGCATTACGAGCTTCTTCCAAGGCTTTTTGAGCTTGACCACGGAAGTCCATAAAGGCTGCCCATGTGTCCAAGATTTCCTCTTGATTAGCAAATGTTTGAGCTTCTGGCAATTCTGACAATTGAACAAAGTCTTCTGCTTCAAACTCAAGATATGACCAGATTTCTTCCGCAGTGTGAGGAAGGATTGGTGTCAAGAGTTTAGTGATTTTCACCAGGATGTCATAGAAGACAGTCTGCATTTGACGGCGTTCCAATGATTTGGCACCTTCGATGTAAACAACATCTTTGGCAAAATCAAGGTAGAAGGCAGACAAATCAACGTTGATAAAGTTCACTAGGGCTTTATAGATTGTCAAGAATTCAAAGTTTGCATAAGCGTCACGAATGGTCTTAACAAGTTGGTTAAAGCGGATGGTCATGTACTTATCAACTGAACGAAGTTCTTCGTAAGCTACTGCATCCTCAGCTGGGTTAAAGTCAGATGTATTGGCAATCAAGAAACGAAGCGTGTTACGGATCTTACGGTAAGTTTCAGAAACTTGGCTCAAGATATCCATAGAGATACGTACATCGTTGCTTGAGTCAACACTTGTTACCCAGAGACGCAAGATTTCAGCACCAAATTGTTTCTCAACATCGCTTGGAGCAATGGTATTTCCAAGAGATTTAGACATCTTCTCACCTTTACCATCAAGGGCAAAACCTTGTGACAAGATTTGTTTGTATGGTGCCACACCATGGTTAGCCACAGATGTGATAAGAGAAGAGTTGAACCAACCACGGTATTGGTCAGAACCTTCAAGGTAGAGGTCGGCTGGGTATTTGAGTTCTGGACGGTTAACCACGACACCATTCCATGATGAACCTGAGTCGAACCAAACGTCCATGATGTCTGTTTCTTTCTTGAACTCACCATTTGGTGAACCTGGATGTGTAAATCCTTCTGGCAAGAGGGCTTTAGCATCACGTTCCCACCAGATAATTGAACCATGTTCCTCAAAGAGTTGAGCTACATGTTCAATCGTTTCAGCTGTCATGATTGGTGTGCCGTCTTCTGCGTAGAAGATTGGAAGAGGAACTCCCCAAGCACGTTGACGAGAGATGACCCAGTCACCACGGTCACGGATCATGTTGTAAAGACGGACTTTACCCCATTCTGAATGGAATTTCACTTTTTCGATTTCATCTAAAATATCTTGACGGAATTTTGATACTGAAGCAAACCATTGTGGAACTGCACGCCAGATGATTGGTTTTTTCGTACGCCAGTCAAATGGGTAGGAGTGAGAGATTTCTTCTTGAGCAAGAAGGAGGTTGCCTAGTTTTTCAATGACAGTTGGCACTACCTTGTCGTAGAATTGACCTTCAAACTCAGCGCCAGCATTAGCCATCATGATACCACGTTCGTTAACTGTCACAGCAACTTCAAGACCATTAGCCACACCAACATTGTAGTCGTCCTCACCAAAACCAGGAGCTGTATGGACGATACCTGTACCAGAGTCAGTTGTAACGTGGTCACCAAGGATAACGAGTTCATCTACTGCAGTATCCCATGGGTGTTCTGTCACGATATGGTTCAATTCTTGACCACGATAAGTCGCCAAAACTTGAACATCAGTCCAGCCAAATTTCTCAGACAAGCTAGTCAATAATTCTGCAGCGACCACAAACTTACGAGCTTCACCAGTAGGTTGAACCAAAACGTAATCAATATCCGCACCAACAGTCAAACCACGAGAAGCAGTGATAGTAAATGGAGTTGTTGTCCAAACAACGATATAAGTATCAGTGTCTAGGACACCTTTGCCATCTTTGACTTTGTTGGCATAGTAAAGGGAAGTTGAAAGCAAATCATGGTATTCAATTTCCGCTTCAGCAAGAGCTGACTCAGATGACCAAGACCAGTAAACTGGCTTGGCACCACGGTAGATGTAGCCCTTGTTAGCCATCTCACCGAAAACACGGATTTGCGCTGCTTCATAGTCAGGGGTCAAAGTTACATATGGATTTTCCCAGTCACCAGACACACCTAAACGTTTGAAGTCTTCGCGTTGTTTATCTACTTGAGAAAGAGCGTATTCACGGCAAAGTTTCAAGTATTCAACCAAGTCCATTTCTTTGCGTTTGACACCTTGTTTTGCCAAGACTTGCTCGATTGGCAGACCATGTGTATCCCAACCTGGGATGTATGGCGCGTAGAATCCTGACATAGACTTAGAACGAACAATGATATCTTTTGAAATCTTGTTCATAGCATGACCAACGTGGATATTTCCGTTAGCGTACGGAGGTCCATCATGAAGAGTGAAGTGAGGTTTCCCTTCATTCAACTCTTGACGACGTTGGTAGAGTTTTGCTTCTTCCCACTCTTTTTGCCAGACTGGCTCTTTTGTAGGAAGGCCTGCACGCATTGGGAAGTCAGTTTTCCCAAGATTTAAAGTTTCTTTGAGTTTCATGATATCTCCTTTTTTATATAGACAAAATAAAAACCACGACTCGCTAAAAAGGACGAAAATCGTGGTACCACCTTTGTTCGGAAAAAGAACTAGTCTTTCTCCCTCTTTTCCCGTAACGTGGGCAACGTCAAATCCTACTAACTTCAGACTTGATAACTTGAGAGGATAATCTCATCAACAGGGATTGTAGGACTTCCACCATCTCCTACTCGCTGGAAATATGTTTGATTAGATCTTGTTCTCAGATTTTACAATTATAAATATTGAGAAATTGTTATTCTGAATCCTCTTTAGACTCAGAACTCATTTCATTATTTACTAACGAAGATAAGTCAGATAAAGTTGATTCATCCTGTGCTTCCATCAATTCACGATTAGTTGCTTCTATACGTGCTTGGAGCTCAGCAACCTCTTCAGGTGAAAATTGACGAGTCAAATCATTGGCTTCCTCCTCATGAAATGCTGAAATATTTTCCCCCAAAGCCTCTCTAACCACCTCTTTAAAGACTTCATCACTAGTTTGTAAATAAGTTGCTGTTGGACGTAAAATTTCTTCCCAATCAGATGAATCAACGATTGCCAATTGACTTTCAATTGTAGATTTCAAGCGTTGATGGAAGACGCGACTCTTATTCTTCAGTTCTTCTGTCTCAATCGCAACCTTCTTAGCATTATCAGTTGCTTGACGTAAAATTTCATTTGCCTTGTACTTAGCTTCATCAAGCAAACGTTGTGATTCCTGTTCAGCATGATGAATGATATTATGAGAGCGTTCAGTAGCTGCTTGTTTAACTCGCTCAGCAGTATCTTGAGCAATTAACACAGACTGACTCAATGAATCTTTCATCTCATCAAAATAAGACAAACGCTCTTCTAAATTTCTAATTTGTTGCTCTTTATCATGGTTACTTCGAACCAATGTTTCATAGTCTCGAACTACAATATCGAGAAATTCATCAACTTCTTCAGGATCAAAACCTCTAAACTTAGTACTAAAGCTTTTATCCTTAATCTCTAACGATGTAATTGGCATATTTTCCCCTCACTTACTTAATAATAATTGTATTGTCAATTTCTTCTTATCCCTTTTTGTCTGACCATTTTCTCTCAGAACACTAATCCTTCCAAAACGTCTGACACTTACTAAATCACCAATCTTAACTTGATAATCAGATTTTTCAACCAGATGGTAATTTACCTGAACATATTTTCTTTCTAATAACTCAGCTGTCTGAGAGCGAGACAATTTCAGAACATTTGACAAGAAAGCATCCAAGCGCATACTCGGAACTAAAACTTCCTTTTCCTGATAATCACTCTCGGCTTCTACCAATTCTTCAAAGGATTTGACTTCAAGTTTGACAGGCAATCGAGCAATCTTTTGAATCCCATCTTGAAAGAGAGAAGTGAATTTTTGGTCCACAATGATTTGAGCTCTATTTTCTGTTACCAATATATCACCAAATAACTTGCGATCGATTCCCAGACGATTCAGAACAGTTCCTAAAATCTTGGAATGAGTCAATTGGTCAAACTTGCTAGAATAAACAATCTCAAGCAAGTCCATTTCAAAATCCGTCAAAGTCGGTATGAAATAATCTGGTGCAAGTAGTACACGACTATACTCGCTAGCTATAAAATCATTGCTAGAAAAAACTTTAATTCCTTGATGATTGCCCAATGTCTTTAAAATAAAGACCTGATGAGGGTTGATAAAGGGAGTTAAGATGGGAGCGTAGTGCTCCTCAACCTGCCTGAGCCACTCCAAACCTTTATCAATAAAAGGTATATCCTCGACTGAAAAATGCTGATAGATATCTTTTCTCATGCTAGTATATAAAGAAAACGAATGAGATAGTTTCCAACAAGATGAACCAAGATGACAGCTACCCAGACTGAAAAATCTAAACCACCAATACTTAGTGGCAAACGTCTCAGGGGTTGAAGAATCGGTTTGACTAAATTAGTCAACAAACGACCTGCTCTAGTCTCATAGGCAGTTGGAAACCAGGATAAGAGAGCAAACGCTACAAGTATCATAGAATAGATATCTGTAGCGTTTTGAATAAAGCGAACTAGAAATATCATTATCTCACTCGTTTTCTCTTCATATCGAAATCAAACTCTTCACCATGAGTTCCCTCTGGCAAGCGAATATCTTCGATGTTAACCACAACTCCTACTGGTGTCAAAAGGTACATGGTATTTGCAACCTTTCTTAATTCACCAGCAAGTACATGACGAGCTCCATCTAAATAGTCTAGACAACGACGCGCTTGTACTTCAGTCATGTATTGGAAATCGATTAAAATACTTTCATTGCCTGCTAGTAAATCAACGATATCCGTTGCATCTTCGTAGCGACGAGGATAACGAACATCAATGGTTACCTTTTCTGTACTACGATGACTCTTCATCGCTAATTCTTGCTGACGAGCATGAAGGCGCGTAATATTTTTTTCCTTTGAATTCACTTGTGAAGGCTGAGGAAGTTGTTGAGCTTGTGGAAGTTCTTCCATGGGGGCAGAAACTGATGTTAGCGTTTTTTCAGGCTTTAATTCAGCAACGTTTGGTGCCACTTCTTCTCCATCTTCAGTGAAATAATCTATAAACTTTTCAAATTTATTTTTTAGTGACATGGTTATTTCCTACTTAAAAAATGCTGTGCCGATTCGAACGAAAGTTGAACCACATTGAATCGCTTCTTTGAAGTCTCGACTCATACCCATACTTAGTTCTGTCATCGGCATATTGGGGAGATGTTTTTCTTGAATGTTTTTTTGCAATTCTTGCGTTTCTTTAAATATCTCTAGTAACTCTTGACTAGTTGCTTCAAATGGAGCCATGGTCATCAGTCCCACATACTCAATCTGGTCTAATTCTGAAAGTTCTGGTAAGAGGGCTAACAATTCTTCTTTCGAAAAACCGTGCTTGCTCTCTTCCTTAGAAATATTTACTTGCAAAAAGCACTTAATCTTGTGGTCTGCTCGTTTTTGAATTTCCTGAGCTAGCTTTAAGGAATCTAAAGCATGAAAATAATCCACATAAGAAATCACTTCCTTGACTTTACGTCTCTGTAAGGTTCCAATCAAATGCCAGGTAAGATTCTTATCACTTAGAGCATGATACTTGTCAAGAAATTTATCAACACGGTTCTCACCAATGTGTTGCACTCCTTGCGAAACCAAAGCTGAGGCTGTTTCAACATCTACATATTTGGTCACCGCAATCACAGAAACCGAGTCGTTTTCACGACCAACTTCCTGAACTGCATTCGATATCTGTTGAAAAACAAGGTTCGTATTTTCTTTTAAATTCATCTTCATTAACGATTTTTAAAGAATGGTGGTGTTTCCAACTCATCTTCATCCGTAGCTGCTGGAACTTCAAAACGTTCCACTGGAGAAACAACCGGCTCTCCTTGACGAACGATGGCATCGCGTCTCAAGTCCCAGTCACCAAAAGCTGATGTCTTTGGAGCTTCTGGACGGCGATAACTTGGAGTTGGAATTTCTGCTGTATCAGCCATATCAAAATTACGATCAAAAGTCTGCGCATGACTAGTTCGAGCAGGTTCGCGGTGTGTTGCTTGGCGCGGTTGAGGAGTTACAACTTTCTCAACTTTATCCTGACGTACTCCTGTCGCAACAACCGTCACACGGATTTCGTCTTTCATTGTCTCATCAATAGATGTTCCAAGCCAGATGTTAACGCCATGCCCAGCTGCTTGGTTAACAATCTCTGATGCTTCTTCAGCTTCAATCAAAGTTAAGTCCAAACCACCAGTTACGTTAACGATAACATCCTCAGCACCATCGATAGTTGTTTCAAGAAGTGGTGAGTAGATTGCTTTGCGAGCAGCTTCTACAACACGTTCTTCACCGCTACCGATACCAATTCCCATAAGGGCGTTACCTTTATTGGCCATAACAGTCTTAACGTCTGCAAAGTCCAAGTTGATCAAACCAGGATTTGTAATCAAATCTGTAATCCCTTGCACACCTTGACGAAGAACGTTATCTGCTTCACTCAATGCTTCAAGAAGTGGAGTCTTCTTGTCAACGATTTCTAGCAAGTTGTTGTTTGAGATAATCAAGAGTGTATCAACATGCTCACGAAGTTCGTTAATCCCTTCGATGGCAAATTGTCCACGTTTGCTTCCTTCAAAACCAAATGGACGAGTGACAACACCGACTGTCAAAGCACCAAGACTCTTTGCAATACGAGCGATAACTGGTGCAGCACCTGTACCAGAACCACCACCCATACCAGCAGTGATGAAGACCATGTCAGCACCACTGATCGCTTCTGTCAATACTTCTTCGCTTTCTTCTGCAGCTTTACGACCAACTTCAGGTTGACCTCCTGCACCAAGTCCGCGAGTCAATTTAGGGCCGAGCTGGATAACTGTCTCAGCTTTTGTACTGCTCAAAGCTTGTACATCTGTGTTGGCTGCGATAAATTCAACGCCAGAAACGCCTTCGTCAACCATACGGTTGATGGCATTCCCACCACCACCGCCGACACCGATTACTTTAATTACTGCACCTTGTGCTGCTGCTGTATCAAATGAAAATGTCATATTTATATTCCTCTATTTTATTCGTCAAACATGCTTCCAATCAAGCTACGGAAACGATCTGTTAATTTACCTTTGCTCTTTTCTTCTGATTGAAGAGGAGCTACTGGTTCAACAGATTGGTTTGTTTCAGGCTCAGGTGTTGTCACTGTATTAAATACTGGTCGTGGAGAAACAGGTGAAACAGGTTGAGCTGAACTTCTAAAGTCAAGTGGCTGGTGGCTTAAAGTATGTTCCCCTCGAATTGCTCGCTGAGCTAGAACATTCACTTCAGTAAGGCTTCCAGCGAATTCTGACAAGCTAATGACATGGGCAAAAGCAGGATTGCGAATCCCAACTTGATTTGGTACGAATAACTTAACACGGACTCCAAATACTTCTTGGGCCAATTCAACGACACCTGGAAGGAGGGCATTCCCACCAATCAAAGCAATACCTCCTGGCAAGTCTAATAGGTGACGTCTTTCCAAATCTTGCTTAATTTGCTCAAAAATGTGCTTAAGTCTTGCCGAAATAATCTCAGCCAAGTATTCTTCAGTCACTTCAACTGGTTCAACTTCACCGATCACTTCAACTTGGAAAGTTTCCTTGCTAGCTAGTGGTGGATAAGCTTCACCATAGTTCAATTTTAGACCTTCTGCAATTTTCTTAGAAGTCTTGAGAACTTTTGAAATGTCTTTTGTGACATAATCGCCACCCTCTTGGTTGACATTTGTATATTGAAGTTCTTGGTTGCGAATAGTGGCAACCGTCGTTTGGCCACCACCCATGTCGATAACAGTCGCACCAAACTCACGTTCACCTTCATTCAAGACAGAGTGAACCATTGCAAGAGGTGAAATAATCACGTTATCAACTTGAATGCCTACACGCTCTACAGTTTTACGAAGATTATGGAGAATCGTACGTGGGCCAGTGTACAAGAGACCGCGCATTTCCAAACGCACACCCATCATCCCGCGAGGATCACGAATTCCTTGGAATCCATCTACGACAAATTCCTCTGGAATAAAGGTGATAACTTCACGGTCTGGAGTCATACTTTTAGTCAAAGCTGATTTAACTACATTTTCAACATCTTGATCTGTAATTTCTCTTGTATCTGATGTCACCGGAATCATACCTTGAGTTGGCTCAACTTGTAGCAAATTAGCTGGCAAACCAACGTTTACAGACTTGATTGAAATTCCTGCTTTTTCTTCTGCTTGAGAAATTGCAGACTTAATAGCAGTCGCTGCTGCTTCGATGTCAACGATAATCCCATCTTTGACACCTTTACTTTTGGCATTACTTACGCCAATTACATTTACTTCACCATTTACAAGCTCTGCAACCAACACTTTAATAGAGCTAGTTCCGATATCTAAGCCTGTAAAAAAACCATTCCTAGTCATTACACTGCGTCCTCTCTATCTTACCAGTTTCACACTTCTATTTTTAATAGCTACACCAAGGCATAACTACTCACAGAATATTATAACACAAAAAATACATTCGTGCTCGAATTTTCTAACATTTACGCAAGCTTTTTCTTGAATTTTTATAATTATCCGACGATTTCATCGGTAGATAAATAAAAAGAAAACGGCTGGGCAAACGCCCCCTTAAAACAAGAAAACGCATAATATCAGATGTTCAAAAAACTTGATACTATGCGTTTTATAACGGAAAGATTTACTCAATTTTATCTTCAAATTGAGTTTTTACCTCCTCCGCCTTTTATTTGAAAAAAACAGTAAAAAAGCGCAAAAAATCACTTCTTGTTCTATACTATAATTGAATTGAATTTTTTTATTTTGGGTGTTAGAACTGTTTCCTCAGTCCTAGCGCCTTTTCTGTTTGATAAGTCTGCTTGATGGAGAGCAGTTTGTAAATGATTCTAAGAATCTTATGGGTGCAAGCAATGACGGATTTCATCTTATTTTGTCATGAGTTAGCAGGATCTGCCTGCTTAGAGTTTTATTAATCAAAATTTCATATTTTATTTCAAAAATATCCCTATTTTCTATTTAATTGTATTATTCCTTCATTAAAAAATTTAATATAATCAAAAAGATCAATATCTCTTTTTCCTACCAGTATATTTCTATATCCTAGTAGACTTTTCACTTGTATTTTACCATTAATTATTTCATTAGCTTTTGGAATATGTATGGCAGACTTTATTTCTGGCATCTCCTTACTTACGAACACAACTTTATTTTTATAGGATAATTTATCAAATTCCAATATATCTTCATATGTACATCCATCCCGCTCTATCATGAAAATAAATAAATTGTCCAAATTTACTCTTCTCTTTCTTTCATTCCATTTATCTTTTAATTCTGAAAAATTTTTATAATGTAAACCATGTATCTCTATATCATTACATAAAGCGATAGGATAATCACCTGACCATTCTTTTTCCGCTAGTGGTTGCTCAAAATAGTAAGTCAAATTCTTACAAAACTTAACAAATGAGCTGGGTTCGATAAACAAGTTCACTGTTGGAGACATAAATTTAAGCCCTAATTTATGACTTATTACACCTCCAAGACAGTTAGAGCTTATTACCGTGAAGTCAGAATTTTTTAAATCTAATCTTTTCTTCTTAATCATATTAAATTCTAATGCTTTTAAAAAATATTTTATCATACTATTCTTCCCTCCATACTGATGAACTTGAATACCTTCCTCTTCACGGGTATAGATATTACCCGCGATGTGATTCCTTTTTCAATGACTTTTACTTTTTGCCTTTTAAGGCTGCTTCATGGGCAAAGACTGCACCAAAGAGACCAGCACCGACAACAAGATAATCGTACATCTTATGCTCCTTTGGAGTTTATCTGCCTCTTTTATTAGACTAGAAAATCATTCTACTACTTATCTCACTTCTTGTTTGTAAAATTCTTTCAAGGCATCTTGCCAAGTTGGAATGACAAATCCAGTAGCTTTAGCTTTAGTCAGGCTCATCGTTGAGTTTAGCGGACGTTTAGCTTTTGCTGGAAATTGACTGGAATCTACTGGCTTGATTTCCACATCTGTATCTTTCAAAATTTCAACTGCAAAATCATACCAAGTTGTGTCTTCTGTAGCATCATTTGACAAATGATAATAACCAAATTCCTTACGGTTTTCAGCTAGGTAGGTCATGAATTCAGCCAAGGTACGAGTCCAAGTCGGACGACCGTGCTGATCATTTACAACTGTTAAAGTCTTATGATTTTTCGCAAGATTTTGCATGGTAAAAACGAAGTTTTTGCCATAATTTCCAAATACCCAGGCAGTACGGATAATATAGAAATTAGATACATGCTTCTCAACTAATTCTTCTCCCATACGCTTAGTACGACCATATTCTGTCTGTGGATCTGGTCGGTCATCAACTTCCCACTCTTGTCCAACTGGTTTCTTACCGTCAAAGACATAGTCAGTAGAAATATAAACTAAAGTCGCACCATGCTTTTCAGATGCTTTTGCGACATTTTCTGTCCCCGTCACATTGATGGCAAAATCCAATTCTTTCCCTTCATCCTCTGCTGCATCAACAGCGGTGTAGGCTGCACAGTGGTAGACTAAAGTTGGTTTCACCTCTTCAAAAACCTTCTCAACCATTTCTGCATTGGTAATGTCCATCTCAGCCACATCTACTGCCACATATTCTTCATTACGTTCATCCAATAAATAACGAAGTTCAGTTCCTAATTGGCCTTTTGCTCCTGTAATTAAAATCATCTATAGCCCTTTCTAATATGTAACCCTTTCCAATATAGCAATAAAAAGCAGTTATTTCCTGCTTTTTATAATGTAATAATCTCCTGAGTCTTAGCATAATTGGCTTCAACAGCTTCTTTTTCTCCCTGCCACCACTCTTGGTTATCTTTGTACCATTGAATGGTTTCTTTGAGACCTTGTTCGAAGTTGGTGAATTCTGGTTTCCAGCCCAACTCATCACGGAGCTTGCTTGCGTCAATTGCATAACGAAGGTCATGTCCTGCACGGTCAGTCACATGATCATAGGCATCGGCAGGTTGTCCCATTTCCTTAAGGATAAGTTCCAAAACTTCCTTGTTGTTCTTCTCGCCATCAGCACCAATCAAGTAGGTTTCACCGATTTGCCCTTTTGTCAAGATTGTCCAAACTCCTGAAGAGTGGTCATTGGTATGAATCCAGTCACGAACGTTCTTACCTTCACCGTACAATTTTGGTTTAATTCCACTTAGAATGTTGGTAATCTGACGTGGGATAAATTTTTCAATATGTTGATAAGGACCGTAGTTATTTGAACAGTTAGAAATCGTTGCCTTGACTCCAAATGATCGTACCCAGGCTTTGACAATCAAGTCTGAAGCTGCCTTAGTTGATGAGTAAGGAGAGCTTGGATTGTATTTGGTATCAGCGGTAAATTTCTCACCTGGACCTTCACCATGACCTGGCAAATCCTCACGTAGAGGAAGGTCTCCATAAACTTCATCTGTAGACACATGGTGGAAACGAATATTATATTTACGAGCTGCTTCCAAAAGAGTATAGGTTCCGATGAAGTTGGTATGGATAAATGGTGATGGATCATTGAGTGAATTATCATTGTGACTCTCAGCGGCATAGTGAACAATAGCATCTGCTTGAGCTGCCAACTTGTCTACCAACTCTGCATCAGCAATGTCACCAACAACTAACTCAACACGATCACCTAAAATTTCCTCAATATTAGCGCGGTTCCCAGCATAAGTCAACTTGTCTAGGACTGTCACGTGAACATCTGGAAAATTCTTGTAAACATAGTGGACAAAGTTGGATCCGATAAAGCCAGCTCCACCTGTCACGATAATTTTTTTGTATTCAGTCATATTCTTTCCTTTTACAAATCTTCTTTTTTCAAAGGTTTTACATCCTTAAGTAGTGGATGATTTTTATCTGCTTCTGAAACCTCTGCTTCTGCAAGATTTTCCCATTCAATACCAAGGCTTGGATCAGCGTAGTTTACAAAGGCATACTTAGGTTTGAGTTCGAGAGCCCAATAATCATTGACCAGATAACTATAAGAAACTGTATCTGATAGGACTTGAAAACCATTGGCCACACCCCGAGGAACAAAGATTCCCTTGCTCGCATCAATTACTGTCTGGTAGGTATTTCCGAAGGTTTCGCCCTCACGTAAATCAACCCAAGAGCCCAGAACTTTCCCACCATCTGCTACAGAGATGTACTTATCCCAAGGCTCTGCATGTAGGCCACGGAGAACATTTTTGCGTGAGAAGGATACATTGTTTTGCAATTTCCCTTCTGCAAAGAAAGATTCTGGAAATCCAAGTGGAAGCATTTTTTCCTTTTGGAAATTTTCTTTAAACCAGCCACGATTGTCTCCATGAACGGGGATATCAAACTCCAGCATACCTGGAATAGCTTCAACCTTGTGTGCCGCAAGCGTCTTACCGAAAAAATTATCTGCCATCTATGCTTCTCCAATCAAACGGAGCAGATACTGCCCGTATTCATTTTTCTTAAGTGGTTGGGCTAAGGCCAATACATCTTCGCGACTGATATAGCCCATACGGTAAGCAATTTCTTCCAAGTTCGCCACCTGAACATTTTGCATTCGTTGAACTGTCTCGATGTACTGTGACGCCTCTAGCAAACTTTCATGAGTGCCAGTATCCAACCAAGCAAAGCCACGTCCCATAACCTCAACCGATAAATCTCCACGATCTAGGTAAGCCTTGTTGACATCTGTAATTTCCAATTCACCACGCGGGCTTGGTTTTATATTTTTGGCAATTTCTACCACATCATTATCGTAGAAATAGAGACCTGTAACTGCATAATTGGAACGAGGATGCTCTGGCTTTTCTTCGATAGAAATAGCGTTCATATCCTTGTCAAACTCAACAACGCCAAAGCGTTCTGGATCCTTCACATGATAGCCAAACACAGTTGCTCCTGACTCCTTACTAGCTGCCTTTTGTAGCATCTTCGAAAGGCCAGGACCATGATAGATATTGTCACCTAAGATCAGAGCAACACTATCATCGCCAATAAACTCTTCCCCAATGATAAAGGCTTGTGCCAAACCATCTGGACTCGGTTGCTCTGCATAAGAAAGTTTAATCCCGAACTCAGAGCCATCTTGCAAAAGTTCTTTGAAACGAGGCAAATCTTGAGGAGTTGAGATAATCAAAATATCCCTAATCCCAGCCAACATCAATGTTGAAAGTGGGTAGTAAATCATCGGTTTATCATAAACCGGCATCAGTTGTTTTGATGCAGCTCGAGTCAACGGATATAAACGTGTCCCCGAACCACCCGCGAGAATAATACCTTTCATAGTAGGGTACCTTTCTTTGTTGTTTTAGAGTCAATTACTATTAGTTGTGTACTGCTCTAAAAGGAAAATAATCATCACATTTTTTCAAATTATTATCTAAAAATTACAGAAAATTTCTTCTTTATCCATAAAAAATTCACTTATTTCATAGTACATTTAGTATAAAATGAAATAAGTGAATTCTACTTTGTTTATATACAATTAAAAGTCATTTCCTAACGATGTCTCAAATAACTGTGTAAGAGGCATAATTTCACCATTTCTTAGTTTTTCAATACTAAAATACATAGTAACTGGTTTTCCATTATAAATCGCCATCTCTCTAGGATCAATGAAACCCAGTTTTTCATAGAATTCTACAGCATCCTCTAAAGCATGAACTCTTACCCCTTTTATTGGTAACCAACAGTCAATAGTTAAAGATAATCGAAGTGCAAAGGTCACCAAAAGCGAACCAATCCCTCTTTTCTGGCAATCCTTGTGAACACCAAGATAGTCTATACTAATTCCCATCTCTTTACCCTGAGCGATGAAAGAAAATGATACTAGTCTACAAGAAATAAAACCTAGTAATTCAAAATTTTGATTTACAATAGCTAACACATGGCCTGATTCTTCATCGTATTTGTTGTAAATATCCAAAAAAACATCATTCAATTCTTGATATCCACAATCAAAAGCTCTAACATCCTCATCATTTAAAATAGATGATGAAGTACTTATTAATTTCAATTCATCAATAGAATCCAAAACAGGTAATTAGTGCGTCTCCTTACTAAACACTTTCAAACGTTTACTTTTCTCATTCAGTCGTCGTAATCTACGACTCACATCATCAGATAAGTCATACTCACCATTTAAAATAGATAAAATATGTTGTTTTTCTTCATCAGTCTTCTCTTCAGTAAGTACATCTTTAAAAATTACTGCCATTATTCTCACCTCACTTCGATGGTTAAAGTGTTGTTACTTTATTCTATCAAAAACTAGACACAAAAGCTACAATTTCTTATATCAGCATTTTTTAATAATAGTTCATTCTGACAAATCTTCTTTTATCTTTGTGGTTGATATTTCTTTTGTTCTAGGCAAATAAACTACTTCAACACCTTCTTCTTCAAGATAATCAAATTTACCTTTCCAATCATCACCCATCACAAAAGTATCAATATGGTATTCTTTGACATCTGACTTTTTCTGTTCCCAACTAGTTTCAGGGATTACTAGATCTACATATCGAATAGCTTCTACTAAATTTTTTCTGTGTTCATAGTTAAAGTAACATACTTTATTCTTTTCTTTTAAATTAAACTCATCACTTGAAACAACCACAATCAAGTAATCACCTAGTTGTTTAGCACGTTTCAACAGATTGATATGACCATAATGCAATAAATCAAATGTACCATATGTTATAACTCTTTTCATCTAAAGGTCTCCTTATTTATCATTCAAAAAATATAATTATTTCAATCAATAACCCTATTGTTTTTTTATTTTTTCTTCAATCCAATTAGCACACTGTACCGAGGCTTTTCCTCTATCAAAACGAACGTCCTCTAATTCATACAGACGAACTTTTTCATCATAATTACTTCTTTCAAAATCTCTAATAATTTCTATCAACTCATTGTTATGATACGCTCTTGGAAATGGCAATTTATAAAAATTATTATCCAATGGTCTATCGTTCACATATCTTTGATAATCTGGTAAATACAGAAATACTGGACGATTTAATAACATAAAATCAATCGAAGATGACGAATAATCCGTAATCATTACATCTGCACTCATCATCAAATCCTGAGGATTTGAATAGGTTGACACATTTATACAGTTTGTATCCTGCAAATTTATAAAACTAGAATCAACAATTGGATGAAGACGAACTAATATTTTTACATTTTTTCTAAATTTGTTTTGAAAAGCATGTATTAGTTTCGAGTAATCTAAATTATAGGCATCCAACGATCCATCATCTCTGAACGTCGGCATATACAAAACCACCAGTTCGTCTAAATCAATATCAAATAAACTTCTAAATTTTATGTTTGTAGTTTTGATTTTTTCACTTTTAAAAAAATCATCATTTCGAGGTAATCCAAATTCAAGAAACTCCACATCCTCTGTCAGCCAAAAATTATTTTGCATCCCCAAAGTTTGAAAGTGCCGACTTGATACGATACCGTCTGTAATCTTTCCATCATACTTCGCCATTCTAAGATAAGTTTTTTTTAGGCTCCCTGCAACACTTTTTTCAATTAACTTTACCCCATCTGAGCCATGCCAAGTTTGAAGATAAATCTGTCCTTTACGCTTCCAAGGTCGATCAGAACAGCGAATATTATCTACCCAAACTCTAGCTGTTAACCATTCGTAGAAAGAACGGAAACTTCCATATTTTACTACACGAACACCTTTTGGGACAGAAATTTCTCTATCTTTTGATATCCATACAAGATCTAGATCCTTTTCTCGAGAGACAAGTTCTTCAAGTATATACTTGGGATTATCTCCCAAACCTCTACCACCAAAATTATCAAACACTATTTTATTAGACTGAATAGGTAATAAATTCAACGGTAATGTAAAGACTTTTTTTAATAAATTTTTTATATAAAATTTCATATTATTTTTATAAATTACTATTATTCATTAGTGGGTTCAAATTTACGGCGTAAGACCGTAAATTCAAGAAATAAATATTTTATAGTTTCTGAGTTTCTAATTCTGTTTCCGTACTAGTTAAAGAAAAGAGCAGTAGATTTAGGATCCATAAAAAATTATGGTAAATCGAAATATTATCCGTAAACCATATCAGCATCTGAAACATTGTCAAGACAAAATATATGAATGATTCCTTATGACCAATTTTTACAAATATACGTTTAGCATTTCTATAAAGAAGGGTGTAAAAATAAATAAATAATCCTACAAATCCTATCTCAATGTAGTACTTCAAAATATCATTATGAATCCCCATTGACCCTGTAAGACCATTGATATTTAAAGTCATCCAATTATTATCCATCCATTTTGATGCAAAACCTACCCCTCTCCCCATAAATATAGGTGTAAAGCTATAGGTTGATTCAATTCCCTTCCATAAATCTGTTCTAGCCATCGAATTGATATTATGTTCTTGGATAAATGTATATATAAAACCAGATTTAATACTATAAACATAAAGGAATATTCCTGTTATAAATACTAAGGAAAAGGCATTTAATAAACTTAAAATTTTTCGTTCTTTCCCTAGTTTGCTCACTTTTTTATAATACCAATAAATTACTAAAAATACTGGTATGATAATTAACACACTCAAAAATACGATTCGTTTAAGACTTAAAAAGAGAATAATAAGAGCTATTAAGATCTTACGAAATACTGCAGAAAAACTATTTTCTTTTATAAAATATTGATACAGATAGTACAGA
This sequence comes from Streptococcus infantis, assembly GCF_047460685.1. Classification (GTDB taxonomy): domain Bacteria; phylum Bacillota; class Bacilli; order Lactobacillales; family Streptococcaceae; genus Streptococcus; species Streptococcus infantis_AD. The sequence continues at coordinate 40,751 of NZ_JASHFS010000016.1, read as the reverse complement.
ATAAAGAGAGCTGTAATTGGTGCTACCTCATGCATTTCTAGCACCGAACCATTGAAACTATCATCTGTTAACATCAAAATAAATTGACTAAGTCCTCCTTGACTATAGGCAACAATGATACTAGTTAAGTAACTAAGTGATATTGCTGTAAAAGTGTAATCTACTACTTTTTGTCCAAAAAATTGAAAAACAACCATAGCTTGAAAGATAGCTAATAAGCCAAAAATAGTCATACTTGACAATCTACTAAAATACCCACTAAATTGAACTGGATTCATTAGATGTAATAAAACTGAGTAAAAGAAGAGAACAATTGTTGGCATAGCTAATATCTTAGCAAGATATAATAATTTTTTATTAACAAAAATAACCTTTCCGAGACTTACTAATAATAAAATGAATAATACAATAATCAAAATACCAATATAATATTTTGTCATGTATGTTACAGGATACAGATGTTGTCTATCTGTAGCTAATTCTAAATACACTAACAATATATACAATATCGCGATTGGGTTAAATTTAAATTTCACTATTACTTCCTTTTAAATAAATGAGTACGTTCTAAAAAATTTGTTCGTAAACCAATAATTACCCTGTTTTTTGAAGAAAAGATGTACAAAATCAATAAACTAATATAAATAAAAGCTCCGACTATAATTTCAATAATAAGTGTAAGTAGCGATGTAGGTAAAATACTTGAAATAAGAATTAAGACCATATACATTACTGAACCAATAAGAAATAATATCCCAGCATTTATCAGATATTCTCTGATATGTAAATAATTTCTAGCGATCCACGTTTGATAGCAACATAGAACTAACTCTGCAACAATTGTTCCGATAACAGCTCCCATTGCTCCTATCTTCGGAATCAAAATAATATTAATCAAAATATTAACAACGGCTCCATAAAGCAAAGATACCGTATATTCCTTGTCAAAACTTCGTGGAATTAAAAACTGAGTTCGGATGACATTTCCAAAAGCCGAAAATACTAAAGCCGGTGTCATTCCTGCAATAATTTGGCTACTTGTCCTAAATTCTTCACCCCAATAAACAGGAGCAAAGGTTGCAGAAACTCCTGCTAAACCGAAAGCACAGCCCATTGTAATCACTAAAACGATCCACATCGTTTTATCAACATATTCTAAACTTTTTTGTTCATCACCTATACTCAGTAAATGTACTGTTCGAGGCAACATTACAGCTCCAAAGGCTTGAATCAGAGCTTTTGGAATACTAATGATCTTATCTGAATTCTCATAAAAAGCAGTTTCCTTCAAACTACTATACATTCCAAGCATTATTTTATCTAGAAACGAAAAAATACTAACCGCTAAGACGGGGAAAAATAAAATAATAATAGGTTTCATGTGTTTCTTTATTTTTCCAAGACTAGGGCGCACAAAGTTTACTTGTTTTAACAAAAATGGCCATGTAATCAACTGACCAAGCAGGGTACTCCCTGCCATTATAAAGGTATATAAATAGATATCATTAGGGCTTTTTACAAATGTAAAGATAGATATTAAAGTCAATAATTTAACAAATGAATTCCTAGCAACTGTAATACGAAACTCTTCAAGACCATAAAAAAACCAACTAACATCTGTTGCATACGATAAAACATGTAATACTTGGATATAGGCTACAATCTGAAAACTATTCACAAATACTGTTGCATAAATCAAATATGAGACGGTCATAACTAGTGAACACGTTAACTGAACCGCGTAAATATTCGAAAATTCCTGATTCAAATTTTCTCTACTTGTTCGTACCTGTGCTATTGTCCGATTCCCATAATTAGAAATCCCCAACATGGACAGAATCATAAAGTAAAAAGCAACGGAATAGGTAAAAGAATAAACTCCAATTTGCTCTGCACCTAACACACGCGCTAAGTAAGGTGAGGTAATAAACGGTACTATTACAGCTAAGATCTGATATAAGACATTGTAAACAATGTTTTTCTTTAAACTAGGCAAGATTCTCCCCTCTACTGATTCAGTAAGTAACTGTACAAGCTCTCAGATTTATCATTGTAATTTTTTTTATAATTTAATTTATGAAAATCAGAAATTTGACATAATTGCTGGTAACGTTCCTTTGAAAAATCATTATTTAATTCATCAACCATTATATGTGGTGCTGCGTTCGTATAGGTGGGTACAGACTGCCAAACATCCGAATAATGTTCAGCTACAATCGTGAACAGCAAATGAAAAACAAAATAATGTATTGCAATATTCTCTCTACACCAATATTCTACTAGCAACTTCTTCACAGATAGTATTAAAGGGTGATTTGCTGTTGAAGCAATCATCCAGCTTGATGATGAAATATTTTCTTCGATTGAAGATAGACTCTTATACATAAAAAATGGATTTTTTTCAATTAATTCCTTAATTGTACTACCAGTGCAATAAACTGTGGCATCTAACCAAATACCTCCATATTTAGATAAAATCTCAACACGCAAAACATCTGAAAAATTTGCGTTATTTATGATACCTTTATTCCACTTATACAAAATTTCTTCAGGAATTGTTACATACTGTTGAATAGTCTGAGCCGTTAATACTGTAATTTTATAATCTGGAAATTCTCTTTTAACAGACTTATAACATGATTTCACCAAATCTGGAGCATTCTCCATACCTTGAAACCAGCAAATCCAGATTTGCTTGGGAACTTTTTCTGATAAGTATGATTTATCAAAAGGGTTTGAAATTAAAGAACCGTATTTCTTTTTTAGTATTCTGTAGGCCCTATCTTCAAGTTGCACTTCTCGAATAGCCTTACTCCGAATCCACCACAAGGGCCAACGGTTACGTAAGGCGTGAATAACAACAGGAAAAAACGTTCCATTTTTTAAAGATAGTTTTAATTTTTCTATATTCATCGCCATAAAATCTATACACTCCGATTCCGATATTTTAATAAGGTTAAAGCTAAAAGCAACATCGACATATTATACTTAGCTAATACACAGATCAAACGTTTAGGAAAAGGTAAACGATGGATTGGATAGTGATACAAAACTGCTTTTGAGATAGGATCCTTACAAATCTGTCTAATTCTTTGCAAGCGTTTATGAATTCTAGAACTTTTATATAAGGATTCCTGAAAAATACATAAACGAATATTAGCAATTAAAATTCTCTCGATTCTTTCTTCCAAAATTTCTTGATTAGGTAATCCCTTAACTCTTTTTAATTGCTCGTTATACAAGATTTTATCCAACTCAAATCGATCTTCTTTATATTTCATACTTAAAGAACCAAAGTTTTCACGATAGTAGTATAAAATATCTGGGATAACAAGGGCGGATGTTGCTAATTTTAAACAATCAATTTGAAAAATAGCATCTTCTGAAATGAATTCTCTTTCCGAATGAAATAATAGCCCTTTATCCTTAAACAAAGAACGTTTATATACCCCTTTCCACACTGAAACACCTATCTTTCCATCTCCAATAAATTCTGGTGGTGAAGATATTACATCTGGTAAAAGTTCTGTGAAAATTGAATCATTTTTATAAAAAATGGAATCTAGGCTCTGATCAAGTGGTCCTATAATATTTCCTTTATTATCCACTCGATAAAAATTTTCACTATAAATCACGTCTGCATTAAAACGTTGTAAGTATGTATCATAAATTTCAAGCATCTCATATGAGACATAATCATCCGAATCAACAAAGACAATATAATCTCCTGTACAATTTTCAATACCTGTGTTACGTGCAAAACCAAGACCTTCATTGGTTTTATGTATTACTTTTATCCGATGATCTTTTTTCCCCCATTCTTCACAAAGACTTCCAGATGTGTCAGTAGAACCATCGTTTACCAAGATAAGTTCAAAATCTTTAAAAGACTGATTTACAAGAGTATTTAAACATTGAGATAAATAATTCTCTACATTATAAACTGGAACAACTACACTAAATGTAGGCATAAATTCTCTTCCTTTCAGAAATAGTTAAACACTATCTATAGGCCAGTATTCTAGCTGGTACTCCACCTATGATAACATTATCTGGAAACTGCTTAGTGACAACAGCATTCGCTCCAACAACACAACCTGAACCAATGCTGGACCCATCCAAAAAAACAGCTCCAGCACCAATCCAACAATTATGTCCTACTGATATTCCCTTTCGAGATACACCTTGTTCAACAATAAGTTTATTTAAATCACTATAATTATGATTTTCAGCATGAAAACGAACATTCTGACCTGCGATAACATTATCACCAATTGTGATACCTCCAGCAGAACCAAATAAACTATATTCTGAAAAAGATGAGTTCTTACCAACTTTCAAGCCAATCCCCATATTTTTTATAGATCCTGTTCCAATAATTTGAGAATAATCTCCAATCTTCACATTATCTGCAAAATGGATTCCTTCTTTCGACAGTGCATCTATAGACACCTTTTTACCAATTCGAACATTTTTCCCAACAAATAATTTACGCTTTGCTAAGATAGAAACTCCTTGTCCAATGAATAAACGCTTCCCCTTTTGACCAAATCCGATTCCACGTACAAATCCACGAAAGAGTCCAAAACCATAGTTCATACCTCTTTGTAGTATATACGCCATGGGTACATCAGGGTGAATGTCTACTGCTTTTCCAGTAATCTTTTTTATTAAGCTCTCAACTATCATTTATCACTCTTTCATAATACTGAATCACTTCTTTCGAGTGTTCATCTATAGTTTTTAATTTTGTATTTTCTATATCATTTTCTATAACTTTAACTACTAAGTCATTCTGATTTTTAAAAACATGTGTTTCTGGAAGTAAGTCTTTTGATCCAACATTTTCACTCACAAAAACATTTACCCCATAGGATAATGCTTCTACTGTTATCAATCCAAATGTCTCCTTCCACTTACTTGGAACAATAAGAATATCAATATTTTCATAGACACTATCAATCGTTTCCTTGGTAAAATATCCTTTTTGTTCAATGAATGAAGGACATTCTTCATTTGGAAAGTGACCATAAGTTGCAACTTCGTATAACTCTAGGTCTAAAGTTTTAGCAAACTCAATAAAATCAAAATATCCTTTATATTCTTCATCCGGACCAATATAAGCGACTCGAATTTTATCATTTGTAGTTGTCAATCTTTGATGCTGTTTAATTGAACTATTTGTTATAGATAATACTGTACTTTTGGTTGGTTTAATTTCATTTTGCTCATATACATTCTTTGCTAAACTACTATTAAACAAATAACCATCTATCAAATGGAACATCTCATTATAATAGTGTCGAAGCTCACTAAAATCTTGCTCCTCAATAACATCTCGAATAACTAAATTCTTTTTAGATTTTGGATTTTTCCCTAATAGTTTCAAAAGTTTACGAATAGTAGGATAAAATGAAATCTGAAAAAGTCTTAGTTTTTTCACACTTAAAGCATCGGAAGACATAATATTCCATGTTAAGTTTGTATTTTTATCACTATAATCCACCCCATTAAAATAGAAATGAGGTACGGGTGCTAATCCATAATAATCATGGCTCGTAAAAACCACTCTAATATTCAAGTTTTTAGCAATTTCGAGGAATTCTTTATGCAATCCCATAAACGAGTGAATATGTATAATGTCGGGTTGTACTTTTTCTAAAAAAGTACGATAAACATTTTTGTCACAAGATGCCAGGAAAGCAGTTGGATTGGATATACCTCCAAATAAAGCAAGAGGTAAGCTATTAAGCAGTTCATAACACTCAAACTTTCTTGATGATACCTTCTTTATTCCTACTTTTTTTGAAAGCAACCTAATATTTCCAGGATATAGGACAGTCACTTGATGACCTTGAGCAATTTGCTCTAGCATTAAATCCTCAGCATATTTAACCAAACCACCTGTTCGCTGGGGTTGAAATCCTAAAGTATAATGTAATATTTTCATATTTTAAATAAATTCTCATAGTCTGTAACAATCTTTTCCCAAGTGAAAGCATCTGCAATTCTCTGATTTGATTGTCTATCTAACTCATCAATCATCTTTTCATCAAATTGTTCAACTTCCTCAATCACTTGTGATAGTTCGTCTTTTTTCCAATAGATGGCACTTTGCTCCCCAACTTCTCGGTTAAAGCCAACATCGAGTAGAAGGTTCAACTTTGTTGACTCCAAAGCCTCTAGTAAAGAAGGATTGGTTCCACCAACCTCATGCCCATGGAAGTAAGCAAAGGCGTTTTCACGAATATATTTAAGAAGTTCTTGGTCGTAGACTGTGCCTACAAACTTCACTCGTGGATCTTTATCAAAGCCAGTACTTGCTAATAGCTGATTATAAAATTTATTCTGTTCTACATTTGTGATTAAGACAAAGTCCTTCTTAGAATTAGATGCTAAAAATCCACGTATCATAGACTCATAGTTATTCTCTGGAACAAAACGCCCTACAACTAGGTAATACTCGTTTTCAGAAACATTTTTCTCCTTGAACCAAGTACGCACTTTTTCATCACTGCTATTTAATGTGGAGCGTGTTGTATCTGTCCCATAAGCGATATAGGTTGTCTTAGGTTGGTACTGTTTATAATCTTCTTGAATATACTTTTCAATATTCTTACTATCACACACTAAAAGATCTGCATGTTTGACCATAAGACCTTCAGAAATTTTCCAATAACGACGAACTGGAGCACTCCACTTAGCACGCAACCACTCATGACCATCCGGATTAACCAGAAGAGTCCCACCTATTGCTTGAATTTTTTTCTTGATTCCATGGATAAAAGGTCCAATGCGACAAGCTAAAATATAGAAGATAGGAGCTTCATCCTTATTTTCTTTAGCAATTTCAATCGCTCTGTTAATTGCAGCGATATCATAGGCTATAGCTCTCGCTGGACCAATATTAGGTACATCGACGTTATAACAGATAGCACCGTTATGTTCAAAAACATCCTCAGTAATCCCTGACTTTGCAGAGTTTTCACGCATACAAGCCACATAATATTGGATATCCTTATCTTGTTGAAAGGCCGTTAATTTTTCAACAAAGGTTTCAAAGCCCCCATATTTAGCCGGAATCCCTTTAGACCCTACGATATAGACAGTTTTTTTCATGTTACTCCTAATTTATAGACAGAGAGTGCACGCAAACTTATTTCGCTCCATCTCTCATCAACACAACTTTTACAGTTTTTAACAATATTTCAAAATCTTTCCAGATGGTCCAATCATCGATATAAGCCACATCCAGTTTCACGACTTCATCGAAGTTTGTAATTTCACTTCGACCACTAATTTGCCACAAACCAGTAATACCAGGTTTGAAACTGAGACGACGTTTTTGTTCAGGTGTGTACTTTTCGTACTCATCTACAGTCGGCGGACGCGTACCGACTAGACTCATGTCTCCAATCAAAACATTCCAAAATTGTGGCAACTCATCCAAACTCGTTTTTCGGATAAAGTGTCCAATCTTAGTCACTCGAGGATCGTTATTGATCTTAAACATCCCACCTTGCATGGTATTTTGATCCATCAACTGTTCTTTAATAGCTTCAGCATCGACTCGCATCGAGCGGAATTTATAAAAGGTAAAGTGACGACCATTTTTTCCGATACGAGTTTGTGAAAAGATTGCAGGCCCTCCATCTTTCCGAATCAAGGGAACTAAAAATAGACTAGCAATTCCACAAAGGATCAACCCAACAATAGCACCACAAATGTCGAGGATGCGTTTGGCAATTATGTGACTTGGCTTGTAAAAATTTGTAGAAAATGTCACTACATTCAAACCAGCCATTTCATGAATTTGTTTATCTCGGCCTAAACTTTTATCGAAAGCATTTAAGTTAACTGTGACATCAATCCCCATTGTTTCAAACTGAGAAATAACAGCTCCAATATCATAGTCCTCACTTGGAAGATTGACAAAGACTTCATCCACCACTTCGTGTGTCGCATAGGTCAGTAACTGCTCCTTTGGTACCACAACCACCTTTTCATGGGTGAACTCTGGCATGTCTAAAACGCTTACCGCAACCAATTTCCCCTGAACATCATTAGCTGTTAATAATCGATCCAATACTTTTTCGGTACGTGACATCGCCGTAATCAACAAAATATTACGACTTCCCTTCAAATTATGTTTGAAGATTCTCCAATATTTCTTCACAAAGAAACTGAGTAGATAATTCAAAACACTATACAAGGAAAGCAAGTATACCATCCCTCGCCTTGAAATTACAAACTTTTCCTTCAAGAAAAAACTTGAAAAACTAATCAGCAGAGCATAAAAGATAATATATTTAATTGTTTCTACTAACTCCACATACTGACCACGTTTTAAAAAATCCTTACCGTAACCACTGATATAGAAGGCGACAAAGTGAAGAAAAAACAGAACAAATACTGTATTTAAAACAATGTCAGTTTCTGAAATTGCAATCAGTACATAAGCTAATAAACTAACAAGTATACTCTGCAAGAATGCCAGAGTTACATTGTAGAAACCCCTTCCTTCCATATCGAACTCCCTATCCTATTTTTACCTTTTCCCATAAGAACCGTAAGATCCGTATTTTTCTCGTTTAACATCAAATTTATTTAAAACAACACCCAAAAATGGGATCCCTGTTTGTTCTAACTGAACCTTAGCTTTTTGAACATCTCTTCTTTTTGTTCCACCAGCTTCTGTAACCAAAATCGATGCATCGCATTTTTGCACAATAATTGCTGCATCAATTACAACTCCGATTGGTGCTGTATCAACAATAATATAATCAAAATATTTCCGTAGTGTTTCAATCATCAATTCAAAATTAGCACTTTGAAGAAGAGCTGTTGGATTTGGAGAAGGTGACCCTGATTGGATCATAAATAAGTTATCAATGTTTGTTTCACAAAGACCATGAGATAAGTCTTGCGTTCCAGCAAGATAATCAGTTAAACCTGTGATTCGTTCTCTTGATTTGAATACTCCAGACATGACTGAATTTCGGATATCAGCATCAATCAGGAGTGTCTTGTAGCCTGCACGCGCAAAAGCCAAGGCAATATTTGTAGAAGTTGTCGATTTTCCTTCGCTTGGTTCAACAGAGGAAATCGTTATAACCTTTAAATTATCTCCACTCAACTGTATATTGGTACGTAAAGCATTGTAATATTCTTCTGCTTTTTTGGCAGAATCAAGTTTTTGTTTTGTTAATTCTAACTTCGCCATAAGTTCTCCCTTACTTTAATTTATCAAGATCTGGAATGACTCCAAGGAGTGATATTTTCATAACATCCTCGATATCTTCTGGACGTTTGACACGGTCATCGAATAGTTCAAGCAACAAGACCACTAAAATCATTAATCCTGCACCTACTCCAACTCCCATTATAGTATTACGACGAATATTTGGTGAGGAAGGTGAAGTGGCAGGGCGAGCATCTTCTAGCGTAGTCACATCCGCAACACGGGTGACCGCAATAATCTTTTGTGCCGCAACTTCTCGAAGAGCATTCGCAATTCGACTTGCTTCATCTGGTTTATCGTCGATAACTGAAATGGATACAATACGCGTATCCGCAGGAACAGTCACCTGAACCTTCTGTGACAATGCTTTCGAGTTGATAGTTAGTTCAAGATCTTTAACTGTTTTTTCCAAGACATCTTGAGAAAGGATGATCTCTCGGTAGTCCTTAACCAGGTAAGCTCCTGCTTGTAAATCTTGATTTGTCAATCCTGGTTTATCATCTTGCTTACGATTAACCACATAGATACGCGTGGTACTAGAAAACTGAGGCGTAACAAGAAAAGTACTATAAGCAAAAGCTGCAGCTCCTGTCAAAATTGCAACTAATATAATCAATAACTTTCTTTTCCACAGTCCTTTTAACAATTGAATAACGTTAATTTCAATAATATCTTGTTCTTTCATTATAACTCCTAAATAATTTGATCTTTAATGACTTTTTCGGGATTTAATATAAAGAGTTCCCGAGCCTTATCTTGGCCATACTTTTTACTCACTATTTCGTAGGCTTCCTTCATATAAGGAGGGCGACCATCTAGATTGTGCATATCACTAGCAACTATATGAACCAAATCCCTCTCTAAGAAATAGCGAGCCCGTTTTTTCATGAATTTATAAGTATCACCAAACAATTTTGTTTTAAGGATACTCGAACTGTTGACCTGTGTATAACATCCCATGTTGATGAGGTCTCGCACTCTTTTTTCATTATTTTCCAAAGCATCATAACGTTCTATATGGGCAATAACAGGGGTTATTCCCAACATCAAAACATTGGTCAATGCGCTATGGATTTCACGATAAGGGGTATTCATGCTGAATTCTATCAAGGCATAACGGGTGCCATTTAGTTGTGGAATCTGCTGATTCTCTAATTTGTTTAAAGCATCACTGCTGTAATAAATCTCTGCTCCATACAAGATGGTTAAATCAGGAGCAACCTCTTTAGCCAACTCCTTGACAACTTTAAAATTTCTTAATATGTCCTCTTCTGGTGTTTCAAACATTCCCTTTCGACGATGGGAAGTCGAAACGATGGTACGGATTCCTTGAGCATAGGCCTCCTTCAGAAGCGCTATACTTTCTGCCTTATCCTTAGGACCATCATCTACATCAAAAACTATGTGTGAATGGATATCAATCATCTTATTTTCCTTCCATGATATCTTTAATTTCTGTTTTGAGTGTCTCTAAGCTATTTGGGTCCACCTCTAGCATATAAAGACTGCTGTCAGGCATGGCATAGGAAGGAAGATCCATACGACCAGTTCCCTTTAGATCTCGAGTGATGACAGTATATTTCCCTCCACTTGCTAGTTGGGCGTTCACTAAGCTAACCATTGTTTCAGGTGGCATATTAGTTTGGACAGAATCCTGTAAACTTTGCATAATATCATCAAAATTTTTCAATGCTTCTGCCGAAGTTAGTTTCTGGACAATTGCAGAAATGACTTTCTGTTGATTGCGCCCACGGTCTCCATCGCCGTTTGCTAATGAATAACGCTCGCGTACAAAGCCTAGGGCCCGCTCAGAGTCTAGATGAACATTGCCAACAGGAAAATGGTAATTGCCATGAAGTGAGGTGAATTCCTGGTCATTATTAACATCGACACCACCTAAGAGATCAATTAATTTCAAGAAGGAAGTGAAATTGAGTCGTGCATAGTAATTTAGATCAATTCCATAAAGATTTTCCAAAGTATGAATCGAAGCATCCACACCATAAATACCTGCATGAGTCAATTTATCATTTTGGTTATTGCCTCCATCAGCTATGGGTACATAAGCATCACGAGGGGTCGTTGTCAAGAGAATTTTCTTGGTTTCTTGATTAACCGTCATGATGATATTGACATCCGAACGAGAAACAGAGCTAATCGGTCCGTATGTGTCAATCCCACTAATATAGATATTAAAAGCCTTGTTTTGAGAAGACTTAGGTGCCTCAACAGTTTTTGTTAGTTCTTTGGTATAAATTTTCTTGATTTTTTTGGCGTGTTCTGGATACTCTTGTTCAATCAGATTTTCAAAGACACTATTCAAAACAATTGCCTTGGTCTCTCCAGCTAAGAGACTCTTATAAGCCGCAAGATACGAAGAACTATCCTCAACCTTTAGGTCTTTATTCTGACTTGTCTTAATATCATCGAGCAGTTTTTTGATATTCTCCGCATCTGTTTTTGTCGGAGCTGTCACACTGGATAGTTGGGACACATTACCAATCTCACTATCCGCCAAAACTGCAACACTGATGGAGTAACTAGAATAGTTAGATGTTGCATTTAAATGATTGGCCAAACTAACGAACTGATGAACTCCAACCAAGGCTAGTGAGCTAGCTACAATAGATAGCAAGAGCATGATTAAAGTAAACTTCTTAGCTTTTCTATTTGATATTAAAAATAAAGCTACTAGCGCAATGAACACCATAATAGCTGCTAGAAGAAGATTGATATAACTGACGGCTAAGATATGATATCTGAATATTAAAAACAGCAAAAAACAAGTAAGCACTATATATAGAAACAACAAAATAATATTGAAACTTTGCTGAAACTTGCTCGTTTTATTTTCTTTTAAACGTCTCCCCACCTTACACCTCTATTAATTATTTTATTTCTATTATATCACAAACTAACACCGGATGCTATCAACACCTGAATTGCAACCGTTTTATTTCACCTCAAAACCAAAAATACTATATTTCAATCATTAAATGCCTCATATCTTTTTTTGGAAGAAGACTGCCAACAAAAATACCAGGAGATAGAAATCGGTTGACAAGTTCTCAATCCCATACTCTCACACTCTAAAACTTTCAATAATTACCAAGAAAGTAGAAGAATTTAACTAGAGATACTCAAATTTTTATAAAAACAGCCTTTTAGAGTCTTGAAAACAAAAAAACAACCCGCTGTCGCAGCAAAGACTTATCGTTATAGTAAAATGAACTTAGAATAGTACGCTACGAATTCTAAAACATTTTTAGAAATTATAGTAGATTGAATCTAGAACAGTGCACTACAACTGCTAAAAATATTTCTAGAAATTAGTTTGACTTTCCTAACCTTTCTGTTCATACCTTATTTCAATCTACTATAATAAAAAACAAAAGGCAGGGTAAAAGTCTTCAAAATAAAAAAAACACATAGTATTAAGTGTTCAAAAACTTTATACTATGCATTTTATACTTGAAAACTTCACTCAATTTCATTTTCAAATTGAGTTTTTACCCAACCTATCTTCTTAAACTTATTTCACGTGACTTTCAAAGTCTTTTTGACTCTTCTCGACAGAATTTTTACGTTCGTGTTCCCATTTAGCCTTGGCTTCAGCAAATTGAGAGCTTGTAACAACATCTGTCTGCAATCTCATGTACTTGTAGTTGCTTCCAGTTCCTTTGATACCAACTAGTGAGTAAGCACGTGTAAATGGTGTCACGCGTGTCACCGAAGCTCCACCACCGTTTGACACAACTGGGATTAGAAGGGAACTATCAATCAACCAAGCTTGTGCATCTGCGTAGTTTTCATAGCGTTTCGCTACGTCTGTATTTTCTGCATCTGCTGTTTTTAATTTTTGAGTAAATTGGTCCAAACCGATACTTGTAATCTTATCAGCATCCTTGCTTGGATCAAGTCCTAAAATCTTGAGATAGAATCCATCTTCAGCGTTGAAAGGATTGAGGTAAGTTGAAGGATCTTGGTAGTCAGCTGACCATCCATCCAAGTTCAAATCATAGTCATGATCAGCTGGAGTTGGTGCTTGAACTGTTGCATTTGTATAATCATCTGTCGACAATTGGATAACATCAACCACTACATTTTCAGAACCGAGCGTTGATTCGATTGATTGTTTGATTGAGTTTGTTCCAGAAAGCAAAGTCTTGTTTACCTGGTCTACAGGCAAGTCCAAATGAATTGGGAAGCTCACACCTTGGGCTTCTAATTCTTTTTTAGCTTCTGCAAACTTGGCTTGTGCTTTATCTTTATTGAAATAACCGTCTTGAGCATCTTCAAGATTCATATTTGACCATTGTGTACCATAGTTGACCAATTTGGAAGCAACTGTTTCACCAAAAGTCTTGTCTCCAACTTGTACGAAAGTTGGTGGTACAAGCGAGTTACGAAGAGTGTTCTTAGCTGCTTCTTCACCATTTGATTGAGCTGAGTAGGCTGTACGATCAATGGCGAAGTTAACTGCCTGACGGAAGTTTTTATTCAAAACTGCAGCTTGAGTTGCTTGTTTTTGTTCATCGCTTGTTTTTGCAGTATGGTTATAAGCACCACGGTTGACGTTAAAGTTATAGTACCAAGATGTTGCATCTTGCAAGCTATAAACGATATTGTCCTTGTATTTTTCCTTTGTCTTAGCGAAGTTTGAGCTATTTGGATAAACACCTGCAGATGAGTAAGCACCACTTTCAAAGTTACGAATTGTCAAGTCTTGGTCTGAACCATCAAAGTAGGCCAATTTTACCTTTTCAATCGTTACTTTTTCTTGGTCATAGTAATGTGGGTTTTTCACATATTCGATAGAAGACTTAGATGTAAAATCTTTTAACAAATATGGTCCGCTATAAAGAATGCTGTCAGGTTTCAAAGTTCCGAAGTCTTTACCTTTAGAAGCAAGGAATTCTTCGTTTACAGGGAATAAGATACTGTTGGTTGTTTTTGAGTTCCAGAATGGTTCTGGTCGTGTCAAGGTATATTGGACAGTATAGTCATCTAAGGCTTTGACACCAACATTTGAGAAGTCAGTATTTGCACCTGTTACATAATCATCCAAGCCCTTGATAGAGTTCTGAATCAAGTCCAAAGCTTGTCCCTTGTTGTCAGCAGCATACTTGATACCAGTTACAAAGTCTTGTGCTTTAAGGGGAGCGTATTCCTCACCGTCAGCTGTAAACCACTTGGCATCTTGGCGAAGTTTGTAGGTATAAGTTAAACCATCCTTAGAAACACTCCAATCTTCTGCAAGGGCAGGAATGAGGTTTCCGTAGTTATCATTTTCAAGCAAACCATCAACCAAATTGGTTACAATAGCAGTGTTATCACCAGCGTAGTCCAAGAGATAGTTGAAGGTTGTTGGATCTGCACCAAAGGTCGACGAGTATGTTTTACCGTCTGATGCTGACTGGCCACATGCTGTCAATAGGACCGCAGCAGCAAGCGTCAAACCTGCTCCTAATAAGCGTTTTTTCATGCTCATGATTCATTTCTCCTTATATGTTAGGTTTTATAACATATAACTATTTTATCAAATTTTAGCCTAAAAGTAAAGTTATATACTGTTTGTGCTCTCATTGGCAATAGAAAAAAAGAAAGAAATCCTGCTTCAAAACAGGATTTCTTTATTCATTACAAAAGACTATTTAACGTGATTTGCTAGTTCTTTTTGGTATTTGGCATTTGTTTCAATTTTCTCTTTTTGCCATTTCTTGAGAGCTTCTTCGTATTCTTTAGCTGTTACAATATCATTTTGCAATTCTAAACCTTTGAATACAAATGGATCTCCCTTGATACCAACTTGAGAGTAAGCTTTTGTGAATGGCACTGTACGACTAACTGTCGGAGAACCACCTGAAGAAGCTACAGGGATAAGAAGTGAGCTATCTGAAACCCAAGCTTGTGCTTTGGCATATTTTTCATAGCGTTTGTTAAGATCGCTTGTTTCTGACGCTGCATCATCCAAGAGTTTCTTGTACTCATCCAGTCCAACTTGAGCCATAACTTCTGGATCTTTACCTTTTGTGATACCCAAGTGTTTAAGGGCAGAACCCTTCTTAGCATCTAAGATATTGAGGTAGGTTGCTGGGTCTTGATAGTCTGGCCCCCAACCAGTTCCGTTCAAGTCATAGTCTTTTTGAGAAGGCACTTTGGCTTGAGATGTGATACTCATTTTCTCATTGTCAGTCATTTGAAGTACATCGATGACAACATTTTCACTTCCAAGTGCTGCTTCGACAGACTGTTTGAGAGAGTTAGTTTGTTGTACAGCAATGACATCTGTCTGCTCAACTGGAATATCCAAATGGATTGGGAAGGTTACACCTTTAGCTTGCAATTCTGATTTTGCTTTTTCAAAGGCAGCTTTTGCTTTTGTTGGATTGTAAAGGGTATCTTTACCATCTGTCAAAGCTACATCCTTCCACTGGTCTCCGTATGTTACCAGTTGTTCTTGAGCCAATTCACCGAAGGTCTTTTCACCGACCTGTACATAGTCATAAGGCACAAGGCTAGTACGGATAATCTTGTCTGCACCTTCTTCGCCATTCATCTGTGCAGAGTAAGCATGACGGTCAAGAGCGAAGTTGATAGCTTGACGGAAGTTTTTATTGAGAAGTGCTTCTTTAGTTGAAGTTTTTTGGGCATCATCTGTCTTAGCTGTTTTATTGTAAGACTGACGATTTACGTTGAAAGTAAAGTAATAGCTTGTCGCTTCTTGCGGACTATAAACGATCTTATCGCCGTATTCTTTCTTAGTTGAATCAAAGCTTGAGCTAGTTGGGAAGAGACGAGCTGTCGTATATGAGCCTGACGCAAAGCTACGAATCAATGATTCTTGGTCAGAACCATCGTAGAAGGTAAGCTTGACGTGGTCAATTTTAACATTGTCTTTGTCCCAATAATTTGGGTTCTTTTCGTACTCGATCACGGATTTTGAAGTGAAGTTCTTCAAAATATATGGACCGTTGTAGAGAATACCTGAAGGAGCTGCTGCTCCGTAATCCTTCCCTTGAGAATTAAGGAATTCTTCATTAACCGGGAGCATGGTCGCCGTTGTCACCTTAGAATTCCAGAAACTTTCTGGCTTGTTCAAGGTATACTCAACTGTATAATCGTCCACTGCTTTGACACCGACTGTCGAGAAGTCATTTGTCTCACCGCTAACATACTCTGCCAAACCTTTGATAGAGTCTTGGATAAGTGTTAAGCCATCTGATTTACCATCTGCAGCATGCTTCAAGCCAGTCACAAAGTCTTGGGCCTTGACTTCAGCGTACTCTTCTCCTTCAGAAGTATACCATTTGACACCTTTACGTAGCTTGTAAGTATAAGTCAAGCCGTCTTGTGAGACTGACCAATCTTCAGCAAGCGATGGAATCAAGTTCCCATATTTGTCATTTTCCAAGAGTCCGTCGACCAAGTTGGCAATGACGTCTGATGTTGAACTTTTACTAGTAACGCTATAGTCCAATGTTGTTGGATCAATAGCATATACATACGAAAATGTTGTTGGAGCATCTGCTTTTTTCTCAGTCTTGCCACAAGCTGCCAAAAGAAGAGCTGCACTCATCGTTATCCCTGCTACTGCGAGCCACTTTTTCGATTTCATCGGTATTCTCCTTTAAAATACTATTTTCACCATTATACCCTATTTTTCTATAAAAGCAAGGGTTTACAGGGTATTTTTTAGAAAATTCAAACAAATATTTTTTAAAGAATTTTCTACACTTATTTTAGTAAAGATCCCAAGCGCCATGCGACACTTGAGATGGTAATTTTAAGCAACTAATTCGACACAGAAGGCATCCCATGGAGCCAAGTTCTGTGTAGTCAAAACTGCTTCTACTGAGGTATTTTCAATCAAGATAGACTTAACTGACTCTTCTACTGCAAACTCTTGCTGCTGGTTGGACAAATTGGCCACAACTAGGAAACGACGGTCTCCATCCTTACGGATATAAGCAAAGACTTTTTCAGCCGTATCAAGAAGTTCAAAATCAGCTCTCACCAACCAGCTATTTTCCTTACGAATGTTTACCAATTTTTGATAAGTATAGAAAATAGAATCTGGGTTTTCCAGTGCTTCCTGAACGTTGATTGCTTCGTAGTTTGGATTAACAGCCAACCAAGGTTGTCCGTCTGAGAAACCAGCATTTTTTGTCTCATCCCACTGCATTGGAGTACGCGCATTGTCACGTCCAATGACACGGATGCTATCCATGATTGTTTCCATTGAAACACCTTTTTCAAGAGCCTCACGCGCATAGTTGAGGGATTCAATATCTTCTACTTGGTCCAGTGTTTCAAAGGGATAATTGGTCATCCCAATCTCCTCACCTTGGTAGATATAAGGAGTCCCTCTCATGAGATGAAGCAAGATGGCAAAGGCTTTGGCAGATTTTTCGCGGTATTCTTGGTCATTTCCCCAGATTGAGACGATACGAGGGAGGTCATGATTGTTCCAGAAGAGCGAATTCCAGCCATCCTCAACTCCTAATTCTGTCTGCCATTTGTTGAAAATCTCTTTTAATTTCCCAACATTTAGCTCTTTTTGGTACTGCCACTTAGGTTGTCCTTCCTGATACTGAAGACAGATATGTTCAAACTGGAAGACCATAGACAGTTCTTGTCCTTTTGGATCTGAATAGAGTTTTGCGATTTCTGGTGTCGCTCCCCAAGTTTCCCCTACTGTCAAGAGATCTTTGTCGCCGAAAGTAGCCTGATTCATTTCCTTGAGGTAGGGATGAAGCATAGGACCATTGTTGACAATTTTCTGATCAGGAATCTTCCCAATCATGTCAATGACGTCCATACGGAATCCACCAATCCCTTTATCAATCCAGAAATTCATCATCTCATAGATTTTTTGGCGTAGTTCTTCATTTTCCCAGTTGAGGTCCGGTTGCTTCTTGCTGAAAAAGTGCAGGTAATATTGACCTGACTTTTCATCGTATTGCCAGGCAGATCCACTGAAAATTGACTCCAATTCGTTAGGTTCATCACGCCAGATATAGTAGTCTCGCTCAGGACTATCAGGATTTTCACAAGCTTCGATAAACCAAGCATGCTCATCTGATGTATGATTGACAACCAAATCCATAATGATTCGAATGTCTCGTTTTTTAGCCTCAGCAATCAGCACATCCATATCTTCCATGGTTCCAAAGATAGCCGCAATATCTTGATAATTGGCAATATCGTAACCATTGTCATCCATGGGGCTATCATAGACTGGAGAAAGCCAGATCGCTGTGATCCCTAACTTAGCTAGATAGTCTAGCTTACTGGTAATCCCAGGCAAATCACCAATCCCATCTCCATTGCTATCCTTAAAACTTTTTGGATAAACCTGATAAACAACGGCATTGTGCCACCATTTTTCTTGCATCTTTTTACCTCTATTTAAAATTGACTTTACTCCATCATAGACCTTTTATCAAAATTATGCAAGCGTTTGCTTTATCTTTTTTTCTCACTTTTGCGACTCTCTAGTTTCTAATCTTCCATTTTTTTTATATAATAGAGCTCAGAGGTAAAAAAATGAAAAAACAAGCTTTTAGTTCTGAACAATATTTGAATCTACAACGCGACCATATCTTGGAGCGCATCAACCAATTTGACGGCAAACTCTATTTAGAGTTTGGGGGTAAGATGTTGGAAGATTTCCACGCTGCTCGTGTCCTTCCTGGTTATGAACCAGATAACAAAATCAAGCTCTTGCAAGAGTTGAAGGAGCAGGTTGAAGTTGTGATCGCCATCAACGCTAGCAATATCGAGCACTCAAAAGCTCGTGGAGACTTGGGCATTTCTTATGACCAAGAAGTGCTTCGTTTGATCGATAAATTCAATGAACTTGGTATCTTTGTTGGTTCAGTTGTCATTACTCAATATGCAGGCCAACCGGCAGCAGATGCCTTCCGTAATCAATTAGAGAAAAATGGTATTGACTCTTATCTCCACTACCCAATCAAAGGGTATCCGACAGATATGGATCACATCATTTCTCCTGAAGGTATGGGGAAAAACGACTATATCAAAACTAGCCGTAACTTGATTGTCGTGACTGCTCCTGGTCCTGGTTCAGGTAAGTTGGCAACTTGTATGTCTAACATGTACCACGACCAAATCAATGGTATCAAGTCTGGTTATGCCAAATTTGAAACCTTCCCAGTTTGGAATCTCCCACTTCATCATCCAGTAAACTTAGCTTATGAAGCTGCTACAGCAGACCTTGATGATGTCAACATGATTGACCCATTCCATCTCCAAACTTATGGAGAAACCACAGTCAACTACAACCGCGACATTGAAATTTTCCCTGTCCTTAAGCGTATGCTGGAACGTATCTTAGGTAAATCTCCTTATGCGTCTCCAACTGACATGGGTGTCAATATGGTTGGTTTTGCAATCACTGATAACGACGCTGCCATTGAAGCATCTAAACAGGAAATTATCCGTCGCTATTACCAGACAGTTCTTGACTTCAAAGCTGAGAAGGTTGGAGAAACTGCTGTGAAGAAGATTGAGCTTCTCATGAATGACCTAGGTATCACACCAGCTGACCGAAAGGTTGCTGTTGCCGCACGTCAAAAAGCAGAAGAAACAGGCGGACCTGCTCTAGCACTTGAATTACCTTCTGGTGAAATCGTTACTGGTAAGAACTCAGAACTCTTTGGTCCAACAGCGGCTGCATTGATCAATGCTATCAAGATGTCCGCTAACATTGATGCTGAAACAAAATTAATTGAACCAGAAGTGGTGAAACCAATTCAAGGTTTGAAAATCAATCACTTGGGTAGCCGTAACCCTCGACTCCACTCAAATGAAATCCTCATCGCTCTTGCAATCACAGCAATGCAGAATCCTGATGCAGATCATGCCATGAAAGAACTCGGAAATCTCAAAGGAAGCGAAGCTCACTCTACGATTATCCTAACAGACGAAGACAAAAATGTTCTTCGTAAACTAGGAATCAACGTAACCTTTGATCCTTACTACCAATACGATCGTTTGTATCGCAAGTAAAATACGACACTCACTCCTCTTAGAGTTGGATCCTTATCATCCAGCTCTAAGAGTTTTTTATATCTTGCAAGTCTTCCACAAGCATATCTTTCAAAAAGAATTCTCATTTTAATAGAAACTGGGATAACATTTAATTTTAGATTTATTTCTAATGAATTCTTAAAAGGAGTGATACTCAATGAAAATCAAAGAGCAAACTAGGAAACTAGCCGCAGGTTGCTCAAAGCACTGCTTTGAGGTTGTAGATGAAACTGACGAAGTCAGCTCAAAACACTGTTTTGAGGTTGTGGATAGAACTGACGAAGTCAGCTCAAAGCACTGTTTTGAAGTTGTGGATAGAACTGACGAAGTCAGTAACCATACCTACGGCAAGGCGACGTTGACGCGGTTTGAAGAGATTTTCGAAGAGTATGAATCAATCCTCTTCAATCTTGACTTGAACTAGCTTGGCTGAGGTTGATCCGTTTTCTCTACAATATCAAATTGGTGTAACGAGACTGACTGCGTCACTCTTATCTGTAACCTCAAAGCGATCTTGGAATCATCTGCATAAGAGACCTAGTTTAGTCATTGATTTTCATTAAGTCTACAAAAAAGTGCACCAGACAGCATTCTGATTTTCAGAAAACTATCTAGTTCACTTTTGCTTATGATTTAATTTTTTGGTTTATTCTACCGTTACTGACTTAGCAAGGTTACGCGGTTTGTCCACATCGAGTCCACGATGTAGGGTTGCAAAGTAAGCGACCAATTGTGTTGGTACGACCATTGAGATTGGTGAGAGGTAAGGGTGTACGGTCGTAAGAACGATATCGTCTGTATCTTTGGCAACATTTTCTTCTGCAATGGTGAGGACCTTAGCTCCACGTGCTGCCACTTCTTGGATATTTCCTCGAGTGTGATTTGCAAGAACTGGGTCTGACAAGAGGGCCAAGACAGGTGTTCCTTCTTCAATCAAGGCAATCGTTCCGTGCTTGAGCTCTCCAGCAGCAAAACCTTCACATTGGATGTAAGAGATTTCTTTGAGTTTGAGACTAGCTTCCATGGCTACATAGTAATCTTGACCACGCCCAATATAAAAGGCATTACGTGTTGTTTCAAGAAGCTCACGAACCTTAGCATCAATCATTTCTTTCTCTGAAAGGGTTGATTCGATAGACTGAGCCACGATAGACAACTCGTGAACCAGGTCAAAGGCTTTGGCTTTTTCATTGCCATTTGCTTCACCGACTGCTTTTGCAAGGAAGGCGAGAGCTGCGATTTGCGCAGTATATGCCTTGGTTGAAGCAACGGCAATTTCAGGACCTGCATGAAGAAGCATGGTATGGTTAGCTTCACGTGACAGAGTTGATCCTGGCACGTTTGTCACTGTCAAGCTTGGAATTCCCATTTCATTGGCCTTAACCAAAACTTGACGGCTATCAGCTGTTTCACCAGATTGGCTGATAAAGATGAAGAGTGGTTTCTTGCTGAGAAGTGGCATACCATACCCCCACTCAGATGAGATACCAAGTTCAACTGGCGTATCTGTCAATTCTTCTAGCATCTTCTTAGAAGCAAATCCTGCATGGTAAGATGTTCCAGCTGCAAGAATGTAGATGCGGTCTGCATCTTGAACAGCCTTGATGATAGCTGGGTCTACCACTACTTGACCAGCCTCATCTGTGTAAGCTTGGATCAACTTACGCATCACCGTTGGTTGCTCATCGATTTCTTTAAGCATGTAGTAAGGATAAGTTCCCTTACCGATATCTGACAAGTCGAGCTCTGCAGTGTAGCTAGCACGCTCACGACTGTTGCCATCATAGTCTTGCACTTCAACGCTATCAGCTTTCACGATAACCAACTCTTGGTCATGGATTTCCATGTATTGGTTAGTTTCACGAATCATAGCCATAGCATCTGAGCAGACCATGTTGTAGCCATCTCCAAGACCAATCAAGAGAGGTGATTTGTTCTTCGCCACATAGATGACATCTGGATTTTCAGAGTCGATCAAGGCAAAGGCATAAGAACCACGGATGATATGAAGGGCTTTTTTAAAGGCTTCAAGTACTGACATGCCGTCTTCTTCAACAAATTTTCCAATCAAGTGAACGGCGATTTCAGTATCTGTTTGTCCCTTGAAGTGGTGACCTGCAAGGTAGTCTTCCTTGATTTCAAGGTAGTTTTCAATCACCCCGTTGTGGACCAAGACAAAACGTCCTGTCTCAGAGCGGTGTGGGTGAGCATTGTCTTCCGTTGGTTTCCCGTGAGTAGCCCAACGAGTATGTCCGATACCAGTTGTTCCCTCAACCCCAGCTGTCTTGGCAGACAATTCTGCAATACGACCAACTGCTTTTACCAAATGGTTTTCAGCACCACCTAGAACAAAAATTCCAGCCGAATCATAGCCACGGTATTCGAGTTTTTCAAGTCCTTGAATCAAAATATCAGTTGCATTTGTGTTTCCAACAACACCAACAATTCCACACATAGTATATACGACACAGGCTAGCTGTGCTTTCCCCTTAAAATTGGTATAGTCTAATTCTTCTTTTATAGAATCAGCAAAAACAGTATATACTTGTTTCTTTTACTTGTCAAGAGTAAAAATTGGTATAGCGTAATTCTACTGATTCTTTATACTAAAAGTCTATCATATTTCACCTAAAGCAAGTATTTAAAAAGGGCTTTATCGCCCTTTTTAAATACTATTTTGTAGCAAGCTTGTCTGCCTCTACTACTTCTTGAAACGTTTTTTGGTAATTTACTTTAATCGTCATTGTCATGTGATAGTCCTCGTTTCTTTTTGATGACTCTAGTATAGGCAATAACCCTAAAAGCAAACTTAAGATTTTCTTAGAGAAAGCTTATACTCAATGAAAATCAAAGAGCAAACCAGGAAACTAGCCGCAGGCTGCTCAAAACACCGTTTTGAGGTTGTGGATAGAACTGACGAAGTCAGTAACACATATACGGCAAGGCGACGTTAACGTGGTTTGAAGAGATTTTTGAAGAGTATTAATCTAAATGTTCTTTCTTCTCTAGATTCAGGGCAACCACATGCCACTCTGGATCCTCTTGCCAGTTAGGAAGGGAGCTGATATAACTAGCTACCTTACGTGCTTCCTCAAGAATCGGAAAATCTTCGATAATATCAGCCACTTGAAACTCTGGTAAACCTGACTGCCTGGTTCCAAAAATCTCACCCGAACCGCGCATTTTCAAATCTTCCTCCGCAAGGACAAAACCATTGGTCGTTTCTGTCATGATACGCATGCGGTCTTTACCTGAATCCGTTTTAGGATTAGCCACAAGAACCGCATAGGACTGCTTGTCTCCTCGACCGACGCGACCTCTGAGCTGATGGAGTTGACTGAGTCCAAAACGATCAGCATCCATGATAATCATGACGGTCGCATTTGGCACATTGACCCCAACCTCGATAACCGTTGTCGAAACCAGAATATCAGTCTTTCTATCTTTGAACTCCTGCATAATCTGGTCTTTTTCATCACTCTTCATCTTACCGTGTAAGAGAGCAACTTTTGCTTTTCCTGCAAAATGATCCGTCAATTCTTCCGATAAAGCAATAGCATTTTTAAGATCTAGGGCTTCAGATTCTTCAATCAAGGGCGAAATAACATAGGCTTGAGAACCTTTTTGAATTTCTCCTTCCAACCAAGTCAGGACCTGTGGTAATTGCTCATGCTTGATCCAGCGAGTTACGATTGGTTTGCGCCCAGCAGGCATCTGGTCAATAATGGAAACATCCATATCTCCAAAGGCGGTGATGGCTAAGGTTCGTGGAATCGGAGTCGCCGTCATCATGAGGACATCTGGATTTTCTCCTTTTTCACGTAAAATACGTCTTTGTCCCACACCAAAACGGTGTTGCTCGTCGATGATAATCAAACCGAGTTTAGCATAGTCTACCCCATCTTGAATCAGAGCATGAGTTCCGACAATCACATCGACCTCGCCCTTGGCAATGGTCTCTAAAACCGTGCGTTTTTCTGCAGCTTTTAATGAACCTGTTAGGAGAGCTAGTTTCAAATCAGGAAAGAGACTTTCTAGACTTTCAAAATGCTGCTCTGCAAGAATCTCTGTTGGAACCATGAGAGCGGCCTGATAACCAGCCGTTACAGCTGCGTACATCGCTAGACCCGCAACCACTGTCTTCCCACTACCAACATCCCCTTGTAAGAGTCGATTCATGTGATGGTCCGACTTCATATCTGATAGGATTTCTTGCAGGCTTTTTTTTTGAGCTTGAGTCAAGGCAAAAGGCAATTCCTCTTTAACCGCAGTTAGTTTTTCTTGCGACCAATTCAAGACCAATCCACTTCCATCAACCTTATTTTCAGACTTGAGGGTCTGTAATTGCATTTGGAAATAAAAGAGCTCCTCAAACTTGATTCGACGGAGGGCCTGCTTGTATTCTGCCAAATCCTTAGGAAAATGCATAGCACGAACAGCCTGACAACGAGACATGAGTTTGTATTTATCTAGCAAGGACTGAGGGAGATTTTCCTCTATCAAAAGATCTAGCCCCTGATCAAAGGCGGTCTTGATAACCTTGACCAAGCTAGCTTGGCTGATTCCTTGAGCCAATCGATAAACAGGTTGGAGATCATCCTCCACCTGGGCTAAAACCTTCATCCCTGTGAGACTAGCCTTGGCGCGATCCCACTTACCAAAAACGGCTAGAGTCGCTCCTAGCTCAATCTTGTCAGCCAGGTAGGGTTGGTTAAAGAAGTTAACTGCAAACACAACCTCTCCCTGCTTGAGGCTAAAGCGTAGGCGATTGCGCTTAAAACCATAATACTGAACACTAGCTGGTGTTACTACCTGACCAGATAGGACAGCCTTTTCACCGTCTTCTAGCTCTAGCACCTGCTTGGTCTTAAAATCTTCATAACGGAAAGGAAAGTAGAGCAAGAGATCTTGCAGGTTTTCAATTCCTAGTTTGGCATATTTCTCTGCTGACTTTGGTCCCACTCCAGGCAAGACATGCAAGGGTTGATGTAAATTCATGCTCCTCTCCTTTCCTTCTCTCTTTTAATGATATTCTCTCGGAATTCGATCACTGAGGAGACAAACTACCTCATAATTGATCGTTCCACGGTAAACCGCAACATCTGTTGCAGTAATCTCCTTGTCACCGTCTGCACCAATCAAAGTTACCTTGGTACCTAATGGATACAGCTTAGGCAAGCGAATGGTGATTTGGTCCATGGATACCCGCCCTACGATAGGGCACAATTGTCCATCCACCAGAACTGAGAAATTCTGCATATCTCGTGTCCAACCATCCGCATAACCGATTGGTAAAGTAGCAATGACTTGCTCACTGTCTGCCTGATAGGTCGCTCCATAGCCCATACAAGCCCCAGCTGGGACTGTTTTAACATGAACAATAGCAGTTTCTAAGGTCAAGGCTGGTTTTAGTTCATAAGGCAATTCCAAAACTTGTCCGCTTGGATTGAGACCATACATAGAATCTCCCATACGAACTGCATTAAAAATCGTTTCCGCATGCCATAGAGTAGTCGCAGAGTTACTCGCATGGACTAGTTCTGGTACTTCTTGCAAGTCAGCAAGTATTGTCTTGAAACACTCTAACTGTTGCTTAAAGTAGCTATCCGACTCTTCATCAGCAGTTGCAAAGTGCGTAAAGATTCCCTCAACATTTGCTCCATGTTCCTTGAGTAAAGTTTGGGCTTGTGCTGCCTCGCTTGCACTTCTAAAACCAATTCGCCCCATACCTGAATCAATTTTAAGGTGAACGGTTAAGCCTGATAAATCTGAATCAGTAGCAAGGAGATTCTCAATCCATTCCAATCCTGCCACTGTCAAGGTAATATCAAAGTCCTTGGCCAATGAAAGAGATTCAACTTCAGATACTCCCAAAATAAGAATCTTCTTAGAAATTCCTGCCTGACGAAGCTCGAGGGCTTCATCGATATTAGAAACGCAAAAGCCGTCAACATCATCCTGGATAGCCGTCGCAACAGCTACCGCACCGTGTCCGTAAGCATTGGCTTTTACAACTGCCCATTTGAGGGTATCTTTGGGAATGTGCGCACCCATTTGTTGGATATTGTAGCGGATAGCTCCCAGGTCGATGAGGGCCTTGGTTGGTCTATGTGGACTAGTTTTCATGATTCTCCTCCAAAATAACACTAGCTGTCACAAACTGATCGGTATGGCTGATCGATAGCCACACTTTTCCTGAAAATGGGGATTTGCTGAAGTAGGGAGCTCCTCTTTCATTGTTCAAAACTTCCAAATCCTGAAAGCCCAACTTACCAATCCCTGTCCCTAGAGCCTTGGAGAAGGCTTCTTTAGCTGACCAACGCCCAGCCAAATACTCGATTTGTCTACGACCTTTGAGACTGGCAAAACGCTCCATTTCCTTGTCTGTCAAGACACGCCGTGCAAATCCTTCTCTTTTTTCAACTGCATTTTGTATAGAAGCTAATGCTTCGATATCAATTCCGTGTCCAACTATCATTTTTCTCAAAAGGAGTTGAGATACCCCCAACTCCATCCTTTTCACTTATTTTGTTAAGGTAGTATAGATTTCTTCTACCAGGGCTACTGTATTTTCCCATCCTAGACATGGGTCTGTAATAGAGCAACCAAAGATCTCTGGTTGATTTTGGCGACCATCTGCTAGGTAAGATTCGATCATAAAGCCTCGAACCGTCTTTTTAATCTTTTCATTCCAGTCACGATTCAGCAAGGCTTGGCGAACAATGCGAATTTGTTCCATATACTGCTTACCAGAATTGTCATGATTGGTATCGATGATGATAAAGGGATTTTCAAGTCCCATAGTCTCATAGCGATTGATTGCATTCAAGAGAGTTTCATAGTAGAAGTTGGGTTCATTTTTTCCATATTCATTCATGGCACCACGAAGGATAACGTGGGCCAAGGGATTTCCTGAAGTTTCTACTTCTTGTCCATGGTAAAGAAATGTTTGCTTGTTTTGTGCAGCATAGATGGCATTAAACATAACAGACAGATTTCCAGAGGTTGGATTTTTCATACCCACTGGTGCATCAATCCCTGAAGCTACAAAACGGTGTTCCTGGTCTTCTACTGAACGTGCACCCACTGCATGGTAGCTCACCAAGTCGTCAACCAAGACTAGATTGGATGGATAAAGCATTTCATCTGCTGTAGTCAATCCAGTTTCTGTAATAACACGATAATGAAGCTGACGAACAGCCTGCAAACCATTAATCAAACTTGGTGCTTTAGAAGTATCTGGCTGATGAACCAAACCTTTGTAGCCATCTCCATTGGTACGTGGCTTGGCTGTGTAAACACGCATGACCATGAAAATCTTATCTGCAACTTTCTTCTGCAAGTCTGCTAAACGACGAGCATACTCAAGGACTGCTTCTTCATTGTCAGAAGAACATGGCCCTATGACTAGTAGGATACGCTCATCCTTACCAGAGATGATCTCTGCTAATTCACGATCACGACTTTCCTTACGACTCAAAGCCTCTGCAGATAATTGTGTTTCTGCTTTTATCGCTTCAATGTCGATTTCTTGACCTTTTTCAATAAATGCCATATTATTCTCCTAGTCTTTGGTAAATTTCGCGAACAAGAGACTCAGTATTTTCCCATCCTAGACATGGATCGGTGATAGATTTCCCAAAGACCTCTGGTTCATTTTGACGACCATCTTCTAGATAAGACTCAATCATGAAACCACGTACATATTTTTTAATCTTTTCATTCCAATCGCGGTTAATCAAGGTCTGACGAACGATGCGAATCTGATCCATATACTGCTTGCCTGAGTTATCATGGTTGGTATCAATGATGATAAAGGGATTTTCAAGACCCATCTTTTCATACTGGGCAATGGTATCCATCAAATTATCATAGTAGTAGTTAGGGATATTTTTACCGTATTCATTGAGGGCACCACGGAGAATGGCATGTGATAGAGGATTTCCAGTCGTTTCAACTTCTTTCCCTAGGAAAAGGAAACTTTGTTTGTTTTGAGCCGCATAAATACCGTTGAACATGACATTGAGATTTCCAGACGTTGGATTTTTAAAACCTGTCGCAAAATCTGCTCCACTAGCTACAAAACGGTGTTGTTGGTCTTCAACCGAACGAGCTCCAACTGCCATGTAAGAAATCAAGTCATCTACCAAAGGAAGGTTTTCTGGGTACAACATTTCATCTGCTGTCGTCATTCCTGTTTCAGAAATAACACGGTAATGCAGGTGACGAACCGCCTTGATCCCATTGATGAGACTAGGTGCTTCTTTGGCATTTGGTTGGTGAATCAAGCCCTTATAGCCATCACCATTAGTACGTGGTTTAGCAGTGTAGACACGCATGACCATAAAGACGCGGTCTTTTACTTCTTCTTGCAGTTTTGCCAAACGCTTGGCATACTCAAGAACTGCTTCTTCATTGTCAGACGAACACGGACCAATCACTAACAAAATGCGTTGATCTTCACCACGAATAATCGCTTCAAGTTCTTGATCGCGTTGTTGTTTATTGGCAAGTGCTTGTCCTTCTAATTTAGACAAACTACGAACTTCTTCAATATTAATTTTAGGGCTTTTGGCTGTAAATACCATGATTCATCCTCCTTATAAAGCAAACGGACGCCAAGCGAAAATTCACTTTTCACTAGGCATCCGCCTGAAAATTAGTCATTCTTAATGTCGTTTACCATGACAGTTTTTAAATTTCTTACCAGAACCACATGGACACAAGTCATTACGCTTAACTTGGCTAAGATCCAAATCTGCAGGAAGCTCAGTCTGTTGTGCAGCAATATTACGAGCCGCTGTAGTACTGATATGACGCTCTGCTTGTGGACGCTCTTGTTCATGAATTTGTGCTTTCATCATCAAACGAGTCACATCAAACTCAATGGAACCAATCATATCATTAAACATACGGAAACCTTCTGCTTGATACTCAACGACAGGGTTGTTTTGTGCATAACCACGAAGGCCAACAGCATTACGCAACTGATCAAGAGCATCGATATGGTCTGTCCACTTGTTGTCTACAACACGTAGGATCAAGACTTTTTGGAATTCTTTAACAGCTTCCTCATCTCGAAGCTTAGCAACTTGGCTATCGTAGACTTGCAAGGCACGTTGGTAAAGTTCATCTTTGATTGCTTGGTCTGACAAACCTTCTAGGTCTGAAAGTGAAATTGAATCTTCTGGAAGCAAGTTGTATCTTGCAAAATTCAAGATAGCTTCTAGTTTTTCATCCTGTTTAGCACGCGCATGATTATCAACAACACGATTAATAGTGCGTTTAATCATCGCATGAATCTCAGGAGCCAAGTCGCGATCAGCAGTGATGACATCGTAACGTTGCGAGTAGATAATCTCACGTTGCTCACGCATGACATCATCGTATTGAAGGACTTGTTTACGTGTGTCGTAGTTGTTTCCTTCAACACGTTTTTGTGCTGCTTCAACCTGACGTGTCAACATACGAGATTTGATTGCTTCGTCTGACATATTGAGACGTTCAAAGACACCCTTCAAGCGCTCTGAACCGAAACGTTTCATCAAATCATCTTCAAGAGAAAGGTAGAATTGAGATTCCCCTGGATCCCCTTGACGTCCTGAACGTCCACGAAGCTGGTTATCGATACGACGGCTTTCATGACGTTCTGTACCGATGACACAAAGTCCACCAAGTTCACGAACACCTTCACCGAGCTTAATATCAGTACCACGACCGGCCATGTTGGTCGCGATTGTAACTGCACCACGCTGACCAGCGTTCATGATAATTTGAGCTTCTTTGTAGTGGTTCTTGGCATTCAATACTTCGTGAGGAACACCTGCAGCTACCAATTTTTTAGAAATATAATCACTAGTTTCAACTGCAACAGTACCTACCAAGACAGGTTGACTTTTTTGGTAGCGAGCTTTTACATCTTCGACAACAGCCTTAAATTTAGCTTCAAGACTAGCATAAAGTACGTCTGGATGGTCAATACGTTGAACTGGACGGTTTGTTGGGATAGGAATAACACGAATATTGTAGATTTCGCGGAATTCTTCTTCCTCAGTCTTACCAGTACCTGTCATACCAGACAACTTCTTGTACATACGGAAGAGGTTTTGGTAGGTGATGGAAGCTGAAGTCTTAGTTTCGTCCTGGATTGGCACACCTTCCTTAGCCTCAATCGCTTGGTGCAAGCCATCAGAATAACGACGACCTTCCATAGTACGACCTGTAAATTGGTCGACAATCAAGATTTCCTGCTCTTCGCTGACCACATAGTCAATATCAAGAAGCATGATGTAGTTGGCACGAAGGGCGTTGTCGATAAAGTGAGTCAGAGCAACATTTTCAATGTCGTAGAGGTTGCTTAGATTGAAGTAGCTTTCGGCCTTGTCAATACCAGAATCAGATAGACCAATCGTCTTAGACTGAATATCAATGATATAGTCATCCTTATCCAAAGACTTCACAAAATGGTCAGCCATATGGTAGAGTTGGCTTGTTTCAACTGCATTGGCCCCTGAAACAATCAAAGGAGTACGAGCTTCGTCGATCAAGATTGAGTCAACCTCATCGACCAAGGCGTAGTTGAGTGGACGTTGAACCATATTTTCAGCACGAACGACCATGTTATCACGAAGATAATCGAAACCAATCTCTGAGTTTGTTGAATAAGTGATATCACACTCATAGGCTTCTTTTTTCTCCATTGGAGATTTGGCCGCCAAGTTAATCCCTACTGACAAGCCAAGCCATGAGTACAACTCACCCATCTCAGTCGCATCACGTTCAGAAAGGTATTCATTGACCGTAACTACGTGAACCCCTTTACCTGAAAGAGCATTGAGGTATACAGGCATAGTCGCTGTCAAGGTTTTCCCCTCACCAGTACGCATCTCAGGAACGTCACCATGGTGAAGAACGATCCCCCCCATAACCTGAACCTTATACGGGAAAAGACCAAGAACACGCTTAGCTCCCTCGCGTACAACAGCAAACGCCTCATACAAAAGTTGGTCAAGAGTCTCACCATTTTGATAGCGTTGTTTGAATTCTTCTGTTTTTGCTTTCAATTGCTCGTCTGTTAACGCAGCCATTTCATCTTCATATTTTAGGACTTTGTCCGCCATCTTTTCCAGACGACGAATCTCTCCTTTATCATTTTCGATGATTGTTTTTAGTAAATTTGCCATTTTTTTCCTTACTTTAAATTCTGAATATTTTAGAATGTTCTTTTTATTGTAGCATATTTGCCCAATTTTTTCAAGAAATATTCCGTTTTCCCTTAGGACGAAAAAAGGGCTAACCAAGGTGATTAGTTCCCTTAAAATTCCTATTCCGAGGCTAGTTTTCTTCATTAATGCTTCTAGCTAGTTTTTCCATGAAAAATTGACCATCATTTTCTATCAGATACAAGTTTGCCTATTTCTTTCAAGGAAGACTGGATTTTTTCTTTTCCAATCGCAGCTTATTCATAAATTTTAGACAAGCATAGATTTTCCAGTCATTGACTAAGGATAAAAGGACTAAAAGTAGCCAGATCATCCATCTAGCAAGATCCCTTGGTTCTTGTAAAATAAAGTTAAATAAGACTAGCGAAAAAAGAGTGAAAACTAGACTAAACAAGGCTGCTAGAGGCATATAAAACCAATAAAAATAGTAAAAGACAGAAAAGTACTTACTTCCTGGCTGTACCTTCCCTTGCCAACGAAAAAAGTAAAAGTAGGGTGCCAAAATCAAGAATTTTAATAGTTTTTCCATCTCCTTACCTCTCCAACGCGTTCCTTATTTTATTATAGCAAAAAATCTGGAAATGTCCTTCCAGATTCTACTTTTTTATTTGCGTTTTCTTGCGATGAGATGGATTGGTGTTCCTTCAAAAACAAAGGCCTTGCGGATTTGATTTTCCAAGAAACGCAAGTAAGAGAAGTGCATGAGCTCTTCTTCGTTGACAAAGATAACAAAGGTTGGTGGTTTGGTTGCCACTTGAGTCGCATAGAAAATCTTGAGGCGTTTCCCTTTATCTGTCGGTGTTGGGTTGATAGCAATAGCATCCATAATCACATCATTCAAGACAGCTGATGGAATACGGGTATTTTGACTCTCGCTGATTTGCTTAATCATCTCAGGTAACTTGTGGAGACGTTGCTTGGTCAAAGCTGAAACAAAGATAATCGGTGCGTAAGGCAGGTATTGGAACTGCTCACGAATATCTTCCTCCCAGTTTTTCATGGTATGGTTGTCTTTTTCAAGCGTATCCCACTTATTGACCACGATAATCATCCCTTTACCAGCTTCGTGGGCAAATCCAGCGATACGCTTGTCATACTCACGAATACCTTCTTCGGCATTGAGGACCATCAAAACTACATCTGAACGGTCAATAGCACGCATAGCACGCATAACCGAGTATTTCTCAGTATTTTCATAGACTTTACCTGACTTACGCATACCAGCCGTATCAATCATGGTAAACTCTTGGCCGTCAGCATCTGTAAAATGGGTGTCAATGGCATCACGAGTGGTACCAGCGACAGGGCTGGCAATGACGCGATCTTCTCCCAAAATGGCATTGATCAAGCTAGATTTTCCGACATTTGGACGACCAATCAAGCTGAATTTAATAACATCTGGATTTTCTTCTTCAACTTCATGTGGGAGGTTTTCCACAATAGCATCCAGCACATCCCCTGTCCCAATACCGTGAACAGATGAGATTGGTAGAGGTTCGCCCAATCCAAGAGCATAGAAATCATAGATATCATTTCGCATCTCTGGATTGTCAACCTTGTTAACGGCTAAGATGACTGGTTTATGAGTTTTATAAAGTTTACGGGCAACGTATTCGTCCGCATCTGTAATTCCTTCTTTACCAGACACGACAAAGACGATAACATCTGCTTCTTCCATGGCAATTTCTGCCTGGTGCTTGATTTGTTCCATGAAAGGCGCATCGACATCATCGATACCCCCAGTATCAATCATACTAAAAGAACGATTGAGCCACTCACCTGTGGCATAGATACGATCTCGCGTTACACCTTCAATATCTTCTACGATTGAGATGCGTTCTCCCGCGATACGGTTAAATAGGGTTGATTTCCCAACATTGGGACGTCCCACAATGGCAACAGTTGGTAAGGCCATGTTTTCTCACTTTCTACAATAACTTCTTCTGCTCAAGATTTTCTCGAGTCGAGCTTGGTTCTGGATTGCCAAATTGCTCTGCCAAACGTTGACTCCAAGTTGTAGTCGCACGCGCACCTGCATATTCAGTCTGTACACGGTCATAGGCTTCAATAGCCTCAGTTGACTGTTCTTGGTATTCTTCCTCAAAGACAACATTCTCTAGGGGCAGTCTTGGTTTTACATCATGCTGTTGGTTTGGCACACCGAGTGCAATCCCAAAGACTGGATAGGTATAGTCAGGAAGCTTGAACAATTCTGCTAACTCAACAGACTTGTAACGCACCAAACCGATAATCACTCCACCATAGCCTAGGCTTTCTGCCGCAAGCAAGGCATTTTGTCCAGCCAAAGCCGCATCTACTGAAGTGATGAGGAGTCCTTCCACCCCTTGAGGTTGGAAAACATCCGTATGGAGACGAGCCCCTTTTTCTGCACGGTTTAGATCACCAACAAAGAGAAGAAAGGCTGCAGACTGGCGAATAGCTTCCTGAGGTACTAGCTCAAATAAGGCGTCCTTCTTTTCTTGACTTCTGACAAGAATGACCGAGTAGGATTGGAAATTTTTCCAAGAAGAAGCCATTTGGGCAGCTGTCAAAATCTCATTCAATTCTGCTTGGGGAATCTCTTGCTCTTTAAATCTACGCACTGAAGTATGAGCCTTCATTAATTTGATTGTTTCTGTCATCGGCGATTTTCTCCTTCAAGTCTGGTTTCCTCTGCTAAATAACGAATGCGTTCCATGACGCGTCTAGCTTCCCAGGTTTCGTCATTTCCATTTTTCCCTTTAGCGAAATGCAGCTCCAAATCTTCAAAATTGAAGTTGGAGGTGAAAAAGGTCGGTAAATCTTCCTGCATGCGATATTGGAGAATGACCTGCAGGATCTCGTCACGCACCCAAGCTGTTGATTGCTCGGCACCAATATCATCTAAAATCAAGACTTCAGCCAGCTTAATCTCGTCCACCAAGGTCTTAACATTGCCATCACCGATGGCATTTTTGACATCGATGACAAAACTAGGATAGTGGAGGAGAGTTGATGAAACACCACGTTTTTCTGACAAATCATGGGCTAGGGCAGCCACCATGAAACTTTTACCCACACCAAAGTCTCCATATAGGTAGAGACCTTTTCGAATAGCTGGATATTGCTCCACAAAGGCTAGGAGCTTTTCAAAAACTGGCAAGCGCCCCAAATCATCCAGGTCTACTTGAGCTAAGCTAGCTTTTTTAAGACTAGCTGGAAGGTTGATTAGTTTGAGACGGTTTTTAATCGCTGCTTCTTTTTCCGCTGCAATTAGCTCTGGAGTCTCTTCATAAGAGACGTCCGCATAGCCATGGTTCATGACTAGGATAGGCTTGTAGCCACGCGCGATATAGTCTGTATCTCCTCGGAGGAACTTATCTCTCTCAGTGATATATTGGTTAAACTTGGAAATACTACGGTTCAACTCCTCCTGACTGAGAGATTCTTTCTGGATAAAGGCCGCAACATCAGGGTCTTTCACAATTTGCTGGACCAAATCCTGATACTGAAATCGGCTTGGTTGACGCTTGAGTACGTCTCCGACACTTTCCATCTAGTCTCCTCCTTTTTCTAATCGAGCTAACATTTCTTTTTTCTTACGTTCTAGTTCTAAGCGAGTTTCTTCGCTCGTTTCATTCTTATATTCAGGATTGCTCCATTTAGGCACATTGGTTTTTGCTGGGGCAGTCTGATTCTGCTTTTGCGTTTTTACTTTTTGGCCACGTTCACGAATACGGAGGACAGCCTCCTCAGCACTACGAATATTTTGATAGGCGTAGTCATTAGCCACCTTCATGGCGTATTTTTCATTGATATTGGCTGAATCAACCTTATTAAATGTCAGGAGCAAGATAACATTGATCACTTCATCCAACAAGCCCAAGGCCGCCATCTGCTGGAGCAGGTCCCGTTCAGTCTGGGTAATACTTCCCTTGCGAGTCTGCTTAATCTCAGCAAGGAATTGCAAGGCTGTCTTTTTCTTAGCCTCTCGGATAATGGTTGCTTCCTTGGGACTAAAGTCAGAAGTCACAGGCTTTTGCGCTATCTTTTCACGGATGCGTTTGACAGAAATCACTTGCGACACTGCTGTCGCTTTGGCTACTTGATAAGTTTCAAACCAGGTCCACTTCTGCTCATCTGCTATTGCAAACAAGGCCAAAACATCCGAAGTCTCATCTTGAAAACGAAGACCATCACGGGCCATGAGCTGACGGAAATGCTCCAAATCAAAATCATCTGCCGTAGGCTGACTGCTAGAGGTTTCTTGACTCGCAGACTCGGATAACTGATGAAAAATTTGACTCAAGGCCACCGAGATCGGTTCCCCTTCAACACTTTCCTGTCTCATGACTGCAACCGCACTATCCCCAATCATTTTTTCTAACAAGGTTCGATAAACTGTATGTTGTAAAAATTCTTGAGTTGATAAGGGAGAATGGAGTAACAAGTTATAGGTCTCCCCCTGCTGATAGAGGGTCACCAATTTCATGGCTGTTAGAGTTTTAAAAGCCTTTAAAAGTGTATCCATCCCAAAATTCAGATGGTTGAGCATAGCTGCAAAGAGATGCTCCTTTTGACCATCATCCCAAAAAGTCACAGCATAAAGATAGAGGCTCAGCGCCTCCTGACCGATAATCGGGAGGTAGCACTGCACCATTGATGAGGTATCTTGCGACACCCGATTATTCTTTACAAAAGAAAAACGGTCATTTGGCTTCATTTATTTTTCCTTTTTCTTTTTAGAGGATTGTGTAATCTGCTGGAGTAGGCTCTCAAGCTCACTCACATCCTTAAAGCTACGGTAGACACTGGCAAAACGTACATAAGTAATCTCATCGAGCTCTGCCAATTCTTCCATAACCAAGGAACCAATATCCTCACTCTGAATTTCGTTTTCATTGCGACTACGGAGTTTTTGTTCGATGCGATTGACCACCATGCCAATTTCATCACTGGACACTGGACGTTTCTGGGCTGAACGAATAATCCCGTTAAAGATTTTATCTCTTGAAAATTGTTCCCGTGTACCATCTTTTTTGACCACAACTAGTGTTCTCTCTTCTACGCGTTCATAGGTTGTAAACCGATGCTGACACTCTTCACACTCACGTCTTCTTCTGATTGTATTTCCTTCTTCAGCCTGGCGACTATCGATTACACTTGATTTTGTAGCGCCACATTTTGGACAACGCATGCCTTTCCCTCCTTGTCGTTTTCTTTTCATTATACCATTTTTTAAGAGATTCCCAAAATAATTCTCCTTTTGGCTTGACAAGTTTTTTGTTTTGTTGTATTATTGAATTAACACAAAGGTAAATAGAAAGGAGATCGTGATGTCTTGGACATTTGATAACAATAAACCCATTTATTTGCAGATTATGGAGAAAATCAAATTGCAGATTATTTCCCATAAACTCGAGCCCAATCAACAGCTTCCAACCGTTAGAGAATTAGCAAGCGAGGCAGGGGTCAATCCCAACACCATCCAGCGTGCCCTAGCGGACTTGGAGAGAGAAGGCTTTGTCTATACCAAGCGAACATCTGGACGCTTTGTCACAGAGGATTTGGACTTGATCCTCCAATCCCGTAAGCAACTGTCAGAAGAACAGCTGCAACAGTTTGTAACAGGCATGGTAGAATTCGGCTATGAAAAAGAAGAACTACCGACTGTTTTGAGAGATTATATTGAAGGAGTTTAAACTATGACCTTGTTAGCATTTGAAAATGTGTCAAAATCCTACGGAGCAAGTCCTGCTCTTACAAATGTTTCCCTTGAAATTCCAGCTGGACAAATCGTTGGTCTCCTTGGACCAAACGGTTCTGGAAAAACAACCTTGATTAAACTAATCAACGGCTTGCTACAGCCAGAGGAAGGACGTATCCTTATCAATGGTATGGAACCAAGCCCAGCAACTAAAGCGATTGTTTCTTATCTCCCTGATACGACCTACCTCAACGAGCAGATGAAGGTCAAGGAAGCTCTCACTTATTTCAAGACCTTCTACCAAGATTTCAATCTGGAACGTGCTCAAGGTCTTCTTCGTGACCTTGGCATCGATGAGAACAGCCGTTTCAAAAAACTCTCAAAAGGGAACAAAGAAAAGGTTCAGTTGATCCTTGTCATGAGTCGTGATGCTCGTCTATATGTGCTTGATGAACCAATCGGTGGTGTCGACCCCGCAGCTCGTGACTATATCTTGAACACCATCATTAACAACTACTCTCCAACTTCAACTGTCTTGATTTCAACTCACTTGATTTCAGATATCGAACCAATCTTGGATGAGATTATCTTCCTCAAGGATGGAAAAGTCGTCCGTCAAGGAAATGTTGATGATATTCGCTATGAGTCTGGAGAGTCTATCGATCAACTCTTCCGTCATGAATTCAAAGCCTAGTTAAAGGAGATTATTATGTTTTGGAATTTAGTTCGTTATGAATTTAAAAATGTTAACAAATGGTATTTAGCCCTCTATGGTGCTGTGTTAGCACTTTCTGGTCTTATCGGAATTCAAGCAAAGACCTATAACAATCTACCCATCAAAGAAAGTCAACCTATTCTACTTGTTTTTCTTGCACTCGTATTTGGTGGCTTGATGATTACGCTTGGGATTTCAACCTTGATTTTGATCATCCGTCGCTTCAAAGGTAGTGTCTATGACCGACAAGGTTATCTCACTTTGACCTTGCCAGTTTCCGAACACCAGATTATCCTAGCCAAACTCTTAGGGGCCTTCATTTGGTCTCTGATCAGTTCAGCAGTATTGGTTCTGAGCATTTATATCATTCTTGTGATAATTGAGCCTAATTCTGTTGATTTCCTTGCTTTTAAAGACTTGTTCCAACAGTACCTAGACAGTATCAGCTTATCTCTGATTTCATTCATCCTCAGCACTGTAGCAGGCATACTATGCATCTACTTGGCAATCTCAATCGGACAACTCTTTAATGAATACCGTACAGCTCTTGCAGTTTTAGCCTATATTGTCATTCATGTTGTCCTTGGATTCAGTGATCTCTTCTTAAACTTTGGTACCCATTACAATATGATGCTTACTTATGAAATCTTCAAAGACCTAATCCTTATCGCAGTCTTCTATCTCGGAAACTACTACATCTTGAAAAACAAGGTTAATCTTCAGTAATCATTCAGAGGCTAGTTAAAAACTTAATTTTATAGTGGATTGAACTTAGAGTAGCACGTCATGGATTCTAAAACATTTTTAAAAATTAATTTGACTTTCCTAACCTCTTTGTTCATATCTTATTTCAATCAACTATAGTAAAAAATGAAATAGATCTGTCTATGATCAAACGCATATTATCGGCTCTATAATATTTGTAGTGGGTAAATCCCCTATAGATATTATGGAGCCTATTTTTGTGTAGAAAACATACTAAGATTAGTAGTGAGAAAATCTCCGACGGGAGAGAGTACTCACTACTTTTTCTTTATGTTAAAGTAGAGGTGTCTTGTAAAGTCGTAGGGCTCTTTGGCGCTAGACGTCGCTTGACAAACTGGCAAGACACCTGTTTTAGGTGGAATTTGATCAAAGTATGTGGGACGCTAGACGTCGCGTATTGAAAATAAAATCACTAAAACACGGAATTATTCAAGACAAAAGAGGTAATATCATGCGTACAGTATTTGGGATTGATGTGAGTAAGGCAAGTTCTGAGGTGGCAATTTTAGTCAACGGTGAAAAGATTCATGGATACACTATGCTCAAGAATTGCTTCGTCTTTCTGAGCACAGACAGGTTGTCTTAGACGACATGGTAGGTCTAGCTCAGCCTTTACCAGAGTATGACATCTTACGATCAATTCCTGGCATCGCAGAAACCACAGCGACATCTATCATTGGCGAATTGGGAGATATTCGTCGCTTTCAGTCTACCAATCAAATCAACGCTTTTATTGGCATTGACCTGAGACACTATGAATCTGGGAACTTTCTCGCCAAGGAACACATTACTAAGCGAGGTAATCCCTATGCCAGAAAAATCTTGTTCAAGTGCATTCATAACATCGCTTCAGCTAGTCATACCAATCCCTGCCATATCGCCGACTTTTATGAGAAACGAAAAAGACAATCGACAATAGCTTCAACCAAGCCACATGCGATTGCCTCTATACATCGTCTCATTCGAACAATGTATTACCTCATTACGCATAACAAACTTTACGATTACTCTTTGACCCAAAATCGATAAGGTCATCTATGCCGTATTATTATAACACCTTGTTTCAAAAAATACCAGATGAGGTGTTTTTTAGCCTGCCCTTTTATGGATCAATAAGTGGTAAAAATAAGACAGTAACCTCAGAATAGCTACTGTCTTATCTCTTTTTTTACTTAAGGCCCTTGATATACTTGACAAATGGTAGAAAAGAGCTTTTAAGCTCTTCAACTACGGAGAATAAGGGATTCGAACCCTTGCGCCAGTTACCCGACCTAACGATTTAGCAAACCGTCCTCTTCAGCCTCTTGAGTAATTCTCCTATTAATGGGCACGAGTGGACTCGAACCACCGACCTCACGCTTATCAGGCGTGCGCTCTAACCACCTGAGCTACGCGCCCAAGTTAAATAACTTGGTAAATGAACTATATGTTCAAAGCGGGTGACGAGAATCGAACTCGCGACAACAGCTTGGAAGGCTGTAGTTTTACCACTAAACTACACCCGCATAAAAACAAATATGGCGCGAGACGGAATCGAACCGCCGACACATGGAGCTTCAATCCATTGCTCTACCAACTGAGCTACCGAGCCTTATTGCGGGAGCAGGATTTGAACCTACGACCTTCGGGTTATGAGCCCGACGAGCTACCGAGCTGCTCCATCCCGCGTTAATAATAAAGGAGGATGTGGGATTCGAACCCACGCACGCTTTTACACGCCTGACGGTTTTCAAGACCGTTCCCTTCAGCCGGACTTGGGTAATCCTCCATCGTATTTAATGGACCTTGTAGGACTTGAACCTACGACCACTCGGTTATGAGCCGAGAGCTCTAACCAGCTGAGCTAAAGGTCCAACAAGATCATTATAGCGGCGAAGGGGATCGAACCCCCGACCTCCCGGGTATGAACCGGACGCTCTAGCCAGCTGAGCTACACCGCCATCAATCGGGAAGACAGGATTCGAACCTGCGACACCTTGGTCCCAAACCAAGTACTCTACCAAGCTGAGCTACTTCCCGAGTTAAATAGAAAAAATGCACCCTAGAGGAGTCGAACCTCTAACCGCC
>NZ_JASHFS010000015.1:0-66692 GCF_047460685.1 Streptococcus infantis | reverse complement strand
TTCACCAGATTTGAATCCTATTGAGCAGGCTTGGGCTATCTTGAAAAAGAAAGTGACAGATTTATTAAGGGAAGTCCCCAATATCTTTGAATCATTAGAGTGCTTTTTTAAAACTAAATAACTATATTAGAGAAAATAAAAAAACTCTTAAAAATAGCATGTATCAGCATTTCTAAGAGTTTTCAAGATGTAGTAAAATTACCGAAAGGGTTTGTCTACCCACTGAGATCCGTGTGGCTCTTTTTCTATCACATTTTATCTGCGAATTTCTTACTCAGCGCTTGTCCGATCAAGGCACCAAGTAAAGCACCAATGAGGACACTTGCTACAAAGAAAAGGATGGTAGTGAGATTTGGTGCAACCATGATGCGGTCGATATAGTCCTGGGATTTTCCACGAGCTACTAGAGTTGCGATATAGGCTTGAGGTGCCAACCACATGAGTAGGATGGGACCAGTGGTGCCAAAAGCAAAAACTAGGAAGGAAAGAAGGTTCTTGACCTTATCTTTGTAGTGGCCAAGATGAGCAATGCCATCTGCTGCAAGACCGCATATGATTCCTGGAAGAAAGGCACCAGCACCATGCTTGCTTCCGAGGAAAAATAGAGAAATTACAAGTCCAATCGTAGTAATCGCTCCAAAACGAGGCACTTTTTCTAAAAGGATCATATAGACGCTACCGCCCACAAGAGCAGAAAAGGCAGGGGCGTAAAACATATTTCCAGTGTGGTCGACAAGGTTTCCTAGTAGAACACCCACTCCGATACAGAGAAAGTAGACAAGGGCAGCTACAAGGGTCGTCAAGATATTCTTTTTCATAAGTTCTCCTTCGTATATCTGATGTTATTCATTGTATCATGCCTGTGGCAGATTGTAAATGCTGGTTTGGAACTAGTATTTATTAGGAAATGTGGTAAAATAGGAAAAAATAAAAGACGAGTGGTAAGAGGATGAAGAATTTAGGAAAAGTTTTTAAAGAGCTACGAGAATCAAGAAAAATTTCTTTGAGAAAAGCAACAGGTGGACGATTTTCAGCATCCTTATTGTCGCGTTTTGAAAATGGTCAGAGTGAAATATCTGCTCCAAAGTTAATCACAGCTTTGGAGAATATTCATGCGAGTATGGAAGAATTGTTATTTTTGGCGAGAGGTTTTCATCAGGATGCCTATTCTGAATTTAGAAACAGAATAGTTGAGGCTATTGACCCTCAAGATTTGACATCCTTGCGCACTCTCTACCAGAGAGAGTATCAACAACTTCCTTTTTCAAAAGATAGACAGCAACACATTCTCAATGCTATTTTAATAAAATCCTATATGAAAGCCATTGATGAGACGGTTACATTGACCGCTGAGGAAGAAAGAGTCCTACATGATTATCTATTTTCTGTCGAAATTTGGGGACACTATGAATTGTTGTTCTTTTCTTCCTGCTCTCCTCTTTTGTCGGTCCAGCTTTTTACAAAGTACACTCGAGAAATGTTGCGGAAGTCAGATTTCTTGCAAGGAGTTGGGAAAAATCGAAATATGATGCACACCTTGCTCCTCAATGCTTTTATGGCCTGTATTGAAATTGATGATTTTACCAATGCCCTCTATTTTAAAAAACAAATTGAAAAGAACTTCTTTGAAGAAAATGAAACCTATTTTCGAATAGTCTACCTCTGGGCAGAAGGTTTGCTTGATAGTAAGCAAGGAAGAGCAGAGGAAGGGCAGAGAAAGATGGAGGACGCTCTCCGTATTTTCGATATGATTGGTTGTAGCAGATCTGCTGACTATTATAGAAGCGCCATGAAGTGTTGAATATCTGCAACTAGATAAAATAACTTGAAACGATAGGACTGTGAAGATACTGATTAGCATTAGA
This sequence comes from Streptococcus infantis, assembly GCF_047460685.1. Lineage (GTDB taxonomy): Bacteria > Bacillota > Bacilli > Lactobacillales > Streptococcaceae > Streptococcus > Streptococcus infantis_AD. Next base: position 64,827 of record NZ_JASHFS010000015.1, on the reverse strand, counting down.
TAAATTCTATCGTTTTCGTTATCAGTTTAGTCTGTTGCATATATTCAAAAATATCTTCTCGTAAGATTCTTGATGCTATACTAGAGCTACCATAAAAGTAGTATGTGCGAAAGAGAGGAATCTATATGAAACTATTACTAAGAAATCAAGCATACAGAGTTTTGAGTTTATCACGATTTTTCAATGCTTTTGGAGCTTCCATTTTTAATTTAGTATTTGTGGTCTATGCCTCAACTTTGCCAGAGGCTTCTGTTGCTGTTGCCATGGCTAATGTTGTGATGATGCTTCCAACTCTTTTTACAGTTTTTGTGGGCATTCGGGCAGATTATACCAAGGACAAGGTCAAATGGATGACCTATGTCGGTTTATTTCAGGCGGTTTTATTTTTTCTAGCAGCCCTAGTTGTTCAGCAAGCTAGTTTCTTTGCCTTTTCGACCCTTTGCCTCATCAATGTCATTAGTGATGTAGCCAGTGATTTTGCTGGTGGCTTGCGAATGCCTCTCGATAAAGAAAAGGTAGCAGAGTCAGATCTGATGGAGGCCTATTCCTTTTCTCAGTTTATTACCTACATCTCTGCGATTGGCGGCCAAGCTTTTGGAGTTTGGCTATTAGGGGTGTCAACACAGAACTTTTCGCTCGTAGCGGGAATCAATGCTATATTTTTCCTAGTGTCAGCTCTCATTCTCTTTTTAGGAAGGGCTGAATTAAGCTTATCAACTCCACTTGGTGATAGTAAATCACTGAAAAATGAGAAACTTTCTATCAAAGATCAGTTTTTAACGATTTACCGAAACTTACGTCTCGTTTTTCTTAAAAGTGGACAGAAAAACTTTGGTTTTATGCTCTTTGCTATCTTGCTTATCAATGCTTTGGGTGGTGCCTTAGGTGGTATCTATAACATCTTCCTTTTAAATCATTCCTTACTGAATTTTTCCTACAAGGATGCATTGTTTATCTTACAATTGATTACCTTATTAGCAGTTATCATCAGTAGTCTTACGGGAAATGACTATTTTGGGAAGCAATCTTTGCCTAGATTGATGATGTGGGTCACATTAGGAGCCAGTCTAGTTGGTCTATCTAATTTGTTAAACCAAGTCTTGCTTGGGATGCTTTTCGTCTTTTTTACTATGTATATCTCTGGTAAAATTTCCCCTAAAATTAGTGCTCTGCTCATGAAAAATCTTGCTCCAGAGGTTCTCTCTCGTACCAGTAATTTTTTAGGTTTGTTGTTTACTCTATCTATACCAGTGGGGACGGCCAGTTTTTCACTGGTGGCGGTATGGGATATACAGTTGACTTGGATACTTTTCGTAGGTCTTTCTCTGATAGCTATTCTTCTGACAAGTCTCAATCTCAAAAATGAAATTTAGGTGTTCGTCTTCTTTTCAGACTGTCCCAATCCCTTCATTTATGGTAAAATAGGACTATTAAGTTATAAAGAGGATTCCCTATGAAATTACAAAAGCCAAAAGGAACGCAGGATATTTTACCTGCTGAGTCTGCCAAATGGCAGTACGTTGAAGGATTTGCGCGTGAAATCTTCAAACGCTACAACTATGCAGAAGTACGCACGCCTATTTTTGAGCACTACGAAGTTATCAGTCGTTCTGTTGGAGACACAACCGATATCGTAACCAAGGAAATGTACGATTTTTACGACAAGGGAGACCGCCATATCACTCTCCGTCCAGAGGGAACAGCACCAGTTGTTCGTTCTTATGTGGAAAATAAACTCTTCGCACCAGAAGTTCAAAAACCAAGCAAGTTCTACTACATGGGGCCAATGTTCCGCTATGAGCGTCCACAAGCAGGTCGCTTGCGCCAGTTCCACCAGATTGGTGTGGAGTGCTTTGGATCAAGTAATCCAGCCACAGATGTGGAAACGATCGCTATGGCAGCCCACTTTTTGAAAGCAATCGGTGTTCAAGGTGTCAAACTCCACCTCAACACTCTTGGAAATCCCGAAAGTCGTGCGGCCTACCGTCAAGCCTTGATTGACTATTTGACACCACTTAAGGAGACCTTGTCTAAGGATAGCCAACGTCGCTTGGAGGAAAATCCTCTCCGTGTTTTGGACTCTAAGGAAAAAGAAGACAAGGTGGCAGTAGAGAATGCGCCGTCTATCTTGGATTACCTTGATGAAGAAAGCCAAGCCCACTTTGCTGCTGTCCGTCAGATGCTGGAAAATCTTGGAGTAGATTACATCATCGATACCAATATGGTTCGTGGTTTGGACTACTACAACCACACGATTTTTGAATTCATCACTGAGATTGAGGGCAATGCCTTGACAGTCTGTGCAGGTGGTCGCTACGATGGCTTGGTTGCTTACTTTGGCGGTCCTGAGACTGCTGGTTTTGGTTTTGGACTTGGTGTAGAGCGTCTTCTTCTAGTTCTTGAAAAACAAGGTGTAGCACTACCAATCGAAAACGCCCTAGATGTTTATATCGCAGTTCTCGGTGAAGGAGCAAATCTTAAAGCCTTGGAGTTGGTACAAGCTCTTCGCCAACAAGGCTTTAAAGCAGAGCGTGATTACCTCAACCGCAAACTCAAAGCGCAATTCAAGTCAGCCGATGTTTTTGCTGCTAAGACTCTTATCACTCTTGGAGAGAGCGAGGTCGAAAGCGGACAAGTGACAGTCAAGAACAACCAAACTCGCGAAGAAGTTCAAGTTTCACTTGAAACAATCAGCCAAAACTTCTCAGAAATCTTTGCAAAATTAGGATTTTATACTCAATGAAAATCAAAGAGCAAACTAGGAAGCTAGCCGCAGACTGTACTTGAGTACGGCAAGGTGAAGCTGACGTGGTTTGAATTTGATTTTCGAAGAGTATTAATAACAGATAAACTGGTCAGGATCTTACTCCTGACCTTTTTCTTTTGCAAAATGACAAAAATCATAAACTTTTTGACAAATATGCTTGTCAAAAAGAAAAAGATGTGTTACAATATAATCAAGTTAAGAGAAAAGGAGAAAGGAACAATTATGTGGGCATTAGGATTTGTACCTCTTGTGTTTATGTTTTATCTCTATCATACCCAAAGGGTCAAGAAACTAGAGAATAAAATCAAAAGAATTGAGCAAAAACAGAAAGGAAATAAAGAAATGTCAAGATTATTAAAAGAATTGATTGGGAAAAAACCAACAATCTTTGGACAAGTTTTTGGGACAGACAATTGGGAAGTTGTAGATGTTGATGAGGAGTGGGTCAAGCTACGCCGTGTAAATAAAAAAGGAAAAGAAAAATTCAAACTACAACGCATTGAGGATATCCAAACGATTCAATTTGACGGAAAGTAGGTGTGTGACATGCAACTAAAAAATCGTCTAAAAGAGCTTCGGGCTCGCGATGGCCTTAATCAAACTGAACTGGCCAAGCTAGCAGGCGTGTCCAGGCAAACCATCAGTTTGCTAGAACGGGATGAGTACACGCCATCCATCGTCATTGCCCTGAAGATTGCTCAGATATTCCATGAGCCAGTCGAGTCGGTCTTTCGCTTAGAGGAGGATGAGTGATGAACAAGTATAAAGGGATTTATTATCTATGTATCGTTGTGTTTATTGTGAATCTTTTGGCTATGATTGGAACCCTATTTGGTTGGTTTACAATCGTCGAAAGTAAGTATCTCTTCTGGATAAATTTAGTGCTACTATTAGTCTTTAGATGGGTAGAGAAAAAAATAAAGTTTAAAGAGCTCGTAAAAGGAGAAAAGTTATGAAAGAGTTTTTAGCAGGTTTTCAAGTAGATACTGAAGACAAAGCACTTGCAGGTGTTTGTGCAGGTTTAGGAAATTATTTTAACATCCAAACCAACATCGTTCGTTTGGTGACGCTCTTCTTGTTTCTCTCTTCGACGGAGATGGGGATTATAACAGTGACCCTCTATGCTTATCTAGCAGGCTGGCTTGGGAGAGATCCTTTAGGAGAAGGGGCGAAAAAAGCAAGGAACCAAGCTATTCTCTTGTTTGCTGTTTGTTTAATTTTAGTATCACTTGGAACAGAGGGCTTGACAGCAATTTATGAATCAGGTAAAGTCTTTGGTCAGTGGTTAGTTGGATTAGTTTAGAGGGGGATGAAAATGAAAAAGAAACGTGGATTATTATTATTTTTAGCAGCTGTTGTCTTTGGAGGGTTCTTGGGCGGTTTTGTAGGGATGTTTAAGGCACGTGCCGAATCCTACGAAGTTATTTTAGATGTAAAAGTCTTGATACCCTGGATATCAGCTATTTGTTTACTGATAGGTTTCATTAGCATTCTTTTAACTTTCAATTTCTTAAAGAAAAGCAGAAAATTTCACTCCTTGTATCAAGAGGAAATGGATGATGATCTGAATGAAAGCTATTATGTGCAAATGTATCGGAATCTTGAGTTTGGAAGTATTGCTTTTAATAGTGCAAGTGTAGCGATTTTATTGGCTCTCTTCATTTCAGCAAGTGAAGTGGTTATACTAAATAGAAGCAATCTAACCTTATCTCTTTCTTTTTTGGCATTAGTGTTGACTTTTAATGCTCAAAAATATTTTTATAAAACCATTGCGATTGTTCGCCAGTTTGATATGGTATTTTTCTCTATGCCAAAGGATATCTTAGGTTATGTCAATTCTTGCGATGAAGGGGAGCGCCAGGCTAATTTGGAACAGAGTTTTCGGATTTTATTCCAATTACATCAGTATGTCTTGCCAGCTTTGTACTTTCTGATTGCTCTCTTTTCTTTACTGACAGGAGAGATTCAGTTACTAGCCTTCTTGTTTGTCGGAGCAATCCATATTTATATCAATGTGATGCAGTTACCTATGGTGAAACGTTATTTCAAATAGGAAAGATCACTGAAACTACTTAAGGTTATTGACTAGTTTAGATAGAGGTCAGAAAATGAATAATAATCGTAGATGGTTGAGAGTAGTAATGTGTATGTTAAGTGCTTTTGTAGTAGCCTTTGCCTACACTCTTAGAGGGATAGTTGAACAGATTCAAATGGAACAAGTCTTACCTACTATTTATGGAATCGCTCTTGTTATTGGAGGACTTTCCTTCGTTTTAGCCATGTATTATCTTGGTAAAAGTCGCGAAATTTATACTCTTTATCAAAGGGCGACAGAGGAAGAAGATAGTGACCAGACCTATGTAAGAGCTTATCGTTACTTGGATTATGGTTCAGTTTCTTCCAATGTTTTGATGATAGCAATGATGACTAGTGGGATCATACTGATTTCTCCGATATTTAAAAATACCTTGCTAATTCTTCCTACTCTTATTCTATTATGCTTATACATTATTGTTGCCAATTACTTGTTGCGAACTATTTTTATCGTTCGACACTATAAACTGTCTGCTTATTACACTCCAAAAGATATTTTAACCTATCTTAACAGTTATGATGAGGGAGAAAAGCAGGCAGAGATGGAGAGTGCCTTTTTAACTCTGTTTAGGCTGGATCAAATTATACTGCCATTGCTCTATATTTTACTGATAGTATTATCAGTTATTTTACGAGAAATACAAGTAGTTGCCTTAGTTCTTTTGATTATCATCCATCTTTATATAACTATCGCACAATTAAGAAAAACAAAACGTTATTTTAAATAGGAGAATCTTATGAAAACACTTAAAAACATTGGCTGGTTTGTTCTAGCTTTCTTATCATTTTTGTTTATCTACGGTTTTATTCAGGCTTTACCTCTGATTGCTCTTGGTTCAGGTGCACCTATAGTCGGTGTTCTTCCGCTTTATATTCTATTGGCAGGAGCTTTTACCTTCTTAACATACAAGTGGTATAAGACAGGAACTGTTACGATAGAAAAAACGGGCCTTAACAAATACATCTGGTTGCCTGCCTTGGTATGGGTCCTTATCATTGTTGTACAATCTTTCTTACCAAATGATCCATCTGTCAGTCAACAGACGGCAGAACAATTGACTCATAATCAACCTCTCTTCTCTTTCTTCATGATTGTTGTCTTTGCACCCCTGACAGAAGAGTTGACCTTTAGAGGTATGTTAGCTCGTTATGTCTTCCCTCAGCAGGATAACGTCAAGCAGACAGTGCTCTTTCTTCTTGTAAGTACTATCATTTTTGCACTTGTTCATTTCCCTGGAACTCCTCAACAATTTCTAGTTTATGCTTCACTTGGTTTTAGTTTGGGATTGGCTTATATTAGTAAGGGTGGTCTGGCTTATAGTATGGGATTACATGCCTTGAACAATTTAATTTCATTTGTGATGATAATGATGCTATAATAGACTCAGGAGGAAGTCATGAAACGAGTGATATTATTAGCAGTGATTCAGGCAGTTGTTCTCTTCTTCATTATTGGAGGGCTTGCCTATGCTTTTAAAGGGGATTTCTTTTATAACTATCTAGCAGTTATCTTTGCACCAATTGCAGGTATTATGCGATTTGCAACAGCCTATGCAACGGAGATTGTTCTCCCTAAAAAGGCTGCAGAGATTGCTGAAAAGCGAAAAAAATAAAGAAATACCAAGTAAAATAAGATCCAGCGAATGACTTTGCTGGATTTTTTCATTTATAGCAGGATTCTTCTCAACTTTTCTGATGATTTTCATGAAGAGCCTGCGCTTTTATGGTAAAATAGTAACAGAATAAAAGAGGAGAGAAAACATGAAACGTAGTATGTATGCTGGTCGTGTTCGTGAGGAACACATCGGACAAGAAATTACCTTGAAAGGATGGGTAGCCCGTCGTCGTGACCTTGGTGGTTTGATCTTTATCGATCTTCGTGACCGTGAAGGAATCATGCAGTTGGTTATCAACCCAGAAAAAGTATCTGCAGAGGTAATGGCAATAGCTGAAAGCATTCGTAGCGAATTTGTCATCGAGGTGACTGGTCAAGTTGCTGCACGTGAGCAAGCCAATGATAAGTTGGCGACTGGTGCAGTTGAGTTAAATGTGACGGCTCTGATAGTGCTTAATACAGCCAAAACAACACCATTTGAGATTAAGGATGGCATTGAGGCGAATGACGATACGCGTTTGCGTTACCGTTACCTTGACCTTCGTCGTCCAGAGATGTTGGAAAACCTTAAACTTCGTGCCAAGGTAACTCATTCTATCCGTAACTACTTGGATGAGTTGGAATTTATCGATGTGGAAACGCCATTCCTTTCTAAGTCAACACCAGAAGGAGCGCGTGACTATTTGGTGCCTTCTCGTGTCAATAAGGGTCATTTCTATGCCCTTCCTCAAAGTCCGCAGATTACAAAACAGTTGTTAATGAATGCGGGATTTGACCGTTACTACCAAATCGTCAAATGTTTCCGCGATGAAGATTTACGTGGAGACCGTCAACCTGAGTTTACACAGGTCGACTTGGAAACTTCATTCCTTACTGAGCAAGAAATTCAAGATATCACAGAAGGCTTGATTGCGCGCGTGATGAAGGAAACAAAAGGAATCGAAGTAAGCCTGCCATTCCCTCGTATGAAGTACGACGATGCTATGGCCCTTTATGGATCTGACAAGCCTGATACTCGTTTTGAGATGTTGCTTCAAGACTTGACAGATCTTGTCAAGGGTGTAGATTTCAAAGTCTTCTCAGAAGCACCTGCTGTTAAAGCCATTGTTGTCAAAGGGGCTGCGGACAAGTATTCACGTAAAGACATCGACAAGATGACGGAAGTAGCCAAACAGTACGGTGCCAAAGGTCTTGCTTGGGTCAAGGTAGTTGATGGAGAATTAAATGGACCAGTTGCAAAATTCTTGACTGGTATCCAAGCAGACTTGACAACAGCGCTTGGTCTTGAAGATAAAGACTTGGTTCTCTTTGTTGCTGATACACTTGAAGTGGCTAATGCAACACTTGGTGCACTTCGTGGACGTATTGCTAAAGAATTAGGCTTGATTGATCAGGATAAATTTAACTTCCTTTGGGTTGTTGACTGGCCAATGTTTGAATGGTCTGAAGAAGAGGGACGTTATATGAGCGCCCACCATCCATTTACTCTTCCTCAGGCAGATACTGCTCATGAGTTAGAGGGTGATTTGGCTAAGGTCCGTGCCATTGCCTATGATATCGTCCTAAACGGTTATGAACTTGGTGGCGGTAGCCTTCGTATCAACCAAAAAGAACTTCAAGAACGTATGTTCAAAGCTCTTGGTTTCTCAGCTGAAGAAGCAAATGACCAGTTTGGTTTCCTTTTGGAAGCTATGGACTATGGCTTCCCACCACACGGTGGTTTGGCTATCGGTCTTGACCGTTTTGTCATGTTGCTCGCTGGAGAAGAAAATATCCGTGAAGTCATCGCCTTCCCTAAGAATAATAAGGCAACTGACCCAATGACGCAAGCACCATCAACAGTAGCTCTTAAACAACTAGAGGAACTTAATCTACAAGTAGAACAAGATGAAACAAACGAAACTAACTAAAAAGTGGTACTATTATTTGCGCCGCTTTGCTTATCGAGTAAGGATTTTGCGTGTTTTACAAAGTATTTCTCGAGAAAAATACGATGAAAAAATCTCAGCTTCTCTGGTATATGGTTTTCTATCAGCAGTAGCCGTCAATTTCTTTTTCCAACCAGGGCACGTTTATTCAAGTGGTGCGACAGGTTTGGCGCAGATTATATCTGCCCTTAGTAACCACTGGTTTGGTTTTCATTTCCCGATTTCAGTAGCCTTTTATGCCATCAATATTCCTCTCATGATTTTGGCCTGGTATCAAATTGGGCATAAGTTCACGATTTTTACCTTTATCACGGTATCCATGAGCTCGCTCTTTATCCAGTTTGTGCCTGTGGTGGTCTTAACAGAGGATCCCATCATCAATGCCCTTTTTGGGGGTGTTGTCATGGGATTGGGGATCGGCTTTGCTTTACGTCATAACATCTCCAGTGGAGGAACAGACATTGTCAGCTTAACCATTCGTAAGAAGACTGGTCGTAACGTCGGAAGTATCTCTTTCTTGGTTAATGGTACAATCATGTTGATTGCAGGAGTGACCTTTGGTTGGAAATATGCCCTTTATTCCATGATTACCATCTTTGTCTCAAGTCGTGTGACAGATGCAGTTTTCACCAAGCAAAAACGCATGCAGGCCATGATTGTTACTAGCAATCCAGATGCCGTCATTGAGAAAATCCATAATAAATTGCACCGTGGAGCAACCATGATCCATGATGCTGAAGGAACTTATAATCACCAGCGTAAGGCTGTTTTGATTACGGTTATCACTCGTGCAGAGTTCAATGATTTTAAATTAATCATGAAGCAAGTTGATCCAACAGCATTTGTTTCTGTTTCAGAAAATGTTCATATCCTAGGCCGATTTGTCGAAGTCGAAAACTAAAGATTTCAGGACATCTTCAAATTCCATTAGTGATACCTTGCTCTAGTTTACTAATAGTTATTTATAACAATGAATAGAACGAAAAAACCAACTCTTGAACATATTGTCAGAGTTGGGCTTTTTTATTTTTCAACGATTTTGTGGGCAATCAACTGGCGGTAACAAATTTGTTTGTTGTTTTTAGCATCATTGATGATCTGGAGAATAGTTTCAAAGGAAACACGACCAAGCTCCAAACTATTGATATCGACATAGGCCGCCAAGTTGAGCTTGGGATTGACTGAGTCGAAGCTGAGGACAGGGACATCCAGTTGGTGTTTTGCGATGTAATCACAGACCCCTGCAGCAAGGAGACTATCAATGGTAATAATAGCGTCAATATTTGGATTGTGTTTGAAGAGAAGTCTACTAAAGCGATAACCATTATCTTCAAGAAATTCAGTAGCAAAGTAAGTCAGATTAGTATCGAGAGGAAGTTGGTGTTGTTTTAGAGCTAGCTCGTAACCTGTCAGACGGTCTAGTGTTACGAAGAGTCGCTTAGTACCTCCGATAAAGGCAATTCGCTTGCATCCTTTTTTGATGAAATACTCTGTCGCATCAAAACCAGCTTGGACATTGTCATTATCGACAAGTGGAATGAAGGGAGATAGAGATTTACCTAAGATAAGGAAAGGAAATTGCTCGTCTACTACTAACTTAACCAAAGGGTCCTCTTCTTGGGCATAGAGGAAAATCAAACCGTCTACACGCTTACCATAGACCATCTGAGAAATAGCTTTAAGACGCTCTTTGGCATCTTTACCTGTCGCAATCTGAATGGCGTAGTGGTTTTCAGAGGCGACTTGGGCGATACCACGGAGGACAGATGGGAAGAAAGGATTTTGATAGAAGGCATCTGAGTCGTCAGGAAGCACCAAGCCAATAACTTGGGTATAACTGCTTACCAAGCTACGAGCGTTGAGGTTGGGGTGGTAATTGAGCTCCTTCATAGCCTTGCGAACGCGTTTTTTTGTTTCATCGCTAATGGTTGATTTATTTTGAATAACACGGGTTACGGTTGAAGGTGAAACACCAGCAGCCTTGGCCACGTCTTTAATCGTAACAGGCATAATAATCTCCTACTTATGGTAGTCTGGATCACGGAAATGCGTTTTGTAAAAGATAGTGACCAGGTATAGAACAAATAAAATATTTTGAACAGTAATTAAAGTGGCCATATTTTGGCCTAGGAGACCTAGAATCATAGCAAGTAAGGTTGGTAATCCTAAACAGTTCAAAATGAAATGATAGCACTCTTTGTAGCTTTTAAATGAAAAGAGACGCGATTTTTTCGTGAAGTAGAGCAAGAGGCTAGCACCTAAAGCAACAATAAAAAAATTAAGTCCAAAGAGGAAGCTAGAACCTAGCACAAGAAAGAGACTAATATAGACGCGATTCTGTTGATACCAGTCTTTAGAAATGGCTTGTGTTAAGCTTTCCTTGCTTTGGAAGCTCTCAGTCGTTATCGCGTGATAGCGAATGCTGGTCAATTCTTTTCCTTGCTTACTGATGATGAGTTTCTCAGGTTCAAAGTTCAGAAGTAATTCCTCAGGGAAGTTTGAACTAGAAGGGTCTCCGATTTGGATAGAAGCTTGATGAGGAGATGAACCTGCATAGCTCAACTTACCATCTACAATCTTTGCATTGGCAGCCAAATCCTGAACCACACTATCCGTCAAAGGAGTGTAGACATCATTGATGAAAGTTTCTAAAGGATAAGTTTCCTGATAGCTGTTCTGGATGGCAATAGGGATCATCGACAAGCTAATCAAGAAGATACTGGTAAAAATCAGTTGGAACCAGTTGAGACCAAAACGTTGAGATAGGGGCTTACGGAATCCCCAGATACTATTAAAATAAGAAAATGGATATGGCAACATAATTCTCTTTCTAAGGCATTTTTCTATATGAGTATTATATAGAGAAATGTGTTTAATTTCAAGTGGGGCAGGTACAATGCTGGTTGAAAGTAGGCTTTTGCTTTAAATTGTTCACAAACAAGAAGCATAACCTCAGTAAGCTTTTATTTCTCATCAGATTATCTAAGTAAGGACAAGTTTCAAAATGAAAAAGGGTGGCGGGGGTATATTACCCCTTGTCGCCACCGCTTGTAAGTCCTGAAACGAAGTTCTTTTGCAAGAAGAAGAAAAGTGTACAGATTGGAAGAGCGATGAGGATAGCACCTGCTGAGAAGTAGGCAATCTTCAAGTTCTTCGCATTGCTAACGAAGGTTTGTAGACCAACGGCAACTGTAAAGTATTCTTTCTCACGAAGCAAGAAACTAGAGAGGATGTAGTCTCCGAAAGGTCCCATGAAGGCCCAGAGTGCTTGTACCGCCACCATTGGGCGAACAAGAGGGAGAACGATTTGCCAGAAGCGGCGGAAGTGTCCTGCACCATCAAGTTTTGCAGATTCATCAAGAGACATTGGCACGGTGTCAAAGTAACCTTTCATGAGCCAAGCATTCATCGGAATACCTCCACCAACATAAAGGAAGATGAGGAACCAGCTATGGTTAAGGGCATTTAACATGAGGGCCATAACGAAGAAGGCAGTCAAAGCAGCCATTGTTGGCACCATTTGGATAATCAAGAAGAAGACCAAACTTTGTTTACGAGCCAAGAAGTTGTAACGGCTGTAAGCATAACCAGCAAGCACGATAATACTTGTCTGAACGACCATAGTGATCAAAGCGATGATCAAAGTATTAAGGTACCATGTACCGTATAAGGTTTCTGTAAAGAGCCCTTTGAAGTTATCAAGACTAAAGTTGACATTGCTGTCGAGTTTAAAGGCCACAACGTTACCAGCCTTGAAGGCAGACATAATCGTGATTAAAAGAGGATAGATAATGACGATTGAAAGTCCGATCAAGTATAGGTAAGTGAGGGTTTGAGTCAGTCTACGTTTTAGTTTGATTGAGTTATTCATCTTAGACGTCCTCCATATCAAATGCGTGTAGTTTCTTGAAGGCAATCATAGAAATAGAGATGACGATGATTGAAATAATCAAGGTAACGGCAGCTGCCATAGAGTATTGTGGAGCTGTACCGGTTGTCAAACGGTAAATCCATGAGATCAAGATATCGGTTGAACCAGCTCCACCACCGACACTACCAGGACCACCACCATTGAAGAGGTACATGATAGAGAAGTTGTTGAAGTTGAAGGTGTATTGGCTGATCAAAGTAGGTGCCGCAACTGCCAAAATCATTGGGAAAGTGATGCTGCGGAATTTTTGCCAAGCGTTTGCACCATCGATATAAGCTGCTTCATACAAGTCGTTTGGAATAGACTGTAGGATACCGAGAGTAAGGACATAGATATAAGGGAATCCAAGCCAACCTTGCATCATAATCAAGGCAACCTTAGTCCAAGTAGGGTCTGTTTTCCAAGGGATGAGTGCCCCATCGAGGAATGGAAGAACTTTAGCAAAAAGTGGCAAAACTTGAGTATTGATAGCACCAACACTATCGTTAAACATGTTTGAGAATGTCAAGATAGTGATGAAGGCTGGAACTGCCCAAGGCAGAAGGAAGATGACACCAAAGATACGTTTCCCTTTGATGAATGGTTGGTTAGCAATAATAGCTGTGAAGATACCGATTACAATCTGTAAAGTTGATGCAGACAAAGCCCAGATAATAGTCCAAGAAAGAACGGCACCAAAGGCTGAACGGAAGGTACTCAAGCTCCAGATATTTGTGAAGTTGGTCAATCCAACCCAGTCCAACAATTTATTAGGTGGTAAATGTTGGAAATCATAGTTAGTAAAGGCGATCATCAAGGTTACAATAACTGGGAAGATGATGGCAAATGTCATGGCAACGTAAGATGGGATAATGAGCAAGTATGGGAATCCATTTTCATAGATACCTTTAATCATATCCTTAAGTGTCAATGGGACAGGAATGCCATTATTGATACGTTTTGCAATAGTGTGAGCGTCTTTAATATTGAGAATATAAAAGGCTAGATAAACAATTACAAAAATAGAGTGGAATGCACCACGAATCAACATGAAGAGAGAGTTGTCACGGCCAGGTTTTTCACCGAGCGTGATCAAGTTGCTCAATTCAGGTGCTGCAAGTACTATAAAATAGAGGACAAAAACTAAAGTTACAGCAAGGAAGATAAAACCTTTAGCTTTTTGCTTGTTGTAGATTTGTCCCAACCCAGGAATCAATGAAAGCAAGGCTGCTTTTCTTGGTTGTTGTTCCATGAGTACTCCTTTCATAAGATGTGAACGTCAAGCTGAGTTCTGTTAATATCTAAAAATCAAGGGGGATAAGTTTTAAATCCCCCTTGAATCAATCAATTAGTTACCAAATTTTTGTTGGATTGTTTCTTTGATCAATGTTACAGCATCATTTGCAGCTGTTTTAGCATCTTTCTTACCGCTTACAGCGTCAAAGAGCATTGTTTTAGCTGGGTCCCAAACTGTTGACATTTGAGAGATGTTTGGCATTGGTTGAGCGTTCTTGAACTGTTTGATAACAGCAGTAGTCAACTCATCGTTTTTACCTTCAGCGTAAGTACGAGCTTCAGTGTTAGCTGGGATTTCGTTTGTTGCATCGTAGAATGCTTTTTGTTGGTCAGTTGAAACAAGGAAGTCTACGAATTTTTGAGCTCCTTCAAGATTTTTAGTGCTTGATGGGATGATCCAAGCTTTACCACCACCAAAGGCTGCGTAGTTTTTACCGTTTGGAAGAGTTGGGATAGTTGCAACACCGTAGTTTACTTTAGCATCTTTGAATGCTTGAGCTTTCCAAGGTCCATCAATGATAGCAGCTGTTTTACCTTCTTGGAATTGAGTTTGGATCAAGTTTCCAGCACCTTCAGTATCTTGCATACCTTTAGGCCATTTGTCATACCAAGTTTTAGCGTAGTTGATACCTGCAATAGCACCATCGTTAGCAAGACCAATATCTTTAGGGTCTTTACCGTTTTGTCCAAACACGTAGGCACCATTACCAGCAAGAAGTCCATATGCGTAGTAGAAGTTAGTCCAGTCAGCTAGGAAAGCAGTAGTTTTTCCGTCTTCACCAGCGAAGGCATATTTGCTATCTTTAGCAAGTTCTTCCAAGTCAGCAAATGTCTTAGGAGCTTCTTTCACTAAGTCTTTGTTATAGTACATAACAAGTGACTCGATAACGGCTGGAGCCCCATAAACTTTACCACCAACAGTTACAAGAGATTTAGTAGTATCGTCTGTTTTAGCACCGTCACTCAAAGTTACTTCTGAAAGTTGTCCGTCAGTACCAAGGCTACCTACACGGTCGTATGGTGCCATCATGACGTCAGCAGCTTTACCTGATTGGTTATCAAGTGAAAGATTGTCAAGTCCACCTAATTGGTCCCCTGTTTTAATAGTAACTTTTACACCAGCTTCTTTTTCGTAAGCTTTGGCAGCTGATTCTGCAAAAGCTTTATATTGGTCTTCAACATAGAAAGTGATTTCTTGACTTCCTGATGCAGAAGAGTCAGCAGCTTTGTCAGAAGTTTTACTTCCGCAAGCTACCAAAAGTAAGCTAGCAAGAGTAGCAGTACCAAGTACAGCTGCGCTCTTCATGAATTTAGTTGACATAGTGTATTCCTCCTAAAGAATAACAAATTTTGATTTCGAGGAAACGCAAACGTTTTCTCTTATGAACTTAGTATAGCACAAACAGAAAACGGTTGCAAGCGTTTTTTGAAAAAAATTAAAAAAGCTTATAACTGCTTAATCCCTAAAATTGCTTATATAATAGGAAGAAAAAGATGAAATCATATAAATTTCAATTCAAGAATAATTTAAGGGAAACGATTGCATGGTTTGAAGATGTTTTTGTAGAGGTAAAAAAATAAGAATATAGTTTTTTAAAAAAGCTATAAAGTAAATAAATTGAAAAGTTTTTTGTTGAAACGCTTGCATTTCTTTTTGAAATGGGTTATACTTTACTTGGCGCAAACGTTTGCGCCAAGTAAAAATGAAATATTTAACTACAAACACTTGAGGTGCTATTATGAAAAAACGTCAAAGTGGTGTGTTGATGCACATCTCATCGCTTCCAGGAGTTTACGGAATCGGATCATTTGGTCAAAGCGCCTATGATTTCGTTGACTTCTTGGTTCGTACAAAGCAACGTTACTGGCAAATCCTTCCTTTAGGCACAACCAGCTACGGAGATTCTCCTTATCAATCTTTCTCAGCCTTTGCTGGAAATACTCATTTTATCGATCTTGCTATTTTGGTAGAGCAAGGTTTGTTGGAAGCAAGCGATCTTGAGGGAGTAGACTTCGGTAGTAACCCAACTGAAGTTGATTACGCTAAGATTTACTATGCACGCCGTCCGCTTCTAGAAAAAGCAGTTAAACGTTTCCTTGAAGTTGGAGATGTCAAAGATTTTGAAAAATTTGCTCAAGAGAACCAATCATGGCTTGAACTTTTTGCAGAGTATATGGCTATCAAAGAGCATTTTGATAATCTCGCTTGGACAGAATGGCCTGATGCAGCAGTTCGCACTCGTCAAGCTGAAGCTCTTGCACACTATCGTAATGAGTTGGCTGACAAATTGGTCTACCACCGCGTAACCCAATATCTCTTCTTCCAACAATGGTTGAAATTGAAAGCATATGCTAACGAAAACCACATCGAGATTGTGGGAGATATGCCAATCTATGTTGCTGAAGATTCAAGCGATATGTGGGCAAATCCACATCTCTTTAAAACTGATGAAAACGGAAAAGCAACTTGCATCGCAGGATGCCCACCAGATGAGTTTTCTGAGACAGGTCAGCTTTGGGGGAATCCAATCTATGACTGGGAAGCAATGGATCGCGATGGTTATAAATGGTGGATTGAACGCTTGCGTGAAAGCTTTAAGATTTACGACATCGTGCGTATCGACCACTTCCGTGGATTTGAGTCTTACTGGGAAATTCCTGCGGGTTCTGAAACAGCGGCACCTGGTAAATGGGTGAAAGGACCTGATTACAAACTCTTTGCAGCTGTTAAAGAAGAACTTGGTGACTTGAACATCATCGCAGAAGACCTTGGATTCATGACTGATGAAGTCATCGAGCTTCGTGAGCGCACTGGATTCCCAGGAATGAAAGTCCTTCAATTTGCTTTCAATCCAGAACACGAAAGTATCGACAGCCCACACTTGGCACCAGCAAACTCAGTTATGTATACAGGAACACACGATAACAACACTGTTCTTGGTTGGTACCGTGATGAGATTGATGATCCAACTCGTGAGTATATGGCTCGCTACACAAACCGTAAAGAGTACGAAACAGTGGTGCATGCTATGCTTCGTACAGCTTTCGCATCAGTAAGTTTCATGACGATTGCCACTATGCAAGATTTGCTAGAGTTGGATGGTTCAGCTCGTATGAACTTCCCATCTACTCTTGGTGGAAACTGGTCATGGCGTATGACAGAGGAACAATTGACTCCTGCTGTCGAAGAAACTTTGCTTGACTTGACTACAATTTATCGCCGTATCAATGAAAATTTGGTAGAATTAAAGAAATAAGACATTATCAGGAGACACAAAAATGTTACCATTAAAAGAATTTGTACAAAATCGTTACAATAAATCTATCGCAGAATGTAGCAATGAAGAGCTCTACCTTGCTCTTCTTAACTACAGCAAGCTTGCAAGCAGCCAAAAACCAGTGAACACTGGTAAGAAAAAAGTTTACTACATCTCAGCTGAGTTCTTGATTGGTAAACTTTTGTCAAACAACTTGATTAACCTTGGTCTTTATGACGACGTTAAGAAAGAACTTGCTGATGCAGGTAAAGAGTTGATCGAAATCGAAGAAGTAGAATTGGAACCATCACTTGGTAATGGTGGTTTGGGACGTTTGGCAGCCTGCTTTATCGACTCAATTGCGACTCTTGGTCTGAACGGTGACGGAGTTGGTTTGAACTACCACTACGGTCTTTTCCAACAAGTCCTTAAAAACAACCAACAAGAGACTATTCCAAATGCTTGGTTGACTGACCAAAACTGGTTAGTTCGCTCAAGCCGTAGCTACCAAGTGCCATTTGCACACTTTACATTGACATCTACTCTTTACGATATCGATGTACCTGGTTACAAGACAGCAACTAAAAACCGTTTGCGCTTGTTTGACTTGGACTCAGTTGATTCTTCTATCATTAAAGACGGTATCAACTTTGACAAGACAGATATTGCTCGCAACTTGACTCTTTTCCTTTACCCAGATGATAGCGACCGTCAAGGTGAATTGCTCCGTATCTTCCAACAATACTTCATGGTTTCAAACGGTGCTCAATTGATCATCGACGAAGCAATCGAAAAAGGAAGCAACTTGCACGACCTTGCTGACTACGCAGTTGTACAAATCAACGATACTCACCCATCAATGGTGATTCCTGAATTGATCCGTCTTTTGACTGAGCGTGGTATCGAACTTGACGAAGCAATCTCTATCGTTCGTAGCATGACTGCTTACACAAACCACACAATCCTCGCTGAAGCCCTTGAAAAATGGCCTCTTGAATTCTTGGAAGAAGTGGTCCCTCACTTGGTACCAATCATCAAAGAATTGGACCGCCGTGTTAAAGCAGAATACAAAGACCCAGCTGTTCAAATCATCGATGAGAGCGGACGTGTTCACATGGCTCACATGGATATCCACTACGGATACAGTGTTAATGGGGTAGCAGCACTCCACACTGAAATCTTGAAGAACTCTGAGTTGAAAGCCTTCTATGACCTTTACCCAGAAAAATTCAACAACAAAACAAACGGTATCACCTTCCGTCGTTGGCTCATGCATGCGAACCCAAGCTTGTCTCACTACTTGGATGAGATTCTTGGACACGGTTGGCACCATGAAGCAGATGAGCTTGAAAAACTCTTGTCATACGAAGACAAGGCTGCTGTCAAAGAAAAATTGGAAAGCATCAAGGCTCACAACAAACGTAAATTGGCTCGTCACTTGAAAGAGCACCAAGGTGTGGAAATCAATCCAAACTCTATCTTTGACATCCAAATCAAACGTCTTCACGAGTACAAACGCCAACAAATGAACGCCTTGTACGTAATCCACAAATACCTTGACATCAAAGCTGGTAACATCCCTGCTCGTCCAATCACAATCTTCTTTGGTGGTAAAGCAGCTCCAGCCTACACAATCGCTCAAGACATCATCCACTTGATCCTTTGCATGTCAGAAGTTATTGCTAACGATCCAGCAGTAGCTCCACACTTGCAAGTTGTTATGGTTGAAAACTACAACGTTACAGCAGCAAGCTTCCTTATCCCAGCATGTGACATCTCAGAACAAATCTCACTTGCTTCTAAAGAAGCTTCAGGTACTGGTAACATGAAATTCATGTTGAACGGAGCTTTGACTCTTGGTACTATGGACGGTGCTAACGTGGAAATCGCTGAGTTAGTCGGCGACGAAAACATCTACATCTTCGGTGAAGATTCAGAAACTGTTATCGACCTTTACGCAAAATCAGCTTATAAATCAAGCGAATTTTACGCTCGTGAAGCTATCAAACCATTGGTTGACTTCATCGTTAGCGATGCTGTTCTTACAGTAGGTAAGAAAGAACGCTTGGAACGTCTTTACAACGAATTGATCAACAAAGACTGGTTCATGACTCTTCTTGACTTGGAAGACTACATCAAAGTCAAAGAGCAAATGTTGGCTGACTACGAAGACCGTGACGCATGGTTGGATAAAGTCATCGTTAACATTTCTAAAGCAGGATTCTTCTCATCTGACCGTACCATCGCTCAGTACAACGAAGATATCTGGCACTTGAACTAAGATATAAGATTTATACTAATACATTTTGTAAAAGCGAGTTTCAATTGAAATTCGCTTTTTTGAATGTTGTTAAGTTTATGCTGCTATGTCCTAAAAGAAAAGAGAAAAAATTTGTCTATCATTTGTAGCCTTAAGAATCAAACTTTGAAGGCACTAAAATCGCTGGTTTTTACTGTCTTTCAGCCTCATGTTTCTTCTTATTAGGTTACCTCAAATTTCTTGTATTCGCTTACAAATAGTGTTATAATAGTATTATAGTAAAGAAAGAGGGTGTTCTTATGTGGAAAAAATATTTTTCAAAATATAAATGGACGGATTTATTTTGGATTTTATTTGTTATTTTGACCTGCCTCTATATTGGTAACCATGATTTGTTTCCTCTCAATCATCAAGAATTCTCTTTTCGTGGTAGCGTTTGGGGTCTGGTACTGGCCTTATATCACTTATTGTTCATTGATAAGTTTGTAATTTCGAATCGAAAATAAAGTTTAGGGCTATGCTTAGCTGTGTACCTTTAGGATTGATTTTTGGAGGAAGATTTTGTCTCTATTATTTATTATTTTAAATTTGTTTATCTTGTACAAGATCTATTCTTTGAGGCGGGAGAAATCGAAATACTTGATTTATACGGCCTATATCATATTTGGGGTAAATGTAATATATGGTATTCAATGGTTATTAAGAGAACTGATTTCAAAGATTTCCGCTTAATGTGTATAGAAACTCCAGTGATTTTTGCATAACAAAACGCATAAGATTAAGGTTTTTGAGTACCTGTTCTTATGCGTTTTCGTAATATTGAGGATTTTCGGTAAGTTTTATACCTTTGGGAAGTCTAGTTTAGAATGCTTTCCCAACCAAAATCTCTGCTTCAATGGTAATCTCTGTCAGTTGGCTCCAGTCAATCTTGCTCTGGTCGATATGAAAGAGGAGAGGAGTCATACTGAGTAGGGCTTGGAGCTGATCTGGTGTGATAGTCTTAGTCAGAGAGGCCGTTTGGTTAGATAGGATGGTAAAGTGTTCCTGGAAATGTTCCTTGATATCTTGGTTAGAATAATCCTTGTTTGTCAGCTGGTCTTGTACCTTCTGACGGATTTCCTTGAGGTGATTTTCAGTTGGAATAACCTTTATCAAGATGCCGTCTTTGGATAAAACGCGACGAAATTCTCCATAATTGGCAGGGGAAAAGATATCAAGTAAGATATCCATGCTGGCGTCTTTTATAGGAAGACGAGCTAAGTCACCAACGAACCAATTGACTGCCCAGTTGGGTTCGCTCTTGGCAGCGATTTGGACAGAATCTTTGGAAATATCAAAGGCATAGAAGGTTTTGTCAGGATGACTTTCTTGTAGTTTGCGAGAATAGAATCCTTCACCACAACCGATATCTAAGACTGTGGTGCTAGTTTCTGAATTTGCTAACAAGTCAGATACAGCCTCTAAGATAGCGTGGTAAAAGCCAGATTCTAGGATTTGTTGGCGGTTTTGAAAGTTTTCCTTGTCGTAGTTGGCAGATTGCTTAATTTGAGGGGCTAGATTAACATAGCCGAATTTCGCCAGGTCAAAAGAATGGCGATTGTTACATTTGAGACTGTTCTCTAGCAGAGTCAGATTTTCTTGACAGATAGGACAGGAAAAGGCAGTCGCAGAAGCAAAACGCTGAAGTTTGGGTTTGAGATTTGTATTCATAGTTTAAGTGTATCAAAAGAGGCAAATGAAAGCAACTTTAGGAGTAAGTAGATGGGAGATTCAGTAGAAATAAAACTAATACTCTTCGAAAATCTCTTCAAACCACGTCAACGTCGCCTTGCCGTACTCAAGTACAGCCTGCGGCTAGTTTCCTAGTTTGCTCTTTGATTTTCATTGAGTATAATTCTCCAATTTATAAAATAAAATTGCTTTTATATCTAAATTGCTATATAATAATGATAAGGAGGAAATAAGTATGTTAAAAGAAGTATTGAGCGTCGCAAAAGTTGCGAAAAAATCATCACTCTTTTTGGGTGGTGTCGCATTTGGTACCCTTGGCTTGAAAATCTTAGCAAGTAAGGAAGCTAAAAAAGGTTATTCTAAAGCCTTGGCTAAGGCTTATAAGTTAAAAGACGAGCTAGATGCATCTGTTTCTGTTGTGAAGCAACATGGAGACGATGTCTTGCAAGATGCCAAATATTTGTACGAGCAAGAGAAAAAAGAAGAGCAATTAGATAGCCTTATAGGAGAATAATATGTCTTTTAAAGTGCTACATAGAGGATACCAACATATCCGACTATCATCTTCTTTTTCACTCACCTTGGATATTCAAGACTATCTTCGTTCCTTGGCGAGAGATGAAAAGGGGATTGAGTCTATCCAGTTTTACATGGATCAACAGCACTTTACTCTACGTATAAAAGAAGGCTTTTCTGTATTAGATAATGCAGAAGCCTTTTTAAAAAGAATTGATAAAGGGAAAGTTTCTGAGTTGATGACTCTTCCCATTCGTAGAGAAGAGAGTGCTTATTCTATTGTTTCAGGTGCAGCGATTAAGCGTATGATTTTTCGTAGTTTTGTGCCGTATCCTATTCGCTATATATGGACTTGTTATCAGGCTTTGGGTTATATCAGAGAAGCCTATCAAACACTAGCGCGTAAGGAACTAACGATGGAGGTCTTGGACTGTTCGGCGATTTTATTGTCCTTGTTTATGAGCCAATCCAAGACAGCTAGCAATATCATGTTTATGCTTGATTTGGGGAATCATTTAGATCAGTGGTCCTTGAAAAAAACTGCAACAGATTTAGAACAGAGTCTTCTTGCAAAAGAGAGCGATGTATTCTTAGTACAGGGCGATACGGTTGTTAGTATCAAGAGTTCCGATGTTCAAATAGGAGATGTCTTGGTCTTATCTCAAGGAAATGAAATTCTATTTGATGGACAAGTAGTTTCAGGTTTAGGTATGGTCAACGAAAGTTCCTTGACGGGAGAGAGTTTTCCAGTTGAAAAAAGAGAGTCTGATTTGGTTTGTGCAAATACAGTATTAGAAACTGGAGAGTTACGCATTCGTGTAACCGATAATCAGATGAACAGCCGGATTTTACAACTGATTGAGTTGATGAAAAAATCTGAAGAAAACAAGAAAACGAAACAACGCTATTTCATCAAGATGGCGGACAAGGTCGTCAAATATAATTTCTTGGGGGCTGGGCTGACTTACCTATTGACAGGTTCTTTTTCTAAGGCTATTTCTTTCCTATTGGTCGATTTCTCCTGCGCTTTGAAAATTTCTACTCCTGTAGCTTATTTAACAGCTATCAAGGAGGGGTTGAACCGTGAAATGGTGATTAAGGATGGGGATGTTCTGGAGAAATATCTGGAAGTTGATACTTTCTTGTTTGATAAGACGGGAACAATTACAACTAGTTATCCTATAGTTGAAAAGGTGTTACCTTTTGGGGACTATAGTGAGGAAGATATTCTCAGAATCAGTGCCTGTCTTGAGGAACACATTTATCATCCTATTGCTAATGCTATCGTCAAGCAAGCTGAGATAGAGGGAATTGAACATGAGGAAATGCATGGGAAACTCCAATATATCGCAAGCAAGGGGATTAAATCTCATATAGATGGGCAACCAGTTCTTATTGGGAATTATGTCTTGATGCAGGATGAACAGATTCATATCAGTTCAGAACAAAATGCTTTAATTGAAGAGTACAAGAGTCACTACAATCTCTTATTCTTGGCTTATCAGAATGAATTGATTGGAATGTTCTGCATTCATACTCCTTTGAGAAAAGAAGCAAAAGCAGCCTTGGAGAAACTTAAGGCACAAGGGAAAAAATTGATTCTGGCAACAGGGGACACCTTGGTTAGGACAGAGGAATTAGTCAAAGATTTGCCCTTTGATCAGGTCTATACAGACTTGAAACCTGATGGGAAATTTGAGTTAGTAGAGGAACTGCAGAAAGCAGGTCACACTATTTTGATGGTTGGAGATGGATTGAATGACTCAGCGGCTCTAACCCTATCAGATATCGGTGTGGTGATGAATGAGAGTGCAGATATTTCTAAGCAGATGAGCGATATCTTATTGTTAGATAATCGCTTGGATTTCTTCCAAGAGTTGGATTGGTTATCATCATCTTTGAAAACACTCATCAAGAAGAATATTCAAGATACCGTTGTCGTAAATAGTAGTTTGATTGGCTTTGGCTTATTTAATTGGCTCAGCCCTTCAAACCTCTCTATCCTACATAATCTAACAACCTTGCGCATTGTACTGCGTAGCCTGTCTATTAAAAATAGATAGATGAGAGTTATTAACAGCAAAAAGGAGTTACCTTTATCGAGGTTAACTCCTTTGTTTATAGGTAAATGTTGAACAATTTAGTAAGTCAATACAAAATATTTTTTCTTCCCACGGCGGATAACGGTCAGTTCGTTCTCTAACTTATCTGCATCACTTAAGACATAGTCAAGGTCTTGGATACGGTCACCGTTGACATAGATGGCTCCGTTTTGTACGTCTTCACGGGCTTGGCGTTTTGAGTTAACCACACCAGATGATACGAGAAGTTCTACGATATTGAGGTTTTCGTCTTCTTGTACTTGGTAGTTTGGTACACCACGAAGTCCTTGTTTGAGTTCTTTGACAGAAAGGTTTTTGATATTTCCAGCAAAGAGTTGCTCTGTGATGTTAAGGGCTTCTTTGTAAGCTTCTTCTCCGTGAACAAGTGTTACAACTCCACGAGCTAAGACTTTTTGAGCCAAGCGTTCGTGTGGAGCTGCTTCAAATTGTTTGCGGATGTCTTCAATCTCATCCAGTGACAAGAAAGTAAAGATTTTCAAGAAGCGAACAGCGTCAGCGTCCATAACATTCATCCAGAATTGGTACATTTCGTATGGAGAAGTCTTTTCAGGGTTTAGCCAAACAGCATTCCCTTCAGATTTACCAAATTTCTTACCAGTTGCGTCTGTGATGAGTGGGACAGTGATTACGTGACCAGTCTTGTCAGCCTTACGACGAAGCAATTCTGTACCAGCTGTCATATTTCCCCATTGGTCAGAACCACCGATTTGGAGGGTTACATTGTGCTCTTGGTTGAGGACAAAGAAGTCGTAACCTTGCATGATTTGGTAGGCAAACTCAGTGTAAGAAATCCCTGTTTCAATCCGTTTTTTAACAGACTCCTTGCTCATCATGTAGTTGACAGTGAAGTATTTTCCGATATCACGGAGGAAGTCAATGAAGCTGATGCTGCCAAACCAGTCGTAGTTGTTGACCATGACAGCTTTATTTTCACCATTTTCAAAATCAAGAAAGCGAGAAAGTTGTCCTTGGATAGACTTGACCCAGCCATCTACTGTGTCTTTTGTTTGGAGACTACGCTCAGCATCTTTGAAGGACGGATCTCCGATGAGACCTGTAGCACCGCCAACGAGCGCATAAGGTTTGTGACCTGCTAACTGCAAACGACGACTTGTCAAGATTGCGACAAGGTGGCCTAGGTGAAGGCTGTCAGCAGTTGGATCGTAGCCAGTATAATAAGAAACTTGACCTTCTTCTAGGGCTTTACGCAAAGCTTCTTCATCAGTCGTTTGAAAAATCAAACCACGCTCTTTTAGCTCATCAAAAATGTGCATGTGTCTTTTCTCCTTTTTAAAATATTGTTTCTACCTATTGTACCACAAACTTAGTAAATAACCTAGTAAAATCGGGAAGAAAGTTGCTGCTTGGACTTTTTTGGAAACGAGTGAAATATGGTATAATAGCACTAGCTTATTTTCAGAGAAATAGATAAAAATCGTTAAGAAAGGGGCTGAAAGATGTCTCATATTATTGAATTGCCAGAAGTCTTGGCCAACCAGATTGCAGCAGGAGAAGTGATCGAACGTCCTGCCAGTGTAGTTAAAGAGTTGGTTGAAAATGCTATCGACGCTGGCTCAAGCCAGATTATCGTTGAGATTGAAGAAGCTGGTCTTAAGAAAATCCAAATCACAGATAATGGTCACGGGATTGCCCACGATGAGGTAGAGTTGGCTCTCCGCCGTCATGCTACCAGTAAGATTAAGAATCAAGCGGATCTTTTTCGGATTCGGACCCTCGGTTTTCGTGGTGAAGCTCTGCCTTCGATCGCATCTGTCAGTGTTTTAACTTTGTTGACTGCGGTGGATGGAGCAAGTCACGGGACCAAGTTAGTGGCTCGTGGGGGAGAAGTAGAAGAAGTTGTGCCTGCGACCAGTCCTGTTGGGACCAAGGTTTGTGTGGAGGATCTCTTTTTCAACACACCAGCCCGTCTCAAGTATATGAAGAGCCAGCAGGCAGAGTTGTCTCATATCATCGATATCGTCAATCGTCTAGGCTTTGCTCATCCTGAGATTTCCTTTAGCCTGATTAGCGATGGCAAGGAAATGACACGAACAGCTGGTACGGGTCAACTGCGTCAAGCCATTGCTGGAATCTATGGTTTAGCTAGTGCCAAAAAGATGGTTGAGATTGAGAATTCGGACCTAGACTTTGAGATTTCAGGTTTTGTCTCATTGCCTGAATTGACACGGGCTAATCGTAACTACATCAGTCTTTTTATCAATGGCCGTTATATCAAAAATTTCCTGCTCAATCGTGCTATTTTAGATGGTTACGGCAGCAAGCTCATGGTGGGGCGTTTTCCGCTGGCTGTCATTCACATCCAGATCGATCCGTATCTAGCAGATGTCAATGTGCATCCAACCAAGCAAGAAGTGCGGATTTCCAAGGAAAGAGAACTGATGGCGCTGGTTTCAGAAGCTATCGCAAAGAGTCTAAAGGAACAGACCTTGATTCCAGATGCTTTGGAAAATCTTGCTAAGTCTACGGTTCGTAATCGTGAAAAAGTAGAGCAAACCACCTTGCCGCTGAGAGAAAATACGCTTTACTATGAAAAAACGGAACAAACTAGACCTACTCAAGCTGAGGTGGCAGACCATCAGGTAAACTTGACAGAAGAGAAACAGGATTTGAACCTGTTTGCTAAGGAAACATTGGATCAGTTGACCAAGCCAGCTAAACTGCATTTTGCAGAGAGAAAATCGGTCAGCTACGACCAACTAGACCATCCAGAGCTAGACCTAGCTAGTCTGGATAAGGCTTATGATAAGCTGGAGCGAGAAGAATCTTCAAGCTTCCCAGAGTTGGAATTTTTCGGTCAGATGCATGGAACCTATCTCTTTGCCCAAGGTCGAGATGGGCTCTACATCATAGATCAGCACGCGGCTCAGGAACGGGTTAAGTATGAGGAGTACCGTGAGAGCATTGGCAATGTTGACCAGAGCCAGCAGCAACTCCTAGTGCCTTATATTTTTGAATTTCCTGCGGATGATGCCCTTCGTCTCAAGGAAAGAATGTCTCTTTTAGAGGAAGTAGGCGTCTTTCTAGCAGAGTACGGGGAGAATCAATTTATCCTACGGGAACATCCTATTTGGATGGCAGAGGAGGAAATCGAGTCTGGAATCTATGAGATGTGCGACATGCTCCTTTTAACCAAGGAAGTTTCGATCAAGAAATACCGGGCAGAGCTAGCTATCATGATGTCCTGCAAACGGTCTATCAAGGCCAACCATCGTATCGATGACCACTCAGCTAGACAGCTGCTCTATCAGCTTTCCCAATGTGACAACCCCTACAACTGTCCACACGGACGTCCTGTTTTGGTTCACTTTACCAAGTCGGACATGGAAAAGATGTTCCGTCGCATTCAGGAAAATCATACTAGCCTCCGAGAGCTAGGAAAATACTAATACTCTTCGGAAATCTCTCTAAACTGCGTCAGCCTTACCTTGCCTGACTCAAGTTATGCCTACGGTTAGCTTCCTAGTTTAGATTTGATTTTCATTGAGTATAAATTGAAGGGAAAATTATGTACGAATATCTAAAGGGTATTATTACCAAAATTACTGCTAAATATATCGTCCTTGAGGCAAATGGTATCGGTTATATCCTGCATGTGGCTAATCCCTATGCTTACTCAGGACAAGTTAACCAAGAAGCGCAAATCTATGTGCATCAAGTCGTTCGCGAAGATGCTCATCTCCTTTACGGTTTCCGTTCAGAAGACGAGAAAAAACTCTTTCTCAGCTTGATTTCGGTGTCGGGCATTGGTCCTGTATCAGCTCTGGCTATCATTGCAGCTGATGACAATGCAGGGCTTGTTCAAGCCATCGAGACTAAGAATATAACCTACCTGACCAAGTTCCCTAAAATCGGGAAGAAAACAGCCCAACAGATGGTCTTGGACTTAGAAGGTAAGGTGGTTGTGGCCGGTGACGACCTTCCTGCTAAGGTGGCAGTGCAAACCAACGCTGAAAACCAAGAACTGGAAGAAGCAATGGAGGCCATGTTGGCACTGGGCTACAAGGCAACTGAGCTTAAGAAAATCAAGAAATTCTTTGAAGGAACTTCTGATACAGCTGAAAACTACATCAAATCGGCCCTTAAGATGTTGGTGAAATAGGAGATTTCTATGGCAAAACGTTGTGGCTGGGTTAAAATGACCAATCCGTTATATATAGCTTACCATGATGAAGAATGGGGCCAGGCCCTCCATGATGACCAAGCATTGTTTGAGTTATTGTGCATGGAAACCTATCAGGCAGGCCTGTCTTGGGAAACGGTGCTCAACAAACGCCAAGCTTTCCGAGAAGCCTTTCATGGCTATCAAATTCAAGCTGTTGCAGACATGACGGATGAAGAATTGGAAGCTTTGATGGATAATCCAGCCATCATCCGCAATCGTGCCAAGATATTTGCGACGCGAGCCAACGCTCAGGCTTTTCTACAAGTTCAGGCAGAATTCGGAACTTTTGATGCTTATCTTTGGTCTTTTGTAGATGGGAAGACCATTGTGAATGATGTACCTGACTACAGCCAGGCGCCTGCCAAAACAGCTCTATCTGAAAAATTATCCAAAGAATTCAAAAAACGTGGCTTCAAATTTACTGGACCAGTCGCTGTCTTGTCCTATCTGCAGGCTGCAGGTCTGGTTGATGACCATGAGAATGATTGTGAATGGAAGGGGCTTAAATGAAGTCTACAAAATATAAGGGAGTTCTGATTTTTGGGCTCCTATATACAATTCTCTTTGTATTTGATGGCGTTAGATGGTTGGCTTCCCTGATGCCATCTACCATTGCAAATTATCTAGTCTATGTAGTATTAGCACTATACGGCTCTTTCTTGTTCAAGGATCGATTAATCCAACAATGGAATGAGATTAGAAATTCTAAAAGAAAATTCTTCCTTGGCGTCTTAACAGGATGGCTCTTTCTCATTCTGATGACTGTTGCCTTTGGATTTATATCAGAGTTGTTGAGGCAGTTTTTGGGGCTGGTCGGACAAGGTCTAAACCAGTCGAATATTCAAAGTACCTTTCAAGAGCAACCACTACTGATAGCGGTTTTCGCCTGCATCATTGGACCTTTGGTGGAAGAACTCTTTTTCCGTCAGCTCTTATTGCATCACTTGCAGAAAAGTCTGCCAAGTTGGCTAAGCATTCTTCTGGTAGGAATTGTCTTTGCTCTGACTCATATGCATAATGTAAGTTTATCAGAGTGGGTCGGTGCAGTCGGATACCTAGGTGGGGGCCTCGCCTTTTCTATTATTTATGTGAAAGAAAAGGAGAATATCTACTATCCCCTACTTGTTCACATGTTAGGCAATAGCCTCTCCTTTATTATTTTAGCTATCGGTAGTATGTGATGAAAATGCCAGTAATGATAATGAGAAAAAGCTGAGAAATTCATCTCAGCTTTCTTTGTTATAGTCAAAGCGAATGACTTGTTCCTGTGCATCTACATAGGTGTGGACTCCGAAGGGAACAATGGCTCTTGGAGTTGCGTGGCCGACATTCAGATTATAGACAATAGGGATATTGCTGTCAATGATATCCAATAGCGCCTCTTTATAGTCGTCATAGAAAGTTTCATCTATAGGTTTTCCGACCAGGAGTCCACTGATGACCTCGAATATCCCAGTGTTTTTTAAAGTCCGCAACATCTTTTTGAAGTCTTCTGGTTCAGGCTTTTCTTCGCTTGTCTCTAGCAAGAGGATCTTTCCTTCCCAGTCTGACAAGTCAGGGAAAAGTTTGTATTTTTGACAGAGCTCCGTGCTATCTGCGTATCGAGAGTTGTCAAAGATATCGTAGAGGGATTCGAGGCAACCGCCGAGGATTTCCCCCTCGAACTGGGCATTTCCTTGTAACAAGTCAAAACCAGTATTTGCATGACTGACACGAGGTGTCCCCAGAGCTTTGGGACTGAAGTCAGTCCTTTCCTCATACCAAACATCACTAGGGCGGATTTCTGAGATTCTTCCCGTCTCAATCAATTCTTTGAAGTAGTGAAGGCTATAGGGCAACATCTCCTTGTCTAATTCACAAATGTCAGCTAAAAAGGATTGGCCATAAAAAGTCTTGATTCCTAGTTTATGCAACATGAGATGGTTCATGGTTGTATCCGAGAAACCAAGAAATATTTTTTGGTTGATAACCTTTTGTAGTTGGTCATTTTCAAAAAGATAAGGTAGTAAGCGATAGGTATCGTCTCCACCGATGGCGCATAGGATTATGTCGATGCTATCATCAGAAAAGGCATGAATCAAATCCTCTGCACGAGCTTCAGGATGGTCCTTGATAAAGTCTAATCCTTTTTGCGAATAGGGCAAAAAGATAGGATTGAGTCCCAAGTTCTTGAGACGTTGGACACCCAAGTCCACTTCGTGTTTTACAAAGTCCTCTCCGATAATGCCACTAGACAAGCTCACAATACCAATAGTAGAAACCATATCTTATCCTCCGAGAAATAGATTGAGCTTATTTTATCACAAAAGATGAGGGAAAACAACAAGAATTAGAGTCAGAAGAAGACTTTTAGATCAAGAAAGTAGTAAAAAAGCAACCAATCGTGTGGTTACTTTTTCTTTTTATACTAGTTGCATTCTTATAGAGCAGTAAGGAAGGTCAGTCCGCCAAGGATAACCCCAGCCGAGTTTGGAATGATTAGAATCCAGTCTTTCTTAGGCTCTTTTGTCCATCCATAAATGACCCAGATTAAGCAAGAGACAGCTGCTGATAAAGGTTGAAATGGTTGAGCTTTATTTCCTTGTAAATTGGCAAAAATTTGGGGGATGTAGGCTATAAATACAATAATCCCGATAAAGGCACCAATTGAACCAACAATTTGATTAATTCTCTGTTTAGTCATATATATTTCTCCTTATTACTTTATTAGTATAACAGAAAAACAGCTTGGATTCAAGGGTAAAACCTTGGGATTCTAAGGGAGGACTTTACATTAGAATCTTTTTAGACGTTGCGTCTACTTTTCTTTAGAGAATCAAAAAATGATTTGGAACTACAAAAAAGTAGTCTGTCTACAAAACACACTACTTTTATTGTTTATCTTAATATCTAGCTGGTCCTGCACTTGCGCTCTTAATGTTGAACCGTTTTTTGAGGTAGAAACGTAGGGCAAGGAGAGCTCCTCCAATCACCAACAAAACAAGAGGTGGTAAGCTGATGTTGATGGCTTGTGGAAGGAAGTTACTCAAGAAGAGGATGAAAACCCAGGCAAACATGGTTGCTAACATAACCAAAAGTGATTTCCAGAATGGAGGGCGTTGGCTACGGTCAGTATCTGGTCCGTAGTAGCGGTAGATGAAGTGGTAGAGCAGGTAAAAGGCGACTCCACCAAAGGCCCCTACACTGATAAGTGTTACCAAGCCGTAGGCCACAGGTTGGTTTGAGAAGAAGCTCATCAAGGCGCTAACTACTGCAAATAGTCCTGTGATGAAAAGGGCTGAATCCAACATCATCAATTTTGGATCGTCGTTTTCTTTTGGATGTTCTTTTTCGTACTGCTCTTTTTCGCTGAAACTATGAGCCCAGTGAGTTGGTGCTCCGTAGATAGAACGTGCTGTCACTCCTTTTGGTTGCTCCTCAAGGATATGAGGAATGACTTCTTCAAGGATAGCCTTGATTTCAGCATCTGTTTTTCCGTCCTTGAGAAATTGCTGGGTTGCAATATGGATAAATTCCTGGTTTTTCTTTGTTAATTCTTTTAAATCAATCTGTGACATAATAACTCCTGTTTAGAACCATTTTTTATGGATGAGGTAAAGAGTGAGAGAAACACTCATAGCAAAGGCGATAAAGACGATGAGCCAGAAAGCGTGCGGTTCTCCGTTTAAAGGGATTTCATTGTCCTTAAAGTTCATTCCGTAAGCTGAGAAAATCATGGTCGGGATGGACATAACGATAGTCACAAGTGCCAAGGTTTTCATGATATTGTTCTGGTTATTTGAAATGATAGAAGCAAAGGTCTCTGTCATAGAGTGAAGGACGTTTCCATAGATGTCCGCCATCTCGATGGCCTGTTGCGTTTCAATCAAGGTATCTTCCAGTAAGTCTTCATCTTCAAGGTATTTCTTGATATTGCTAGTTGCGCTGGTCAATTTTTTAATCACGCGCTCGTTTGTCTTCAGAGAGGCTTTGAAGTAGACGATGGTCTTCTCCAACTCCATGAGTTCGATCAATTCTTCGTTTCGAGTAGATTTGTGAAGTTGACTCTCGATCTGCTCACTCTTACGTTCAATCGAACGGAGGGCAGTTAGGTAAATCTCCGCATTGCGGTATAGGATTTGGAAGATGAAGCGCGAACGCATGAAGGTATAGAAATTTCGAAGCCTACGATTGATAAAGACATCAAGAAGTGGTAGAGGCTCCAAGCAGGTAGTGATGATAGCCTCTTCTGTGATGATAATCCCCAAGGGAATAGTCACATAGTAGGTCTGGTTATTTCTTTCCTCTGTTATTGGGACGTCTACGATAATCAAGGTGTATTCATCTTCGATGGTGATACGAGACATTTCTTCGGCATCGAGCGGTGCACGGAGATCGGCGATATCAATATCAAAGGCTGAGGCGATTTCCATCGATTCGCTTTGAGTAGGATTGACGAGATTGATCCAAGTGCCCGGCTGGAGCGTATCGATCTCTTTAAATTCAGTTGTTGTTGAGAGAAAGACTTGTTTCATATCTCCTATCCTTTCCTAATCTAATCCGTGTTTCAGTGATTTTTGACACCGTACTATTATACTACAAAATCGGCTTTTTTGGTAATAGAATTTCACTTTTTTTGGTATAATGGAAAGCAACAATGAACTAGAAAGAAGTAATATGCAAGATAAGATTGTCATCCATGGGGCACGCGCCCATAATTTAAAAAATATAGATGTGGAAATTCCGCGTGACAAGCTAGTTGTGGTGACGGGACTATCTGGATCAGGAAAATCTAGTTTGGCCTTTGATACCCTTTATGCTGAAGGGCAGCGTCGCTACGTTGAAAGTCTGTCAGCCTATGCTCGTCAGTTCTTGGGCAATATGGAAAAGCCAGATGTGGATTCTATCGATGGTCTCAGCCCTGCCATTTCCATTGACCAGAAAACGACTAGTAAAAATCCTCGTTCGACGGTTGGGACAACGACGGAAATCAACGACTATCTGCGTCTCCTTTATGCACGTGTCGGAACACCTTACTGTATCAATGGACATGGGGCTATCAAGGCTTCGTCTGTCGAACAGATTGTAGACAAGGTATTGGAATTGCCAGAGCGCCAGCGTCTGCAGATTTTGGCTCCTGTTATTCGTAAGAAAAAGGGTCAGCATAAGACGCTGATTGAAAAGATTCAAAAGGATGGTTACGTCCGTGTCCGTGTCGATGGAGTTGTCTACGATGTGACCGAAGTTCCTGAACTTGAAAAAAATAAACAACACAACATTGACGTGGTGGTAGACCGTATTATCATCAAGGAAGGTATCCGTAGTCGTCTCTTCGATTCCATTGAAGCAGCCCTTCGTATCGCAGAAGGTTATGTGGTTATCGATACCATGGATGACTCTGAGTTGCTCTTCTCAGAACACTACGCTTGTCCAGTATGTGGCTTTACGGTTCCAGAACTAGAACCTCGTCTCTTCTCTTTCAATGCACCGTTTGGTTCATGTAGTGAGTGTGATGGTTTGGGGATCAAGCTAGAGGTTGATACGGATCTAGTAGTGCCAGATGCTAGTAAGACCCTTTGTGAGGGAGCATTGGCACCTTGGAACCCTATCTCTTCTAACTATTATCCAAATATGCTAGAACAAGCCATGACAGCCTTCGGAGTGGACATGGATACTCCTTTTGAAGCCTTGTCAGAGGAAGATAAGAATCTCATTTTCTATGGTTCAGATGGTAAGGAATTCCATTTCCACTATGAGAATGAATTCGGCGGAGTTCGCGACATCGACATCCCTTTTGAGGGAGTTGTCAATAATATCAAACGTCGCTATCATGAAACCAATAGCGACTACACTCGCACCCAGATGCGCCTCTACATGAATGAGCTGACTTGCGGAACCTGTCACGGCTATCGTCTCAATGACCAGGCCTTATCTGTTCGTGTAGGAGGAGAGAAGGGGCTTCATATCGGAGAAGTTTCTGACCTTTCTATTGCAGACCATTTGGAAGCTATTGATCAGTTGAGCCTATCAAAAAATGAAGCCATTATTGCTCGTCCGATTCTTAAGGAAATCAAGGACCGCTTGACCTTCCTTAATAACGTGGGTCTTAACTATTTAACGTTATCCCGTTCTGCAGGAACATTATCAGGTGGGGAGAGCCAACGTATTCGCTTGGCAACTCAGATTGGTTCCAATCTCTCAGGAGTGCTTTATATTCTAGACGAGCCGTCAATCGGTCTTCACCAGAGGGACAATGACCGCCTGATTGCCAGTCTGAAAAAGATGCGTGATTTGGGGAACACCTTGATCGTAGTAGAACATGATGAAGATACCATGCGTGAGGCTGATTATTTGATTGACGTTGGCCCTGGTGCAGGGGTCTTTGGTGGAGAGATTGTAGCAGCAGGAACGCCTAAGCAGGTGGCTCGCAACAGTAAATCCATTACAGGACAGTATCTATCAGGAAAACGTGCGATTCCAGTGCCGTCAGAACGCCGCGTTGGAAACGGTCGCTTTATCGAGGTGACTGGGGCGCGTGAGAACAACCTACAAAATATCACCGCTCGCTTCCCACTCGGGAAATTCATTGCGGTGACAGGGGTCTCTGGCTCAGGGAAGTCGACACTTATTAACAGCATCCTCAAAAAAGCCATTGCTCAAAAGCTCAATCGAAATTCAGACAAGCCTGGAAAGTTTAAGACTATCTCAGGGATTGAGCATATCGATCGTCTGATTGATATTGACCAGAGTCCAATTGGACGAACACCGAGGTCTAATCCTGCGACCTATACAGGTGTCTTTGATGACATTCGAGATCTCTTTGCTCAGACAAATGAAGCCAAGATTCGAGGTTACAAGAAGGGTCGCTTCAGTTTCAATGTCAAGGGTGGTCGCTGTGAGGCCTGCTCAGGTGACGGGATTATCAAGATTGAGATGCACTTCTTGCCAGACGTATACGTAGCTTGTGAAGTCTGCCATGGAACCCGCTATAACAGTGAAACGCTGGAAGTTCATTATAAAGAAAAGAATATCTCGCAAGTTTTAGATATGACCGTCAACGATGCGGTAGAATTCTTTAAACACATTCCGAAAATTCAACGCAAACTCCAAACAATCAAGGATGTAGGTCTAGGTTATGTGACCTTGGGACAACCAGCTACGACACTTTCTGGTGGAGAAGCTCAACGTATGAAGTTGGCTAGCGAGCTCCATAAACGCTCGACCGGTAAATCCTTCTACATTCTAGATGAACCGACAACTGGTCTTCATACCGAGGATATCGCGCGTCTACTGAAGGTCTTGTCTCGCTTTGTAGATGATGGTAATACAGTTCTCGTCATTGAGCACAATCTGGATGTCATTAAGACAGCAGACCATATTATTGATTTGGGGCCTGAGGGCGGTGTCGGTGGTGGAACCATCATCGCAACAGGAACTCCAGAAGAAGTAGCTGCCAACGAAGCCAGCTACACAGGACACTATTTGAAAGGAAAGTTACATCATGAATAAACGTGTACAAGCATTTCTCGCTAAAATGCAAGAAAAAGAACTAGATGGCATCATCATCAACAATCTTAAAAACGTCTATTATTTGACTGGTTTTTGGGGCTCAAACGGAACAGTTTTTATCAGCCGTGACCGTCAGGTCTTGGTGACAGATTCTCGCTATATCATTGCAGCCAAACAAGAAACCAGTGGTTTTGAGATTGTAGCTGACCGTGATGAATTGGCTGTCATTGCAGGCATTGTTAAGGACATGGGCTTGTCTCGAATTGGTTTTGAGGACGAGATTTCGGTTTCTTATTACCACCGTATGCAGGCAGCTTTTGCAGGTTTGGACTTGCTTCCACAAACACAGTTTGTTGAAGGTCTTCGAATGATTAAAGATGAGGCGGAGATTGCAGCGATTCGTAAGGCTTGTTCTATCTCGGACCAAGCTTTTCGCGATGCGCTTGACTTTATCAAACCAGGAAAAACTGAAATTGAAATTGCTAACTTCCTTGACTTCCGCATGCGTGAATTAGGCGCTGCTGGTTTGTCTTTTGACACGATTCTAGCTAGCGGGATCAACTCTTCTAAACCCCATGCCCATCCAATGCACAAGCCAGTAGAACTAGGCGAAGCTATCACTATGGACTTCGGTTGTCTTTATGACCACTATGTCAGTGATATGACACGTACCATCTACCTAGGTCATGTGAGCGACGAACAAGCAGAAATCTACAACACCGTTTTGAAGGCCAATCAAGCTCTGATAGACCAAGCTAAGAATGGCTTAGGTTTCCGTGACTTTGATAAAATCCCTCGTGATATCATTGTGGAAGCAGGCTATGGAGAATACTTTACTCACGGTATCGGGCACGGTATTGGACTTGATATCCACGAAGAACCTTACTTTAGCCAAACTTCCAAAGAAGTTATCAAAACTGGTATGGTCTTGACTGATGAACCTGGTATTTATATTGAAGGTAAATACGGGGTTCGTATCGAAGATGATATCTTGATTACAGATACAGGTTGTGAGTTATTAACCCTTGCTCCAAAAGAATTAATCGTAATCTAAGAAAAATGAGATAAATCGTTGACTTTTACTAGTTAAAGGTTTATACTGAAAGGCGAAAACGGTAGGTGAGGCTACCATAGGGATACGGATGACTACCGCAAAGCAGTGGAGACACTACTCGTTGGTCAACAGTCCTGGTCGCGAAGGTCAAGACTAAGCTCATTACATCGCCCTATGGAGTTAAAGCTTGAACGAAAACGGATAATAAGTTTTTTAGTCCTGCCATTTTATGGCAGGACTTTCTGCTGTTTTAGAACAAAGAAGGGAGACAAACGATGCAAATTGACGATCATCCAGAACCGCACATACACAGCCAATCGCTGATTTGTGTCGTTCTGTCCTTATAAAGTGATTGGTCCCCGTGTATGAAATCACCATTCATACAGATAGGAGAAACCAATGAAAACTACAAAAGAAAGACTAGCAGCAGCTATTCAAACTCCATTTAAAGATAGTCTAGCTTTTTACCATACAAGTCTAAAAGGCTTAGATTCAGAACAAGTTCAAGAAAATCGTGACCTATATGGTGAAAACACCATCACCAAGGGCCAAGAGGATTCCATCTTAAAAAAGATTTATGAGTCCATTATCAATCCTTTCACAATCATTTTGCTTGTGATTGCCTTTATCTCTCTCGTTACAAACGTCTGGCTTGCCAAACCTGGTCAAGAGGATCCAACGACTTCTATCATTATCGTTGTCTTGGTTTTGATTTCAGGAGGTATCCGTTTTGTCCAAGAATTGCGGAGCGACAAGGCGACAACCAATCTTTCAAAAATGATTGTCAACACTGCAACTGTTATTCGTGATGGTCTTGAACAAGAGTTGCCAATCGATGAGTTGGTTGTGGGAGACCTCGTGAAATTGAGTGCTGGAGATATGATTCCAGCAGATGTCATCTTGTTCGAATCCCGCGACTTTTTCGTTCAACAGTCAGGTTTGACTGGAGAAAGCGATGCAGTTGAAAAGCTTGCTTTAAATAAAGCCACTGGTCAAAATATAGATAGCCTTTTAGAAGCAGAATCCTTGGCCTTTATGGGAACAAACGTTATCTCAGGAAGTGCTACAGCTATGGTCCTAGCAGTTGGGGATGACACCATGATGGGAGCCATCGAGCAAACTCTCAACACCTATGATGAGCCAACTTCTTTTGAACGTGAAATGAACAGCATTTCTTGGCTCTTGATCCGCTTGATGCTTGTCATGGTCCCAATCGTATTTTTCGCAAATGGATTGACCGATGGAGACTGGCTAGAGGCTGGAGTATTTGCCTTGAGCGTGGGTGTCGGACTGACACCAGAAATGCTTCCGATGATTATTACAGCCAGCTTAGCAAAAGGTTCCATTATTATGGCCAAGGAAAAGGTAGTCATCAAAAAACTCAATGCTATCCAAGACTTAGGAGCAATCGATATCCTTTGTACGGATAAAACTGGAACTCTAACGCAAGATGAGATTGTCTTAGAATACCCCTTGGATATCCACGGTGATTTGGACATGGCAGTCTTAAGAAGAGCTTATCTAAATTCACATTTCCAAACAGGTTTGAAAAACTTGATGGATCGTGCCATTATCAGTAGAACCGAAAAAGAAGCCAAAGAACACGCTATTCTACAAGATTTGGATAACATCTTCCAAAAGATTGATGAACTGCCTTTTGACTTTGAACGCAGACGCATGAGTGTCATCGTCAAAGACGACAGCAATGTCGTTAGTATGGTGACCAAAGGTGCTTTGGAAGAAATGTTGACCATTTCGACTCATGTGGAATACCGCGGAGAAATCATTCCCCTAACCGAAGACATTCGCCAAGAAGTATTAGCAGAAGTTGGTCAATTAAACCGTCAAGGTTTGCGTGTTTTAGGTGTTGGTTACAAGTCAGGTCTACGTGAAGATTATGCCTATGCTGTGACTGATGAAAGTGACATGATCCTTACGGGGTATCTTGCCTTCTTGGATCCGCCAAAACCATCTGCAGCACCCGCTATTCAAGCTCTGCTTGAGCATGGTGTCAAAACAAAAATTTTAACTGGGGATAACGAAAAAGTAACTCAAGCCATCTGTGAAAAGGTTGGTTTGGACGTTGAGCATATGCTCTTGGGCTCTGATATCGACAAAATGACAGATCAAGAATTGGCAGAAGCAGTTGAAAGAGTGACAGTATTTGCTAAATTGTCTCCTGACCAAAAAGCTCGTATCATTCTACAGTTAAAGAGAAATGGTCATGGTGTTGGTTATATGGGGGATGGTATTAACGATGCTCCATCTATGAAGGTGTCAGATGTGGGTATTTCTGTAGATACAGCAGTCGATATCGCTAAGGAAACAGCAGATGTTATTTTGCTAGACAAGGATCTCATGGTTCTTGAAACTGGTATCGTTGAAGGTCGTAAGGTCTACGCTAACATGACCAAGTACATTAAGATGACCGTCAGTTCAAACTTTGGGAATATCTTCTCACTTCTTGTTGCGAGTATTTTCTTGCCGTTTTTACCAATGGCTCCTGTACATCTAATCGTCCTAAATCTAGTTTATGATTTGTCCTGTGTAGCCTTGCCGTTTGATAATGTGGATCAAGACTTCCTAAAACAACCCCATACATGGGAAGCAAAATCCATTACCCGATTTATGGTTTGGATGGGGCCTATCTCATCTATCTTTGATATTTTGACCTTTATCTTCCTTTACTTTATCATTGTTCCAATGATAACAGGCCATCATTATGTTCACGGGTCAGAATCTGCCCTTCAGTTTATTATCTTATTCCAGACAGGATGGTTCATCGAATCTATGTGGTCTCAAACCATGGTCATCCATATGCTTCGTACAGCAAAAGTTCCTTTTGTACAAAGCAGACCAGCTTGGCTTGTGATTTTTATGACTCTGATTGCAGCTTTTTTCGTAACCAGTCTACCTTATGGACCGCTAGTAAATATACTTCGTCTGGCACCGTTAGGACTTCCTTACTTCTTATTCTTAATCTGTATTATTTTCTTGTATATGTTTAGCGTCACAGTTATTAAGAAATTTTATATTAAGAAGTATAAAGAATGGTTATAGTTCGTGTTTTGTCAAGAAAAAAGTTCAAAAATTGCCAAAAAAGTTAAAATTTTTTTAAAATAGGTCGCAAGTCCGATGTTTTTTATGGTATAATAGACTAAACTGATAGTAACATGTAGCGAAAGGGGTAGGTACATGATTAAAATTTATACAGTCTCAAGTTGTACTAGCTGTAAAAAAGCGAAGACCTGGCTCAATGCCCACCAGTTAAGTTATAAAGAACAAAACCTCGGTAAGGAAGGAATTACGAGAGAAGAATTACTTGATATTTTGACAAAAACAGATAATGGAATTGCAAGTATCGTATCATCGAAAAATCGTTATGCAAAGGCCCTTGGTGTTGATATCGAAGATTTGAGTGTCAATGAAGTGCTCAACTTAATTATGGAAACACCACGTATCTTGAAAAGTCCGATTCTTGTAGATGAGAAACGCCTACAAGTTGGTTATAAGGAAGATGATATCCGTGCCTTTTTGCCACGCTCTGTCCGTAATGTGGAAAATGCAGAAGCGCGTTTACGTGCGGCTCTATAAAACATCAAGGCTGGGAGTGACTCCTGGCCTTCTCTAATATTTAAATTTGATAACATGTGAGGATTTATGAAAAAGTTAGTCATTGGAACATTCGCAACGCTATTTTTGCTCGTTGGATGTGGTCAGAAAAAAGAAACAGCAGCTTCAACTACTGAGAGTTCTCAAGAAGCCCTACAGTCTACCTTGCCCGTATTAGAAAATGCATCCAAGAATACGGTTGTGACCAAGACCTTGGTGTTGCCAGCTGATGAGAGTGGTGCTCAGCAAACTCAAATCATTACCTACAAAGGCAATCAATTTTTAAGCTTGACCATTCAGCAAAAACGTCCTGTATCAGAAGATTTAAAAGCTTATATTTCTGAACGAGGACTAGAAGAAGCTAAAAAAGCTCTAAAAGAAGCTGAGGACAAAGATGAGTCTGTTCAAGCAGCTCGAAAAATTTCAGGCTTTACCATCGAAACGACTCTTTTAAATGAGAAAGAAATGGAAACTAAGACTAGCTATGATTTCCAAACGATGGATATTAAAAAAGCCAGCGAAAACGAATATTTGAAGAATGTTGGACTGGAAAACCTATTGAAAAACGAACCAGAGGACTATATCGCAAATCGTGTTGCAAATGGGGCAACAGTCAAGTAGAAAGTCACAGAAAATCAACAGAATCAGACTGTGTGATTTGTAGAACGACCGTGAATGTGCTATAATAGTACTATTCTAAGGAAAGAGGGTGTTAGAATGGGATTTACTGAAGAAACCGTACGTTTTAAATTGGACGATTCCAATAAAAAAGAAATCAGCGAAACATTGACAGATGTCTACGCTTCCTTGAACGAAAAGGGCTATAACCCTATTAATCAGATTGTAGGCTATGTTCTTAGTGGTGACCCAGCTTACGTTCCTCGTTATAACAATGCACGAAATCAAATCCGTAAGTACGAGCGAGATGAAATCGTTGAAGAATTGGTCCGCTACTACCTTAAAGGACAAGGAGTCGATCTATAATCTATGAGAATTATGGGATTGGACGTTGGTTCAAAAACGGTAGGGGTAGCGATTAGTGATCCACTTGGGTTTACGGCTCAAGGGCTTGAAATCATCCAAATCAATGAAGAGCAAGGTCGGTTTGGTTTTGAACGTCTCAAAGAATTGGTTGAAGCCTATAAAGTGGAGCAGTTTGTTGTTGGTTTGCCTAAAAACATGAACAATACAAGTGGCCCACGGGTGGAAGCTAGCCAGGCATATGGCGAGAAGTTGGTAGAGCTCTTTGGCTTACCGGTAGATTATCAAGATGAACGCCTAACTACGGTCGCTGCAGAGCGTATGTTGATTGAGCAAGCGGATATTAGTCGCAATAAGCGTAAAAAAGTTATTGATAAATTAGCCGCTCAATTGATTTTGCAAAATTATTTAGATAGAAAATTTTAAGACAGAGGAGAAACTATGTCACACGATCACAATCACAACCACGATCACGAAGAACGTGAACTTATTACACTTGTAGATGAGCAAGGAAACGAAACCTTGTTTGAAATCCTTTTGACCATTGACGGAAAAGAAGAATTTGGTAAAAACTATGTCCTTCTTGTACCAGTTAACGCAGAAGAAGATGAAAACGGCGAAGTTGAAATTCAAGCATACTCATTCATCGAAAATGAAGATGGAACAGAAGGCGAATTGCAACCAATCCCTGAAGATTCAGAAGATGAATGGAACATGATTGAAGAAGTCTTCAACAGCTTTATGGAGGAGTAAAAACATCCGGGGGATGTTTTTAGCCCTGCGCTAGAAAATAGAAACGCAGGTAGTCTGGTAGACTGTATCAGCCCAGTTCCTTGAAATAAGAGAGAACTGGTGAGGCCGGAGAACGTTTTTAGCCCAACTCCTAGAAACTAGAAAGAGTTGGAATACCCAGTGGATGTTTTTAGCCCTGCGCTAGAAATTAGAAACGCAGGTAGTCTGGGAGACTGTATCAGCCCTGCTTCTAGAAAGAAGAAAAAGCAGGAACGTCCAGTGGACGTTTTTAGCACGTATTGCAATAAAATATAGCTAAGTACTAGCTAATTCAGTGAAAAGCGAAGAGAATCTTCGCTTTTTTGTTAAGGATTAAGGAGATTAAGCGTGTTTGAAGTAGAAAAATGGCTTCATAGTCGAATCGGTTTGAATTTTAGATCAGGCTTGGGGCGGATGCAGAGAGCGATAGACTTGCTGGGGAACCCCGAGCAAGCCTATCCTATTATCCATGTGACAGGGACAAATGGAAAGGGTTCAACCATTGCCTTTATGAGAGACCTCTTTGTTTCTCATGGTAAGAAGGTGGGGACCTTTACTTCGCCCCACATTGTTAGCATCCATGATCGGATTTGTATCAATGGTCAACCCATATCGGACGCAGACTTTATCCGTTTGGCAAATCAAGTTAAGGAAATGGAGCAAAGACTTCTAGAAACTCACGATCAGCTATCTTTTTTTGAATTGTTAACTGTGATTGCTTTGCTTTATTTTAAAGAACAAGGGGTGGATCTAGTTCTATTAGAAGTTGGAATTGGTGGCTTACTTGACACGACTAATGTGGTGACTGGAGAGATTGCAGTTATTACTTCAATCGGCCTAGATCACCAAGAGACCTTGGGCGATAGTCTGGAAGAAATCGCTAAACAGAAAGCAGGAATTTTTAAGCCAGAAAGAGTAGCAGTGATTGCAAACTTAGCTCCTGAAGCCCAGCTCGTTTGTCAAAAGATAGCAGAAGATTTAGATGTAACTCTCTATCAAGCTGATAAAGATTTTTCTTTCAAAGAAGGCCAGTTCTCTTCATCTCTTGCGGAACTGAGACAATTAAAACTAGGTTTGGAAGGATCTTATCAAGAGGAGAATGCTGCTTTGGCTTTGCAGGCATTTCAGTTGTTTATGACAGCGAGAGGTGAAAAGGCCAATGAGGAAGTTGTACGGCATGCTTTGAAAACAACCAGCTGGGCTGGGCGTCTAGAAGCTGTTACGGAGCACATTTATCTAGATG
This sequence comes from Streptococcus infantis, assembly GCF_047460685.1. GTDB lineage: Bacteria > Bacillota > Bacilli > Lactobacillales > Streptococcaceae > Streptococcus > Streptococcus infantis_AD. Next base: position 21,998 of record NZ_JASHFS010000015.1, on the reverse strand, counting down.
GTGCCCATAATCTACCAGCCTTGGAGCGGTTGGTTGAATTTATCCAGCAAAAAATTCAGCAAGGTCATCATCTCCAAATCCTTTTTGGTGCTTTAAAGCGTAAAGATTACAGTGGCATGCTTGGTTATCTGACAGACCATTTACCTGATACAGCTCTCTATGTGACGAGTTTTGACTATCAGGGATCTTTGGGGGAACAAGATTTGAGCGGCCATCATATAGTTTCTTCCTATCGAGACTTTATAGATGATTTTGAAAAGTCTGCAGGTGAGAAAGACTTACTGTTTGTTACAGGTTCCCTCTATTTTATATCTGAAGTTCGTGCCTATCTTGTGAATGTTTGAACCCGCTTGATATAGTAGAGGTGAAATGGCTCAGCAGTATTATGATACTTCATAGTTGTTAAAAGAAAGGAGACATTATGTCACTAAAAAAATTCACACTTTCTCTTGCTACTGTGGTAAGTCTTAGTCTCTTAGTTGCGTGTTTGCCAATAACTAAGTCGACACCTTTATCCCAAGCAAGCACTAGCTCTGAAGCGAGCACTAGTCAAGTATCAGAAATCAGTGCCTCTAGTTCTACTACTAGTGCAAAGACTGACACAACTATTAATATAGATGGGACCTACAAGGGGCAAGACGAGGGTGATAGCATTACTCTTGTAGTCACTGGAAATACCGGAACGTGGACAGAAGTTGAAGCGGACGGAGATCAAGAGGTTAAGAAGGTGACCTTCGAACCAGAAAATCAGAGAGTCTTTATTGGAGACGATATCAAGATTTATGTGGCAGAAGAGAACCAGATTATTATCGATGACATGGACCGCGACGTTTCTGATCGTATCGTTTTAAAGAAATAGATATTTTGTAAGGATTTGAATCTGGCTAAAACAGGTGCAAATCTTTTTTCATTGACTTTGAGCTCAAAAAAATTCCATACTCTTAAGGTAGCTAATGTCTACCCCAAAAGTATAGAATGAGTGAAATTAAAGAAATCGTTCCTGTAAAAAGTGAGCGACGCCATCTTCTTCATTGGTCAATGGTAATTGCTCGTCTGCGAAAGGTAACAGAGCAGGATTTGCGTTTTTCATGGCATAGCCTTTACTTGCAAAAGAAAGCATTTCTTGGTCATTGTGTTCGTCACCAAAGGCAATCAAATTCTGTTTGTCTATATTCATGACATTGAGAAGGTATTCGAGGGCAAAGGCCTTGTGAACTCCTTTGGGAGTGCATTCGAGAATGTTCAAAGGACCACCCCAAGTGTTAATATTGAGTTGCTGCTTGTAAAAGCTGTTCATCTCTTCAGCTAGTGCATATTTATCGTCTGCCCTAGTTTGTAATAAAATACAGTTAGGCCCTTTGGTCACTAAGTTAGACTGGAATTGATTTTCTGGGCGAAAGTTTTCAACACCAAATAATTTAGGGTCGGCAATTTCTTTGTTCGGGGCTGTAATGTAAAACTTTTTACGGTATTCGCCTGCGATAAAGTCTGCTTCAATATCCTCTTTTCGTTTCACGATATCCAAGAGGTATTTTTTGTCCACAGTCAGACACTTTTCATGTTTCCAAGTCTTACCTGGCAGATGAGTGAGTGAACCGTTGAAGTTGATCATAGGGGTTTCAAGTTCAAGTTGATCATAAAAATCTTTAGCCATACGGTAAGGGCGACCAGTTGCGATAACAACTTGGTGGCCTTTTTTAGAGATTTTTTTAATCGTTTCAATAGTAAAATCAGAAAGTTTGCTTTCAGAGTTGAGCAAGGTTCCGTCCAAATCGACGGCAATCATTTTTTTAGTCATAAAATCCTCCCGAATCTAGTTTCAGATAAGATGTTTTCTATTATATCAGAAAGTGACTAGAAAAGCTGATAATAAGTAAAAAGAAGGAGAAAAGTATCGGATAAGATTTTTATGATTCAGTAAAAACATCTTGAAAATATGAATGATTGATGGTATAATAGTCATATTGTTCGTAAAATGACAAAGGAGATTAAAAATGGACAAACTATTTAAACTAAAAGAGCACGGGACAGATGTCCGTACAGAGGTTCTTGCTGGTTTAACAACTTTCTTTGCAATGAGTTATATTCTCTTTGTAAACCCTCAAATGCTTTCACAAACAGGAATGCCTGTTCAGGGTGTATTCTTGGCGACAATTATCGGTTCTGTTGTGGGAACTTTGATGATGGCCTTCTATGCTAACTTGCCATATGCGCAAGCTCCAGGTATGGGACTCAATGCCTTCTTCACATTTACCGTCGTATTTGGGATGGGTTATAAATGGCAAGAAGCTCTTGGGATGGTCTTTATCTGTGGGATTATTTCATTGATTATCACATTAACCAATGTTCGTAAAATGATCATCGAATCTATTCCTACAACTCTTCGTTCAGCGATTTCAGCTGGTATTGGGGTTTTCCTTGCTTATGTTGGGATTAAGAATGCTGGTCTCTTGAAATTCTCGATTGACCCAGGTACTTATACAGTAGCAGGTGAAGGAGCAGATAAGGCTCAAGCAGCACTTACTGCAAACTCAGCAGCTGTTCCAGGATTGGTAGACTTCAACACGCCAGCTGTCTTGGTAGCTCTTGCAGGTATTGCCATTACTATCTTCTTCGTTGTTAAGGGGATCAAAGGTGGTATCATCCTTTCTATTTTGACAACGACAGTTCTTGCCATTGCTGTTGGTCTTGTTGATTTGTCTAGCATTGACTTTGCAAGCAATAATCTTTCATCAGCAGTTAACGACCTAGGAACTTTGTTTGGTGCTGCTCTTGGTTCAGAAGGATTGGGATCTCTGATTTCAAACACTTCTCGTTTGCCAGAAACCTTGATGGCCATTCTTGCTTTCTCATTGACAGATATTTTTGATACTATCGGTACTCTTATTGGTACTGGTGAAAAAGTTGGTATCATTGCAACAAGTGGTGAAAACCATGAGTCAGCTAAATTGGATAAGGCTCTTTACTCTGACTTGGTGGCAACTTCAGTAGGTGCCATTGCAGGTACTTCAAACGTTACAACTTATGTTGAGTCTGCAGCGGGTATCGGTGCTGGTGGACGTACTGGTTTGACAGCTTTGATTGTTGCCATCTGTTTTGCCCTATCAAGCTTCTTTAGCCCGCTTCTAGCAATCGTTCCAACAGCTGCAACTGCACCAATTTTGATTATTGTCGGAATTATGATGCTCTCTAACTTGAAAAATATTCCTTGGGATGATATGGCTGAAGCTGTTCCAGCCTTCTTCACATCTATCTTTATGGGATTCAGCTACTCAATCACACAAGGGATTGCCGTTGGTTTCTTAACTTATACTTTGACGAAGGTTGTCAAAGGTCAAGTGAAAGATGTGCATGTCATGATTTGGATTTTGGATGCCTTGTTTATCTTGAACTACATCAGTATGGCTCTTAACTAATGACAAAAACAAAAAAAGAGGGGAGTCTCCTCTTTTTTTGTTGATGGAAATATCACAAAATAAAACTTTTTGGTATAATAAGTACATGTACACAAAAAATGAAGATGAGTTGATTGCACTTGGGGAAGACCTAGGGCATTTGTTAGAAAGAAATGATGTGTTGATTTTGACTGGTGAATTAGGTGCTGGGAAAACAACGCTAACAAAGGGTCTGGCTAAGGGATTAGACATTCATCAAATGATTAAAAGTCCTACTTATACCATTGTTCGAGAATATGAAGGACGTCTACCCTTATATCACTTAGATGTTTATCGCATCGAAGGGGATGCAGATTCTATCGACTTGGATGAATTTCTTTTTGGTTCAGGTGTAACGGTTATTGAGTGGGGACATCTATTGGGGGAAAATCTTCCATCAGATTATCTGGAGTTAGAAATCCTTAAAAAAGATGAGGGCCGAGAAATCGTCTTTCATGCTCATGGCCAAAGAGCGACAGAACTTTTGAAAGGATTGACGGATGGAGTATGATCTTTTAATCCGTGAAGCGGAAATCCAGGATGCTTCAGCGGTCATTGCTCTCTTGGATCAGATTGGTCAAGAGTCTAATTTTACCAGTCTGGATGAAAATGGGATTGCAATGAGTGAGTCTGAGATGCAACATTTTTTGGATAAGCAGGCCCAGTCGGATAATCAAATTACCCTACTCGCTTTTTTGAATGATGAGTTAGTAGGAATCATCAATATAACAGCTGATCAACGTCCGCGAGTTCGTCATATTGGAGATGTCTTTTTAGGAATAAAAAAAGCTTACTGGGGAAATGGTCTCGGTAGTATCTTGATGGAAGAAACTATTGAATGGGCCAAATCAAGTGGTAGTATTCGACGGTTACAATTGACAGTTCAAAAAAGAAATCTTGCCGCGGTGCATCTGTATGAAAAAATGGGCTTTATCATAGAAGGATTACAGGAACGTGGTGCTTGTATAGAAGGAGGAGAGTTTCTAGATGTTTACCTAATGGGTCAACTGATAGACGAATAAGAGTATGGTAAAAAAAATAATTGGAATGTTTTTGGGTTTGGTCCTTGTGACTGTGCTAGGTGTAGGTGCTTATGCCTATACAATTTATCAGCAAAGTACGCAAACTTTAGCTAAAACCTATAAAAAAATCGGTGAAGAAACCAAGGTCATTGAAGCGACCGAACCTCTGACGATTTTGCTTATGGGCGTGGATACGGGAAATGTTGAGCGTACAGACCCATGGGCTGGGAATAGTGATTCAATGATCTTAGTGACAGTGAATCCTAAAACTAAGAAGACGGTCATGATGAGTTTGGAGCGTGATATTCTCACACAAATCCAGCAACCAGATGGTAGTGTTAGAGAAGCGAAACTCAATGCTGCCTATGCTGATGGCGGAGCAGAGTTGTCTATTTCAACGATTCAAAAGATGATGAACATCCATATCGACCGTTATGTGATGGTCAACATGCATGGTCTTCAAAGAATGGTTGATGCAGTAGGTGGAATTACAGTCAACAACACTCTAGGTTTCCCAATCTCTATCCAAGATCAGGAACCATTTAATACGATTTCTATCGGTGTTGGTGAACAGAAGCTAAATGGTGAAGAAGCCCTTGTTTATTCACGCATGCGTTATCAGGATCCAGAAGGAGACTATGGTCGTCAAAAACGTCAGCGTGAAGTGATTCAAAAAGTTGTCGAGAAGATTCTTAGTCTGAACAGTGTGAGTCACTATCAAGAGATTCTGAAGGCTCTTAGTGACAATATGCAGACAAATATTGAGATTACAACCACAACGATTCCTCAGTTGATGGGTTATCAAGATTCCTTTAAAAATATCGAAACTCAGCAATTACGTGGTGAAGGTGAAATGATTGACGGGATTTCTTACCAGATCGTTTCCGCTGAGCATATACTAGAGATGCAAAATCTTTTACGCCGTTCGCTCGGACAACCAGAGGTTACGAATTTGGAGACCAATATAGTCTTGTATGAGAATCTTTTTGGCCACTTGCCACCATCTTCTGAAGAGTCAGAATAACAAGAAACTATTCATCAAATCGTAGGAATTATCCTGCGATTTTTTCAAAGAAATCCGAATAGGTAAGTAGGAGGAAAAAATGAAAGCAGAAATTATAGCTGTTGGAACAGAGATTTTGACAGGTCAGATTGTCAATACCAATGCGCAATTCTTGTCTGAAAAGTTGGCTGAAATCGGTGTAGATGTCTATTTTCAGACGGCCGTAGGAGATAACGAGTCTCGTCTCATATCCTTGTTAGAAATTGCTCAGAATCGTAGTAGTCTAGTTATTTTAACAGGTGGCTTGGGGCCAACGGAAGATGATTTGACCAAGCAAACTTTGGCCCAATTTTTAGGACGTGACTTGACTTTTGATCCTCAGGCCCAGGCTAAGCTAGATGACTTTTTTTCTCACCGACCAGACTATGCTCGAACTCCAAATAATGAACGCCAGGCTCAAATCGTTCAAGGTTCAACTCCATTACCAAACGAAACAGGACTGGCAGTCGGTGGCATGATTGAGGTGGCTGGGGTAACCTACGTCGTTCTACCAGGACCTCCAAGTGAATTGAAACCTATGGTCTTAAATGAGTTGCTTCCAAGATTGACAACGGGATCTAAGCTCTATTCACGTGTGCTACGTTTCTTTGGGATTGGTGAGAGTCAGCTAGTGACCATCCTATCAGATCTGATTGACCAGCAAACGGATCCAACCTTGGCACCTTATGCTAAAACTGGGGAAGTGACGCTTCGCTTATCGACCAAGGCTAAGAGTCAAGAAGAAGCGGATCGTGTTCTAGATACTTTAGAACAAAAAATCCTTGAAAGAGAAACCTTTGAGGGTGTTTCGCTTCGAGAAATTTGCTATGGCTATGGGGAAGAAACCAGCTTGGCTAGCCTGGTAGTAGAAGAGTTGAAAAAGCAAAAGAAAACCATCACTGCAGCAGAAAGCTTGACTGCAGGTCTTTTTCAAGCAACTTTGGCAGATTTTTCAGGTGTATCTGCTATCTTTAAAGGTGGTTTTGTGACTTATAGCTTTGAAGAAAAATCTAAGATGCTTGATATTCCACAAGCTGAATTGGAAAAACATGGAGTCGTCTCAGCCTTTACTGCTGAAAAAATGGCTGAACAGGCGCGCATCAAAACCCAGTCAGATTTTGGAATTAGTTTGACGGGAGTAGCTGGGCCAGATAGTCTAGAAGGACATCCAGCAGGTACAGTTTTTATTGCTTTGGCGCAAGCTTCGGGGACAGAAGTTATCCAGGCCAATATCGCAGGCAGAAGTCGAGCTGATGTCCGAGAAATTGCAGTCTTACATGCCTTTAACCTAGTTCGCAAAGCTTTATTAAGTGATGGAGATTTGTTATAATAGAAGAAGGTCTAAGGACTATTAGAATACAGGAGAATAAAATGGCGAAAAAACCAACAAAAAAATTAGACGAAATTGGCAAAAAATTCGGTGCTGATCGTGAAAAAGCCTTGAATGATGCCCTTAAATTGATCGAAAAAGACTTTGGTAAAGGGTCAATCATGCGCTTGGGTGAACGTGCAGAGCAAAAGGTCCAAGTGATGAGTTCAGGTTCTTTGGCTCTTGATATCGCACTCGGATCAGGTGGTTATCCAAAGGGACGTATCATTGAAATCTACGGACCAGAATCATCAGGTAAGACAACAGTTGCCCTTCATGCGGTAGCGCAAGCGCAAAAAGAAGGCGGAATTGCAGCCTTTATCGATGCGGAACACGCTCTTGATCCAGCCTATGCAGCAGCTCTTGGGGTTAACATTGATGAATTGCTCTTGTCACAACCAGACTCAGGTGAGCAAGGTCTTGAAATTGCAGGGAAATTGATTGATTCAGGTGCCGTTGACCTTGTTGTTATCGACTCAGTTGCAGCTCTTGTGCCTCGTGCGGAAATCGATGGAGATATCGGAGATAGCCACGTTGGTCTTCAAGCTCGTATGATGAGCCAGGCTATGCGTAAACTTGGTGCTTCTATTAACAAGACAAAGACAATTGCTATCTTCATCAACCAATTGCGTGAAAAAGTAGGGGTTATGTTTGGTAATCCAGAAACAACTCCTGGTGGACGTGCTCTTAAATTTTACGCTTCTGTTCGTTTGGATGTTCGTGGAAGCACACAAATCAAGGGAACTGGTGATCAAAAAGATACGAGCGTAGGTAAGGAAACCAAGATTAAGGTTGTTAAAAACAAGGTGGCTCCACCATTTAAAGAAGCCTTTGTTGAAATCATGTATGGTGAAGGGATTTCAAGAACTGGTGAGCTTTTGAAGATTGCAAGTGATCTGGACATCATCAAGAAGGCAGGAGCATGGTACTCTTATAAAGACGAAAAGATCGGTCAAGGTTCTGAAAATGCTAAGAAATACTTGGCGGATCACCCAGAAATTTTTGACGAGATTGACCACCAAGTTCGTGTCAAGTTTGGCTTGATTGAAGATGATGCAGTAGCCGATGAAAAAGTTGCACCTGTAGAATCAGAAGTAGCTAATCAAGAAGTGACTCTTGACCTTGGCGATGATCTTGAAATCGAAATTGAAGATTAAAAAGTGAAAGTGGTGGAGGAATCCCCACTTTTTCTGCTATATGAGAATAAAGAAACAAGGTTATGAGAGCAGGAATGACAGATTTTCACAGTAAAAATTAGGAAGACTATTGAAAAAGATTTGATTTGGTTATGAAATAAATTAAAAGAAAAATTAGTATAAGGAGATTATTATGGAAAAACGTCTAGTTCGTAATGTTCAAGATAAAAAAATTGCTGGTGTTTGTGCAGGACTTGCTGACTATTTAGACATTGACGCAACACTTGTTCGTGGACTTTGGATTCTTTTCACATTGCTAGGTGGATCAGGAATTCTTGCTTACCTCATTTTTTGGCTCATCATGCCAGAAGTTGGAACAGAAGCGTAAACTTAGTGCATCTTTATGAGATAAATCATGATAAGAGAGTGGGACAGAAATCGGTAATTCGTTAGAATTCGATTTCGTCGTCCCACCTCCGCACAGTTGAGTAGAGATGTAAAAGCTGATGAAATCAGCGTAGTAGAGTCCACTTAACCACTGCGTCTTGCTCGACAATCCAAAGACAATTGAGAGGCTAGGACTTTTGTCCCAGCCTCTTATTTGTGATATGCGGTGATAATTTTGTCCAAGTTTTCATCTTATTTCGGAATCACAAAAAAATCACCTGTAGTGCAGGTGATTGGGTATTCATTGTAGAGAAATTTGCAGTTTCTTACTGGGAAGTTCAAGACTGCAGTATAGGTTAGTGGTCGCTGAAACGACGGTACTCGATGTGGAAGTCGAAATAATTTTCTTCTTGCAATTTTTGGAAGATATCACGGTAGGCTTCTTCATCAAAGTGGTCGCCACGATATAGAATTTCAAAACTAAGACCTTCGTACTCCAAAAAGGCATTGGCGGTTTTGAAGCCATTTTGTTTATAGAATTCCATGCGGGCTTTTCGCTGTTCGAGGTTATCGCATTCCTCATCCAAACGTTCAACTTCAAGAATCATGGTACGCTGGTAAAAATCAATCAGCTTTTCAATGATTTCTTTGCCATAGCCGTGGCTACGCAAATGAGGCATAATGGCAAAAAAGCTTATGTAGAAAGCCTTTTGATTGGAAATGGCAAAGGCAAATCCTACAAATTCCTCTTCGTTGTAAAAGGCGAAAAAGTGGGCATCGTCTCGATCCTGATATTGTAAAAATTCAGACAGGGACACTCGCTCTTCTTCAGGAAAGGCTTCGATATTTAACTTTTCAACTTTCTCAAGGTCTGGAAATACATCTGTAATTAATTGGCTGGTTAAGCTCATGCATAAACTCCTTTTCTGTCACGATTATACCAAATTGTTAGTTTCTAGGCAACCGCTTTCTTGGGAGTTAGAGGCTAAGTCTGACCTTGTTCCTCTTCTAGAAAGCTGATATAATAGCCTTATGAATAAAAAATCAACTGTGGACCTGATTCATGGTCCCATCCTTCCCTCGCTTTTGAGCTTCGCCTTTCCAATCTTGTTGTCTAATATCTTTCAGCAACTCTACAATACGGCTGATATTTTGATTGTTGGACGTTTTCTAGGCCCATCCTCCTTGGCGGCAGTCGGAGCAACGACAGCCATTTTTGATTTGATTATCGGCTTTGCTCTCGGTGTTGGAAATGGGATGGGTGTTGTTATTGCACGTCTCTACGGCGCTCGTAATTTTGAAAAGATTAAGGAAGCTGTCGCAGCAACTTGGATTTTAGGGATTATCTTGAGTGTGCTTGTCATGTTGATGGGCTTTTTTGGTCTTTATCCACTCTTACAGTACCTAGAAACACCTGTAGAAATTCTCCCTCAGTCCTATGAATATATCTCCATGATTGTTAGCTGTGTGGGAGTGAGCTTTGCTTATAATCTTTTTGCAGGTTTGCTACGATCTGTTGGTGATAGCCTTGCTGCGCTTGGTTTTCTTATTTTCTCAGCCATCGTTAATGTCATTCTGGATTTGTATTTTATTACACAATTGCAGTTGGGAGTTCAGTCTGCAGGTCTTGCAACCATTATATCCCAGGGTTTGTCAGCTATCCTTTGTTATTTCTATATCCGAAAGAGTGTTCCAGAGCTCCTTCCTAGGTTGAAGGATTTTAAATGGAATAAGGCCCTCTATGTCGATCTCTTAGAGCAGGGGCTAGCCATGGGCTTGATGGGTTCAATCGTCTCTGTCGGAAGTGTTATTTTGCAATCCTCTGTCAATAGTTTTGGAGCAGTCATTATCAGTGCTCAGACAGCAGCACGCCGAATCATGGCTTTTGCCTTATTGCCAATGACGGCTATCTCAGCATCGATGACGACTTTTATCTCTCAAAACTTTGGTGCAAAACGTCCAGATCGCATTGTCCACGGTCTTCGACTAGGGAGTTATATCAGTATGGCTTGGGCAACCTTTGCTTGTGTATTCCTATTTTTTGCAAGTCCTAGCCTAGTTTCTTTCCTGGCAAGTTCGACAGACGGTTACTTGATTGAAAATGGGGCTTTGTACCTACGCATCAGTTCGGTATTCTATCCGTTTTTGAGTCTTTTATTGATCTATAGAAATAGCTTGCAGGGTCTCGGTCAAAAATTCTTGCCCCTCGTATCAAGCTTTATCGAGTTTTTTGGTAAAATTATTTTCGTCGCTTGGATTATTCCTTGGACAGGTTATACAGGTGTGATTCTATGTGAGCCCCTTCTCTGGCTAGTTATGACTGCCCAACTTTACTTCTCACTTTCCAAACATCCATGGATCAAAGAAGGCAAAAAACTCTTGGCTACTGGCGGGAAATCCTAGCTTAATTTACTAAAGAAAATCCATTTCCTCTAGTGAAAATCAGGTAGACTTGTGTTATAATAAGAAAGATTAAAATGTGAAAAAAGGAGATTCCTAATGGGACGTAAATGGGCCAATATCGTAGCTAAGAAAACGGCTAAAGATGGAGCTAACTCTAAAGTATATGCAAAATTTGGTGTAGAAATCTATGTAGCAGCTAAAAAAGGTGAACCAGATCCAGAACTAAACACTGCTTTGAAATTCGTTATCGATCGTGCCAAACAAGCGCAAGTGCCAAAGCACGTTATTGATAAGGCTATCGATAAGGCAAAAGGAAACACAGACGAAACCTTTACAGAAGGACGTTACGAAGGATTTGGGCCAAATGGTTCAATGTTGATCGTTGATACCTTGACTTCAAACGTTAACCGTACAGCTGCCAACGTGCGTGCTGCCTTTGGTAAAAACGGTGGGAACATGGGAGCTTCAGGTTCTGTATCTTACCTCTTTGACAACAAAGGTGTTATCGTCTTTGCAGGTGAAGATGCTGATGCAATCTTTGAACTCTTGCTTGAAGCAGATGTCGATGTAGACGATGTAGAAGCAGAAGAAGGAACAATCACTGTTTACACAGCTCCAACTGACCTTCACAAGGCTATCGTTGCCTTGCGTGAATCTGGTATTGAAGAATTCCAAGTAACTGAATTAGAAATGATTCCTCAATCAGAAGTTGAGTTGTCAGGTGAAGATTTGGAAACATTTGAAAAACTCTACGGAGTCCTTGAAGACGACGAAGACGTACAAAAAATCTACACAAACGTAGACGGATTCTAAGAATAAAAATAACCCCTTTGAAAATTCAATATTTTCAAGGGGTTTGTTTATCCTGTGATGACAAAAAGGCAGGAAAGAGACGAAAATCTCTTTTGCTCAAAACGTTATTAGTAATCTATAATTGTCCATAATCCAATGGATTGTGGAAATATCGTGGTGTTGGGATTTAGAAATCGAGGCTTGGTCTACCGATTGCTCTTCCCAGTACCTTTTTAGTTATGTTAAACTTTCACTCCAGAATCAGATTGTTCTTTTCGATCCAGTCCGACAGCAAATTTATGAATCAGAAGAAACTGACCATTTTCTTGTTTGACGAACGTGAGCACAACGGTCTTAGGATCTGAACTGATGGAGAGATAGGTGATTCTTTTTATTTCATAGTCTCCCATGACTGAATCAGTTTCTGAATCTGGGATTCCGTGTTTCCTGATAATATCTTTGTAGTTGCTGCCACCTTTCCCGCTATCAGAAGTATCACCTTCTACCAAGGCATCGAACTGTTCTTGAGTCCAGGTAAAGATCTCTTTTTCCTCTTCATATTCATCAATGGTACTATTTGGCCAATCTTCATTTGTTGGTTCTTCCATGAGATAATTAGAAGAGCTGCGATAGCCTCTTATAAAATCAGCGAAGATAGGAGTGAATAGCAATTGGCTTATCAGTACAATGATAATGGAAATGAGGCCAAAGCTTGAACCAATCATAGCTAATGTTTTTTGATTTTGGAGATTGAGGCCGATACCGATGACTCCTAAGATCAAGGCAACAAATCCAAGGAGAAAGGCTAGACTATTGATAATTGGTATCCGAGAGCTGAGAAGAGCACCAGCTCCAAAAATGACAGCAAGGATTCCTAAGGTTTTATACTCTTCTTGTTTCATTTGAAAGTTCTCCCATTTCTAGTGTAATCAGACAAGTTAGTGCCTATTATAGATAAATTATCAACTACTGTCAATTTATATCGAAATAGTTCTCATAGAAACTTTTTTCTTGACATCTTTTCTGAAAATGATAAAATAGTTCTCATGGAAACTTAAATGTTCTTATGGGAACTATTTTTACTTAGAAGGGAGATAGCATGGATAAACCGATGTTGGTCTTTAAACGTTTTGGTCACCAGTTGCATCTGATGGTACAAAAGGAAGCCAAGCGTTGTGGTATTGAATTTATGGGGGGACCGCAAGGGCAGGTCATTCGTTTTTTAGAACGTCGTGAGCATGAACAAGAATTAACACTCATCAAAGATATTGAACAAGAACTCAATATTACCAAGTCAGTTGCTAGTAATTTGGTTAAGCGTATGGTGCAAAATGGTTTGGTAGAGTTGGAGGCGAGTCCAAGTGATAAACGGGCGAAATTTGTTCATTTGACCGAAAAATCACGCTCTCAAATGAAGCAAGTTAAGTCTTTCTTTGATCGAATTGACAGTAGTTTACTTGATGGCATTTCCGAAGAGAATCTCCTTATCTTTGAAGAAGTCATGGGCCAACTACAAGCAAATGTAGAAAAAATAGGAGGGAAGAATGAAGAAACTCGCTAAGCGTATCACAGGAAAAGAGTGGGGCATGATTCTAATAACTGTTCTCTTTACCTGTTGCTCGGTCTATCTAGAGTTAGAAGTACCGACTTACGTTTCAAAAATAACAGAATTACTCGGAACGCCAGGTACGGAATTGGGAGACCTTTGGTCGCCAGCAACTAAGATGATGGGTTTGTCATTCTTAGCCTTCCTATCATCTGTAACAGTTGGATTTTTTGCCGCTCGAGTTGCAGCATCCTATACGGCTCATCTACGAAGCGATATTTTTAATCGTGTTTTGGATTACTCTCAGACAGAAATTAAACGTTTCTCAATCCCCAGTCTATTGACTCGGACGACTAATGATATCACGCAGATTCAGATGCTCTTTACCATGGGACTCCAAGTGGTCACTCGCGGACCAATCATGGCGCTTTGGGCTATTGGGAAAATCCTTGGCAAGTCTGAATACTGGATTTGGGCAGTAGTGGTGGCAGTCATTGTCAATGTTCTGATGACAACTGTCTTGATGACTTTGGCCTTTCCTAAACAATCTGTCATTCAAAAATTGACAGATAAGCTGAACAGTATTACTCGTGAAAGCTTGACAGGGATTCGGGTTGTTCGTGCATACAATGCTGAGGAATACCAAGATAAGAAATTCGAAGAAGCCAATGATGAAGTCACACGAATCAATCTCTTTGTCAGTCGCTTAATGGCTATTATGAATCCTATTATGATGGCGATTTCTAGCGGCTTGGTCCTTGCCATTTACTGGATTGGTGCTTATCTTATCAACGACGCTAGCTTGACAGAGCGTCTACCCCTCTTTAGCGATATGGTGGTCTTCATGTCCTATGCTATGCAAGTGGTAATGGGCTTCTTACTCATGGGTGCTCTCTTTATCGTTCTTCCTCGTACCTTGGTTTCTGCAGGTCGTATCAATCAAGTCTTGGACCTTTATTCCTCTATTGAAAATCCTAGTCACCCACAGACGGCAAACTCTTCTGTAAAAGGTCAAGTGGAATACCGCGACGTAACCTTCCGCTACTCTAAAAACTCAGAAGCAGTTGTGGAACATGTCAGCTTCAAGGCAGAAGCAGGGCAAACCATTGCCTTTATCGGCTCAACTGGTTCTGGGAAATCTACTCTAGTTAATCTCTTGCCTCGTTTTTATGATGTGTCAGAGGGAGAAATTCTAGTAGATGGCGTCAATGTGAAAGATTACTACTTGGAAGATTTGCGTAATAAGGTTGGCTATATCCCTCAAAAAGCTGTGCTCTTTTCTGGAGATGTTAAGGACAATCTCGACTTTGGTAAGAGTCAAGAAACGCCACTAAGTGAAACGGCCATGTGGCAAGCTTTGGAATTGGCTCAATCTAAAAACTTTATAGAGGATAAGGAAGCTGGTCTTGACTCAGAAGTGGCTCAAGGTGGGACCAATTTCTCAGGTGGACAGAGACAACGTTTGGCCATTGCACGCGCCTTGGCTCGTAAACCAGAGATTCTCATTTTTGATGATTCGTTCTCAGCCTTGGACTACAAGACAGATCGTATCTTGCGTCAAGTATTAGCTGAAAAAACACAATCCATGACCAAATTAATCGTTGCCCAACGCATTTCAACCATTATGGATGCAGACCTGATCTTAGTCTTGGATCAAGGTAAAGTCGTGGGGCAAGGCACCCACAAGGAACTTCTTGCAAGCAATGAAGTTTACCAAGAAATTGCCTATTCACAACTATCGAAGGAGGAATTGGAACATGGAAAATAAGAAAATGTCCTTATGGAAACAGTGTAGACCTTTTCTAGCAGGTCTCCAACTTCCCCTACTAATCGCAGTTGTGACGGCTATCTGTTCAAGTATTATCACGGTTTATGGACCAACTAAGATCAAAGAAATTACCAATTTGATTTCAGATGGGTTAATGACAGAGATTGATCTAGAGGCTGTCTCAAGTATTGCTAGCTTTTTGGTTATCCTCTATGTGCTTGGGATTATCCTGAACTATACGCAAGCCTACATTTTCTCAACTAGTATCCAACATTTCTCAAAACGTTTGCGGACAGCTATTGCTGAGAAAATCAATCGCTTGCCACTTGCTTATTTTGACCGTCATTCTCAAGGGGACACTCTTTCACGTGTAACCAATGACGTTGATACAGCAGCACAGTCCCTCAACCAAAGTCTAGGGACCGTTATCTCAGCTAGCTTCTTGCTAATCGCTGTTTTGATTACCATGTTTGGCATGAACTGGATTTTAGCACTGGTAACCGTTGTTTCAACTCTTGTTGGATTTGCGGCTGTCTCAGTCATTATGGCTAAGTCACAGGGTTACTTTAAAGCCCAACAAAATAATTTAGCAGCTGTAAACGGTTATGTGGAAGAAATGTACTCAGGTCACAATGTGGTGACCAGCTATAACGCTGTGGATACTACTAAAGAAACATTCGCAGGATTGAATCGAGACCTACATGATAGTATCTGGAAATCTCAATTTATTTCTGGAATCATGATGCCAGCAATGATCTTTGTTGGGAACTTTAGCTATGTTTTGGTGATCATCGTCGGTGCAGTCCTAGCTCTTGAAGGA
The DNA here is from genome assembly GCF_047460685.1 of Streptococcus infantis. GTDB lineage: Bacteria > Bacillota > Bacilli > Lactobacillales > Streptococcaceae > Streptococcus > Streptococcus infantis_AD. The sequence goes on along the minus strand of NZ_JASHFS010000015.1, from coordinate 6,279 downwards.
CATATCAGTATTGGTATCATCGTAGCCTTCATGGTTTATGTTCGTACCTTCTCTCAACCCTTATCACAGATTGCCCAAGGGATTACCAGCTTACAACAAGCCAGTGCAGCTATGACCCGTGTCTTTGAATTTCTAGGTGAAACTGAGATGGAAGATGAATCTCATAAGGAAACGCAATTGTCTGGTATGAAGGGTGAAGTTGTCTTTGACCGAGTTTCCTTTGGTTACATTCCTGAGCGAACCATCATTCATGACTTTTCTGCGACAGCTCATGCGGGTCAAAAGGTTGCCATTGTCGGGCCGACTGGAGCTGGGAAGACGACCATTGTCAATCTTTTGATGAAATTTTATGAGATTGATAAGGGAAGCATTCGCATTGATGGTGTGGATACCAAGAAGATGAAACGTTCAGAAGTGCACGATGCCTTTTCAATGGTCTTGCAGGATACCTGGCTCTTTGAAGGAACCATTCGTGATAATCTCATCTACAACCAAACAGGGATTAGTGATGAACGAATGATCGAAGCAGCAAAAGCAGTCGGAATCCATCACTTTATCATGACTCTACCAGATGGTTACGATACTGTTTTAGATGATACAGTGACCTTGTCAGTCGGACAGAAACAGCTCTTGACCATCGCTCGTGCCCTTCTCAAGGATGCTCCGCTCTTGATTCTTGATGAAGCGACATCTTCAGTTGACACACGTACAGAGGAGTTGATTCAGAAAGCCATGGACCGTTTGATGGAGGGACGCACATCCTTTGTCATCGCCCATCGCTTGTCAACTATTCGTAATGCCGATTTGATTTTGGTTATGAAGGATGGAAATATCATTGAGCAAGGCAATCATGAAGAGCTTATGGCTCAGGGTGGTTTCTATGCTGACCTCTACAATAGTCAATTTACAGAAGATGAAGTAGAAGAATAAAACCAAAGAAGGCTTGACGGCCTTCTTTTTCTTCTTTATACTGGTATAATAGAAAGAGGAATGTATGAGTCAGAAATTATACAATATGAAATTTTCTGCGGTCTATCCAGCCTTGATTGCAAAGGTTGAGCGAAAGGGTGGAAGGGCAGAGTCCGTTCACCAAGTGACCAGTTGGCTGACAGGGTATGAAGTGAGTGAGATCCTTGCTTGTCTGGATAGGGACCTTACCTACGGAGATTTTTTTCGACAGGCACCGTCTTATGCACCTGAACGGATTGCGATAACAGGAAAAATTTGTGGTGTTCGTATTGAGGAAATTGATGATCCTCTGATGCAAGAAATCCGTCGTCTGGACAAATTAGTGGACTGGCTTGCTAAGGGGAAAACAGCCCAGCAGGTCCTAGAAAAGTATGAGAAATAGACATGAAAAACTATCAAGAGTGGTACGATAAAAGGAAATCAAGTCTCCTTCGACACCCACAACTATTGCAATTGATGCGAGTTTTTAATCGCATAATGACAGTTCTGATGCCCCTAGCCTACATGGCCTTGTTGGGGACAAGCTCTATGAGCAAGGGATTGGGGAAAGAATTTTCCACCTATATCTTAGTGCCAGCTTCTGGCTTTGTCCTATTGACGCTAGTTCGTAAGTGGATCAATCAACCGCGTCCTTATGAGACTTGGGAAATTATTCCGCTACTAGACAAGGACAGTTCTGGTAATTCAATGCCTAGTCGCCATGTCTTTTCAGCAACTATCATTTCCATGGCTTGTTTTCACGCAAGTTTACCAGTGGGATTGATTTTATTGGTCTTATCAGCTCTTCTCGGTCTTGTGCGGGTCTTAGGAGGCGTTCATTATCCCAAGGATGTTCTGGTTGGCTATGTCTGTGGGCTTCTCTGGGGAATTCTTTTCTTTATTTTCTAAAAAGTTAAGCAAGTGGGCTTGGCCTCGTAACCACTTACAGGCTAAAAGTGACCACTTGCTTTTTTGCCCTTGTAAAGTCTTCTGGCCTTTGGTATAGTAGATGCAGAAAGGAGATAGGATGAAGTTACGAATCGAGATTGATAGTGAATTAACTGAGACAGAGATTGTCATCAAGGCTGCAGCCCTGACAGATGAAATAGCTGACTTGCAACGACTCTTGCAAGAAACCAAGGCTCCTAGGTTGATCTTTTATAAGGGGACGGGTGAGTATTACTTAGACTTGGCAGAAATCCTCTTCTTTGAGACGGAAGGTAGCAAGATTTACGCCCATACCCAGAAAGAGGCCTACGAGGTGAGACTCAAGCTCTATGAACTAGAGTCCATCCTGCCACGCTATTTCAGTCGGGTATCCAAGTCGACCATAGCCAATCTTCGGCAGGTCTACTCGGTTGACAAGTCCTTCTCAGGGACGGGCACTATTTCCTTTTATCAGACCCACAAGGAGGTACACGTGTCACGACACTACCAATCCCTCCTAAAAGAAAATCTAAGAAACATGAGGTAAGAACATGAAAAAGAAAGCATTTGGTATTGTGTTGCTAGTATTGGCAGCTTTAGTATTGTTACAGGGGAATTTTGGAATCCCTTCATTCGGTGGGCAAATTTGGCCCTTGCTTGGTATTGCATTTTTTGCCTATCAATCAGTTGGAGCTTTGTTGCGTCGACACTTAACTTCGGCCTCTTTTACAGCTTTAGTAGCCTTAATGATTGCTAACCACTTTTATGATATTTTACCGATTCCAAATCATACACTAATCTGGGCAGGAGTTCTAATTGTTCTCGGAGTAAATATGCTGACTCATACTAACAGAACTTGGAATGGGAAAAAATGGTGGTATGACGGTGAAAAGACTATTCTGACAGACAAGGAAGTCGCTTTTGGGGCGGGTACATTTTACAAGCAAGACCAAGAATTGGTAGAAGACGAGTTTGAAGTCGGATTTGGGAATGCCAAAATCTATTATGACAATGCAGAGATGTTAGGTGATTTTGCTACTCTGAATATCGAAGTCGGATTTGGGAATGCAGTTATCTATGTGCCCCAACACTGGAGAGTGGACCTGAAGGTGGAAACTTTTTGTGGTGCGGCCAAGGCAGATGCTCCTGTAGCCCCAACCAGCAAAACTTTGATTATCCGTGGAGACGTAGCTTTTGGGAAATTGGGAGTTGTTTACGTTAAATAAAAAAAAATATTCCAATCTCCTTGCCAAAAAAGAGAAAGTGTGATAACATAGTACAGTATGTGGTGCTAGCACATCCGCTATATTAGATCTAATAGGAGGAAAACACAAATGGCTAAAGTATGTTACTTTACAGGTCGTAAGACTGTATCAGGAAACAACCGTTCACACGCGATGAACCAAACAAAACGTGCCGTAAAACCAAACCTTCAAAAAGTTACTGTACTTATCGATGGTAAACCTAAAAAAGTTTGGGCTTCAGCTCGTGCTTTGAAATCAGGTAAAGTAGAACGCGTTTAATAAAGAGTAAAAGGCCATCAGGTCTTTTTCTTTTGCTCTGAGTTCAAAAAGCCTCGTCAAAGGAGTAAATATCCGCCGATACAGTATTCTGCTTTTACACTTGGCTTGAAATATGATAAAATAGAGTATCAACTAGTTGAGGTAGAAAAAATGACTGTAAAAATTAATACAAAAGATGGTCAAATCGAACTAACAGATGAAGTGATTGCTACCGTTGTAGGCGGTGCAGCAACTGAGATTTTTGGTGTGGTCGGTATGGCAAGTAAGAAAGCCCTCAAAGATAATTTCCAAGCCCTTCTTGGAAAGGAAAATTATTCTAAAGGTGTCGTTGTAAAAGCGGCCGAAGATGGTAGCATTGCAGTTGATGTATATACCGTGTTGAGCTACGGAACAAAAATCAGTGAAGTCTCAAAAAACATCCAAGAGCGTGTACGCTTTAGTTTGGAAAACCAACTTGGCATCACTGCTCAAACTGTGAATGTCTACATTCAAAATATCAAAGTTGTAGGAGAATAATCGTGTCAAATATTACTACAAGCTTATTTCAAGAAATGGTACAGGCTGCATCTACTCGTTTGAACAAGCAAGCCGAATATGTCAACTCATTGAACGTCTTCCCAGTTCCAGATGGAGATACAGGAACAAACATGGGAATGACTATCGAAAATGGTGCCAAAGAAGTAGCAGACAAACCAGCTTCAACTGTTGGTGAGGCTGCAAGTATCTTGGCTAAAGGTCTTTTGATGGGTGCGCGTGGGAACTCAGGAGTTATCACTTCACAGCTTTTCCGCGGATTTTCACAAGCCATCAAGACAAAAGAAGAGTTAACAGGAAAAGACCTAGCTCTTGCCTTCCAATCAGGTGTTGAAGTAGCCTATAAGGCCGTTATGAAGCCAGTTGAAGGAACAATCTTGACTGTATCACGTGGTGCTGCCATCGGTGCTAAGAAAAAAGCCGAGCAGACAGATGATGCTATTGAGGTGATGCGTGCAGCCTTGGAAGGAGCTAAAACAGCCCTTGCGAAGACTCCAGATATGCTTCCAGTCTTGAAGGAAGTTGGAGTTGTAGACTCAGGTGGTCAAGGTTTGGTTTTCATCTATGAAGGCTTCCTTTCAGCTCTTACTGGTGAATATAGCGCTTCTGAGGACTTTGTAGCGACTCCAGCCAACATGAGTGAAATGATCAATGCTGAACACCACAAGTCTGTAGCTGGACATGTGGCAACAGAAGACATCACCTTTGGTTACTGTACAGAGATCATGGTTGCCCTTAAGCAAGGCCCAACTTATGCAAAAGACTTTGACTACGAAGAATTCCGTAACTACTTGAACGAACTTGGGGACTCATTGCTTGTTGTCAATGACGATGAAATCGTTAAAGTTCACGTCCATACAGAAGATCCAGGTCTTGTCATGCAAGAAGGTCTCAAATATGGTAGCTTGGTTAAGGTTAAAGTCGATAACATGCGTAACCAACACGAAGCGCAAGTGGAAAAAGAAGCTAAAGTCAGCAAACCAGCTGAAGAAAAAGAATATGCTCTTATCGCAGTAGTAGCTGGACAAGGATTGGCAGACATCTTCCGTGCTCAAGGTGTGGACTATGTCATCGAAGGTGGACAAACCATGAACCCTTCGACAGAAGACTTTATCAAGGCTGTTGAGCAAGTCAATGCTCGCAACATCATTTTCTTGCCAAACAACAAAAATATCTTTATGGCAGCTCAATCTGCAGCTGAAGTCTTAGAACAACCAGCTGTTGTGGTAGAAGCTCGTACCCTTCCTCAAGGATTGACTAGCCTTCTGGCATTTGACCCAAGCAAGTCTATCGAAGAGAATAAAGAACGCATGACTGCAGCCCTTGGTGATGTGGTCAGTGGTAGTGTAACAACAGCCGTTCGTGACACGACTATCGATGGTTTGGAAATTCATGAAAATGATAATCTTGGTATGGTAGACGGTAAGATTCTCGTATCAAACCCTGATATGCACCAAACTCTGACTGAAACATTGAAACATATGTTGGATGAAGACAGTGAAATCGTAACCTTCTATATCGGTGAAGATGGAAGCGAAGAATTGGCTAACCAAATTGCCCAAGAAATCGCAGAAGAATTCGAAGATGTAGAAGTAGAAATCCACCAAGGTCAACAACCGGTTTATCCATACCTTTTCAGTGTGGAATAGGAGACTTTGAATGAAGAAAGTTTTAGGATTGATTTTTGCAGCGTTACTTGCTCTTGCTGGCTGTGGTCAAACCAACACCGCAACAACAGAGTCAAGTAGTACAGCAAGTTCGGTTGATTCATCTAGTCAGTCGAGTCAGGTAAAAGAAGAAAAAACAAAAATCCTTAAAGGGAAAATGGATGAATTTGATGTCACTATGACATTTGTTTATACGGATGTTGTTAAACACTTCAAGATGGAGATGCTCGGGAAAATGAACATGGAGATTCCTGCTGGAGTTACTCCTGAAGAATTCCAAGCAATCTTCCGTGAAGCTATGGAAGATAGTCCAGAGTATCTTGAAATCAAGGACGAGCCTGGTGTTAATGTAGAATATTTTATCACCGAGGACAAAAAGATGAGAGTCGTTATGGAACTCGATCTTGAAAAAGCAGATTTAGATAAAGTAAAAAACACATATTTCTTTAAATCACTAGCGGATGGTATAGAAGACTTTAAAAAGCCTAATGCACTATTCGCTGCATTAAAATTACAGGGATTTAAAGAAGAATAAAAAAAGAGGTCGGGATTTTGTACTGACCCCAAAAAGTTAGACAATTAATTTAAGCAAAGGATTTAATTCTGTATTGTACAGGACTAAGTCCTTTTAGTTTTACCTTAATTCGTTTGTTGTTGTAGTAATCAATATAGTCTACAAT